>CASDRM010000088.1 GCA_949283135.1 uncultured Ruminococcus sp.
CCGCGCCCGGAGCGGTCAAAAAAACGGTCCCGAAAGACTCCTTCGGGACCGTATCTCGTTATTAAGCTTATTGCCGACCGGAAAATAACAGGCTTGCCAAACGGCTTTTTGGAGGCTTGGGAAAAGCTGAATCAGCTATCAGTACGCCTTGCCCCATATAACCATGCACTTGGCGGGCTTGCCGCAGCAAACGCACTTGTCGTCAAGCTGCTCCTGCTCGAACGGGATGCAGCGAGAGCCTACTCCGGTAAGCTCCTTTACCTTGTCCTCGCACGCCTCGTCTCCGCACCACATAGCCTTGACAAAGCCGTCGCCCTTCTCCTCGAGCACCTTTTTGATCTCGTCTATAGAGGTGCAGCTGTAGGTTCTTTGCTCCATGTTCTCAAGAGCCTTCTTGTACATTCCGTCGTGTACCGACTGCAAGCGCTCCCTGACGCACTCCACCAGCCTGTCAAGAGGGATAAAGCTCTTGTTGCGGTTGTGTCTCTCGACGGCTACGCACTGGTTCTGCGCTATGTCCTTAGGACCTATCTCGATTCTGAGCGGCACACCCCTCATTTCATACTCCGCGAACTTCCAGCCGGGAGAGTTTTCACTGTCGTCAAGCTTTACTCTTATGCCCGCCGCCTTGAGAGTGTTGTAAAGCTCGTTTGCCTTTTCGAGCACGCCCTCCTTGTGCTGCGCCACAGGAACGATTATGACCTGAATAGGAGCGACAGCCGGCGGCAGAACGAGTCCGCTGTCGTCACCGTGGGTCATTATTATAGCACCTATGAGCCTTGTGGTGACTCCCCACGAGGTCTGATGAGGCACTCTGACGGTGTTGTTGCGGTCGGTAAAGGTGATGTCGAACGCCTTGGCGAAGCCGTCTCCGAAGTAGTGAGAGGTTCCGGCCTGCAAAGCCTTTCCGTCGTGCATGAGAGCCTCGATGGCATAGGTCGAGACGGCGCCCGCGAACTTGTCGCTGTCGGTCTTTTTGCCCTTGATTACCGGCATGGCAAGAGCCTGCTCGCAGAAGTCTGCATAGACGCCGAGCATTCTCTCCGTCTCGGCTATAGCCTCCTCGGCGGTCTCATGAATGGTGTGACCCTCCTGCCACAGGAACTCTCTTGATCTGAGGAAGGGTCTTGTGGTCTTTTCCCACCTTACTACCGATACCCACTGGTTGTAGAGCTTAGGCAGGTCTCTGTAGGAGTGGACTATGTTGGCGTAGTGCTCGCAGAAAAGCGTCTCGGAAGTAGGTCTTACGCAAAGGCGCTCCTCAAGCTTTTCCTTTCCGCCGTAGGTGACCCACGCGACCTCGGGAGCAAAGCCCTCGACATGCTCCTTTTCCTTATTGAGGAGGCTTTCCGGGATGAACATAGGCATGCAGACGTTTTCGTGTCCGAGCTCCTTGAAGCGTGTGTCAAGGATTCTCTGAATGTTTTCCCATATCGCGTAGCCGTAGGGGCGGATAACCATGCAGCCCTTTACGCTTGTGTACTCGATAAGCTCCGCTTTCTTGACTATGTCGGTGTACCACTGTGCAAAATCCTCGCTCATCGGGGTTATGGATGACACGAGCTTTTCGTTTTTATCGTTTTTTGACATTATATTATCTCCTGTTCTATATATCTCTCGTTATATTTCGCTTTAATCGCGGCTCTGGTCTGAGCTTTCGCCGCTGTCGCGGGAAGCTGTTTCCGAATTGTCGCCGCCGTCTGATTTAGAATTACCGTCCTCCACCCTTTCGGGAGAGATCGCGCTTTCATAGGGCGATTTGTTTTTTGCGCGAAGCTTGTCTATATACGCGGCGAGCTTCGGCGTTAGCACCGCTATCACGAATATTCCTGCGAATATAAGCAGAACCTCGAACAGAAACCATATTGTCTGTCCTACGGTAAGAGCAAGCAGCATGATTTTACGCCTCCCTTTTCACAGTTACCTTAAAATATATCACAAATCTTCCGCTTTGACAAGTAGGACGGCGCGATAATTGCGGCAAATATGCTTTATTGAGCAGCATTGGCGCATTTTTTAGGATAGTCGGACTATCAGAGGCAACGTGGTTTTTATCCCGAAATTGCTGTAAGCGCTTTTTAAGCCCTTTATGCAGCGAAAAAAAGACCGCCGGGCGGCATTAAGCTGCCGCCCGACGGTCATAGAGGGGAAATTTAAAACATGGAAATCAGCTTGTTTATGCCGGCGTCCGGCAAAAGCCTTCAGCCTTGTCCCCCCTGAAAAAAGGGGGGTGTTCCGAAGACCAAAGCTTTGAGCCCTGGCCTTCGGAATTAGAAAGGGAAAAATATGAAAAAGATTAAGAAGATGGTGGATAGGGCGCTTTGTGCAGGGGCGGCCCCGAAGCCCCGGGGTATCTGTATTGCCATTAGGCGTAGGTTTTTTGGCGGCTTGGGATACCAGACCGCACGTCCTGCCTTCACCTAAGAATACAATTTATGTTAAGCGCATATTGCGCCGACACCCGAAAATTTCCGAAAAATTTATATTTTATATTTTTAGATTACTCCTCAGAGCTGTCGGTGACCTCGGTCATTACGACGTCGATATCCATGCTCTCGCCGTCGCGGTATACCGTCAGGGTGATGGTATCACCGGCGGAGAAGCGGTTCTTTATTTCGTTGAGATCATCCATGGTGGTGACGGTTTCGCCGTCCGCGCCTATGATTATGTCTCCAGCCTTGATGCCCGCCAATTCAGCTCCGGAATCAGGAGTGATGAATCTTACATACACGCCCTCGGGGATTCTGTAGAACATCGACATGATGGAGGTTATATCCTCGCCTGAGATGCCTATCATCGGTCTGCCGGTGACATAGCCGTACTTCATCAGGTCGTTTATGATCGGGATTGCGTTGTCAATCGGGATAGCAAAGCCGAGGTTCTCGCCGTAGATGGAGGCTACCTTCGCCGAGGTAATGCCTATTACCTGTCCGTAGGCGTTGATAAGCGGTCCGCCCGAGTTGCCGTTGGTTATCGAAGCGGTGGTCTGGATAAGCGTCATCTTTTTCTCGCCGATGGTGATGCTTCTGTTAAGACCCGAGATTATTCCGCTTGACATCGAGCCGTAAAGCTCAAAGCCGAGAGGGTTGCCTATTACTACGGTGAGCTCGCCTATCCTGATGTTGGAGGAGCTTCCGAACTCACAGGGAGTAAGCCCGGTCTCATCTATCTTGAGCACCGCGATATCCGTCTGAGCGTCCGAGCCGATGATTTCGGCAGAATACTCGTTCATTTCGCTGTCAACTATCATGACGCTGACGGCGTCCTCGACCACATGGGCGTTGGTAATAATGTAGCCGTCCTCGCTGATAATGATTCCGGTTCCGGTAGCGGAGCCGTTCCTAAGAGTGCAGGAAACGCCTACTACTGAAGGAGCGACCTTGTCGTAGATGTCGGGAAGGGACATCGCGTCCTCGGGAGCCGCAAGCTGCTCGAGCGTCGGGAAATCCTTGTTGACGGTCGAGGACTGCTCCGCGGCCTTGTCCTCCGACTCTGTGTTTGAGTCGTCCTCGTTCTTTTCAAGGTCGGTAAGACCCTGACCCGGGGTGACTATCATGTTGTCGTCGCCGTCCGAGTCGGACACGTTGGGGTCGCTTGCCGGAAGTCCTCCGGTTGTCACAAATTCGTATATCGAAATAGAAGTTACCGATACTACGAAGACCGCCAAGAGCGCCGCTATGACAGCGAGAGCGGTTTTTCCGCCGTTTCTGCGCTTGCGCGGGGTCTGGTCGTAGTTGTTGTATATATACTCGCTCTGCCCCGGCGTGTTCTGATACTGCTGCTGGCGGCTGTAATTGTACTGGGTGTAGCCGTTGTTGGCGTAGCTGCTATTGACGGGCTGACCGGGCTGGATATCGCCTCCGGCTGCCGTGTAGTTCGAAGCGGCAGTCTGTGCCGCCGTATCCTGAGTGGCTGCTGAGCTCGAAGAAGCGGTTTGAGCCGCCGTGGTCTGAGGAGCCGCGTCCCAAGCCGTCGGCTGGTTGCCCTGGTCGCTGACGCCGTCGTTATGGATGTTATTGCTTCTGACGTTTTCATTGTCGCTGATATTGCTGTTGTTTATATCCATCTTAGTGCTGCCTCCGTTTATGAGGATTGTTTGGTAATTATTCCTTTATCGGTCAGAATCTCAAAAGGTCTTTTAAGCTCCGCCTTGCCTGCTGCTTGGATCCGTGTCAAGCTCCGTTTCGCTTACTGTGATTCTTATTATACCGGCATTTGTGTAAAATATATGAAAGGAAAAGGAACATTTAAGGATTTGATAACGAAAACGCGGTGTGAAGCGGGTATAGCTCTTGATAACTCTTTTTGAGTGTGATATGATTAGCCTATCCTTTGTATTGTATATACCGCATGAAACGGAAAGGAAGGCTGTAATGACATATACCGATCTGCTTTTTGTGTTCGGCTTGCTGCCGGCGTACATTATAATTGTATTTGTCTGCCGTGAGAACTGGGAAAAAAATGCGGCGTCTTTGATTTTTTCGCTGGTATTTATTCTTTGGGCGCGTCCTGCTTATTATGCCGTTGTCGTTGTCGACCTATTCGTGATATACGCGGCGGGCAGGTTCAAGTATGCCGGCTGGTACAAGGCGGCGAGGGCTGCCGCTCTCGGATTTACTGGGCTTACCCTGCTTCCGATGCTCTTGAGACCCGGCGATGGAGTAGGACAGGCTGTTGCGTCGCTCGGATTCGGGGTGTTCTGGCTTCGCTCGCTTATTTATCTTCGGGACAAGGAGTCTGAGACCAACTTTCTTAACCTTGCGGTATATCTTATATCCCTTGAGTTTATGACCGTGGCTCCGCTGATGCCATATTCCGAGATGAAAAAGCAGATATGCACAAGAAAAGTCAGCCTTGCCATGCTTGCCGCCGGCTTTGAGAGATTTGCCTGCGGTCTTTTCGCCGTCACCGTGCTGGGCTATCCTCTTGAGAGGCTTCGCGCGGCGGCGATGCTGTCCGGCTCGGTGCCGTACCTAAACGCGATTGTAGGTCTCGCGGCGACCGCCGCGCTCATATATACGGCTCTCTTCGGATTTTTGTACATGTCCGAGGGTCTTTGCCTCATAAGCGGCTACAAAGTGCCTCTTAGGGATACCGGCTTCCTGCCTGAATCCCTGATAATCGACCATGTAAGGTACTCGTATCCCCCGCTCTGGGAGAGCCTGCGGGGGATCTTCGAGGACGCCGGAGCGGCTGCTCTGCCGATAGCGGGAGCGGTTTTCTGCCTGCTCGCCGGCGCGGCGATAGGCTTTGGAGCGGCTGGGCTTGCGTTCGCGGGCGTCATCGGCGCGGCTTTGGTGATGCAGATGATGTTTGAGACAAGGCGCACCGCTGCGGCGGGAGTGTTCAGCGCGCTGATGTGGCTCGCGGCGGTCATCGCCGCCACCGGAGGAAGCGTTTTCGGGATAGCGGACTGGTTTGCCGCCTTTGTCCCCGGAAAATACGAGTTTGACATAGGCTTCGAGCTGTATAACGAGCTTGGCAGGAGCCTTGTGTGGGGCTTGCTCGCCGTAGTTTATGTGTCTCCTTTGCGCATGGCGGCAGGTCGCAGACTTAGAGAGGCCATGGGAGAAAGCGAGACGGCATACGGCGCCGTAAGGCTTGCCGGAGTTGTCATAAGCGTGGCGGCGCTCGCGCTGTCCGCGGTAGCGATGGTAAGCGCGGCTTGACGGGAGGGCGTATAATGGCAGATAATATAAATAGCAAGGATATGAATAATCAAGACTCCTCTCAGAAGGCGAACGGGGCGGTTCCTTTGGGCAATTCAGCCAAGAAAAGACAGCCGAAGGGCGCTTCTGAAAATCGCGGCGGAAAAAAGTCCTCTAACCTAAGCATGAGCGAAAATAAACAGGGCGAAAAGCGGGAGCTTACTGGTATCGACCTGGCGGCTCGGGACGATCTGTTCGAGCTTAAATATCACAGGGCGGCGAGCTCGGTCTACGCTCCGGCGGACAGGCTGCTTGGCGAGCTGAGCCGCGAGTCCAAGGCGGATAAGTATAATTTTCTCGGATTCGTCCTTCCCTCGCTTCTGATACTTTTGCTTGCGCTCAGCTTTTCGATAGTCGGCAGAGGAGACATCGAGGAGATGTTCGATACCAAGCTGTCGGCTGATACCGTTATGGACGGAAGCTATACCGAAATGCTGAACGATATATATGAGTCCACCCTGCCCTTTTCGGATGAGATAAGGACGCTTGGCGCCTACCTCGGCTTCTGCGATATGCCGCAAAGGGACGAGCCGTCGGATCTTCCTCCCGAGGAGCTCCCGACTCCGGACGTGACAGAGCCTGAGGTTACCGAGCCGGAAGTCACAGAGCCTGAGCAGCCCGAGGTCACTACCGCTCCGACTACAGCCGAGCCGCCGGTGACAGCCGAGACTCAGACCGATATACCGGTCGAAGAGGAAGATACCTTCATAATGTACGCGAGCTCGACGGTCCACGTCAGAATAGGTCCGTCCTCCGAGGACGCCATAATAGGCTACTACAACTCGGGAGCGGCGGTCGAGGTGATAGAGCTGCGGGACGACGGCTGGGCGGAGATAGTCTTTGACGGCATAAGGGCGTATCTGTACTCGGATTACCTTGTCGGGGACGAGACTCATGATACTCCGGAAGTCACCGCAGAGCCTATCGACCCAGACAGCACCGAGACATATCTTATGTATGCTACCGCTTCGGTAAATGTAAGGGTGGCTCCCGATTCCGAGTCAGACAGGATAGGAGGCTTCTCGGCAGGCGATGAGGTGCATGTCATTGAGATACTCGACAGCGGCTGGGCTGCGATAGTATACGGAGACGTCAAGGCTTATGTCTTTGCGGAGTATATCGGCTACGGAGAAGAGAGCTCTGAGGAGGTTGTGCTTCCCGAGGAGGAAACCGGCGAGGTTACCCTGCCGGATGAGCCCGACTCCTCTCAAGACGGCACGGAAGAATCTACAGAAAGTATAGACAGTGAAGATATTACTAATAGTATTTACGATATTTCCGAGGAAACCACGCAGTCTTCCTCAGATCAGGCTGAATCTGTTGTCACCGGTACTCAGGATGAGCCTGTGATAGTCACCACTATGCCGGAGGCATACTGATGAACCCCTTCGGCGAGAAGAGATTTTTGAGCATAGACGCTGTCTTCAAGAGGGAGTTCGGCAGGAAAACAGTGAAGATACCGCTAAACGCGGGTCTTGGCTGCCCGAACCGCGACGGCAGCAGGGGCGTCGGCGGCTGCGTATACTGCTCCTCTTCACTGTCGGGAGAGTTTGCCGGCTCTCCTGCCCTGACACTTGCCGACCAGTTTGAGGCGACAAAGCGGCTCTACCTGAACAAATGGGGAGAAACCGCGTACATAGCCTATCTCCAGGCGGGGAGCAATACCTACGCGCCGGCCGAGCGGCTGAAAAGGATATACGATGAGGCACTTGCCATCCCCGGGGTATGCGGGCTCAGCGTTGCTACGCGAGCCGACTGCATTTCTGAGGAGATTGCCGGGCTGCTTTCGGAAATATCCGAAAGGACATATCTTACCGTAGAGCTTGGGCTTCAAAGCTCTAACGACAGGACAGCAAGGCTTATAAACCGCTGTCACAGCTACCAGGAATTCCTCGAGGGCTACCGCCTGCTCAGCTCAAGAGGGATAAAGACCTGCGTGCATATCATAAACGGCTTGCCGGGAGAGACGAAAAAGGATATGATAAAGACGGCGATGGATGTAGCGCGGCTTTCTCCCTATGAGATAAAGATCCACCTTATGCACATAATCGCCGGGACGGAAGCGGAGAAAATGTACCGCCGCGGCGAGATAATCCCTCTTGAAAGGGAGGAGTATATCGGCATCGTCTGCGACCAGCTCGAGCTTTTGCCGCCGACCGTGGCGATAGGAAGACTAACGGGAGACGGCGACAAAAGGACGCTTGTAGCGCCTCTGTGGAGCAGGGACAAGCGCAGCGTGCTCAACGGGATAGACAGGGAGCTTAGGCTCAGGGACAGCTTTCAGGGCATAAAGTGGCAACAGCTTTAATCAAAAAACGATTTTTTCACATCAAATATCGGCGTTTTTTCCTGAAATACTTATGTTTGGAAAGCTTTTGTCAAAAGTAAGGACGCTCGTTTAATTTTGGTATGTTGCACAGAATACTCAGACATAAAAGTGCAATATCACGAAATTAATGGCTGGTTTCTCATTATTTGGAGTATTACTATATTCAATAGTGACAAATAATCAAATACGAATTTGTGAAGAATTACTATACAAAAGGTGCTTGGAGCACACAAATACGGCTATATGACAATCGGTCAACCTTTGTCTTTGAATAAATCATAGAAAAGAAGTGCTCGAAAGAGTATAATTTATGACACATCGAACAAAAGCGGATGCCGAAAGTCGATGCTGCTTCGCTTTGACCGAGGCATCAAACCCTGAACTAATTAAAGAAAGGAAAACCCAAATGAAAAGAATCATTGCTTTGGTTCTGGCACTTGTGCTTGTGTTTGCACTCGTAGGCTGCGGTGACAAGGGTCCCCAGATCGTTCACGTAACCCTCGATGCAGCTGACTCGGAAGCGATACTTGCCGCTGCAGGTATTGCACTTCCTTCGGTTGAAGAAGCAGCAGGCGCCAACACCACACTCAGATGGCTCTCTTGGTACGACAACTTCCACAACTATGATGAGGATGAGATCGTAAACACCGGTTTCTTCACCTTCTCCGAGAAGTACGGCGGAGATGTTGAGTGGATCGAGTGCGATTACTTCGAGAGACTCAATGACCTTGCAACACTTATACTTGCCGAGGATCCCCCGGATTTCACTCCTACAGGTACTAACGCTACAGCTACATACCCCATGAGCTGCATGAAGGGTCAGTACCAGGCTGTTGATCCCTACATCGATTACAATGACCCGCTTTGGGAGGGTATGAAGGAGACCGCTGACTACTTCGTTCTCGGCGGACAGCACTACAATATTATCATCGACCTCGCTGTAGCCAACGTTATTCCCTACAACACCAGAGTTATTGAGGAGTGGGGCTTTGACGATCCTGCCGAGCTTTACTACAACGACGAGTGGACTTGGGACGTCTTCTATGAGATGTGCCAGGACTTCTCCGACGGTGATGAGAACCGTTACGCTCTCGATGGTTATGCATATGCCGGCGCATTGGTAGAGTCTACCGGTCAGCAGATGCTTCAGATCGACGAGAACGGTATCTTCTACTCCAACCTTGACTCACCCGAGATCGAGAGAGCAGAGAACCTTATCTACGACATTGCTAAGAACGACCTCAAGTACCACGAGGGTAATTCCATGTGGGCGCTCAGAAACAACGCTACCTTCGGCGCAGGCATGAAGGAGGGCGACTGCCTCTTCTATCCTATTGGAATCTCCTTCTTCACCGACACTGTTGACGAAATCAGCGCTATCTGGGGCGATGTAGCCGCAGGTGAGCTCATGTTTGCTCCTATGCCCAGAGATCCTCAGGGCGACGGAAACTACTACATTTGCTGTGCTATTGATGCATACGCTATCGTAAAGGGCGCTGATAACCCCGAGGGCGTTGCTCTTCTCGCTTCCTGCGACAGATTCAAGGTCATCGACCCGACAGTTATCGATATCGATGCGAAGCAGCTTAGAGAGACCTACCTCTGGAACGACGACATGATGGCTATGCGCGAGGAGTGCTACAACATCGCTGTCGCTAACCCGAGAATCGACCTTACCGGCGACCTTCCGTCTAACCTCAACGATGTAATCGGAAGACTCAACAACGACATCATTCGTTCTGTAGAGCCTGCTACTTGGGCACAGATCAAGGAGTCCAACAGAGAGGCATTCGAGTACTACATCGCGGAGCTCAACGCTGACATTAAAGATTTTAACGAGACAGGCGAGGCTGTTACCGGCTGATAAACAGCTTGAGGACAGCGGCTTAGCTTGACTAACGAATTTTCCCGAACACCCAAGGCGAGAGCCTTGGGTGTTCTTTATCTCAAGGCGAGAGCCTTGGGTGTTCTTTATCTCAAGGCGAGAGCCTTGGGTGTTCTTATGTTCCAAGCTGAGATTTTAGTGATGCTACGCACATATCACTTCGGGTCAGCTCAGCTGACGGCAAGCAGTTTTGGCTTTTGACAGAACGCGTGCGCAGTGCTGCTCTTGCCGCATTCAGAAGAAATTAAACATAAAGTATCCATACGGGCAGCCGAAAGAGACGACCATTGGTTGGTTCAAACAAAAATAAAAGTATGATATTATCTAATTTGATAATTGAAATATCTTTATTTTTACTGTATAATCAGGAGTGCAAATACGCAAATAGGTTTAGAAATTTCGTCAAAGGAGAGATACAATGGTAAGAAGGATATTATCACTGGCGCTAATTGTAATTATGGTATTTTCTCTTGTTGGCTGCGGAGACGACGGTCCGAAGGTTGTAAAGATAACCCTCAACGCCGAGGACTCCGAGGCTATCCTCGCCGCCGCGGGAATAGTGCTTCCCGACGCCGAGACCGCTGCCGGAGCAAATTCGACAGTTAGATTTTTCTGCTGGTATGATCCGTTCCAGAACTATGATGAGGACGAGATCGTAAACACCGGCTACTGGACTTTCCAGGAAAGGTACAACAGTGAGATAGAGTGGATAGAGGTTGACTACTTTGAGAGAAACGACACTCTTGCTCAGCTCGTGCTTGCAGACAACCCGCCTGACTTTACTGTTGCGGGAACATCAAACACCGCTACGTTCCCGATGAGCTGCATCAAGGGAATGTACCAGCCGGTAGACGATTATATCGACTACACCGACCCCCTGTGGGAGGGCATGGCTGATGCTGCCGAGTACTTCAATCTTGCCGGCAAGAACTACGCCATTGTAACCGACCTGTCCTATAAGGATGTAGTCCCCTACAACCGCAGGGTTATAGAGGAATGGGGCTTTGATGATCCCGCTGAGCTTTACTACAACGATGAGTGGACATGGGACGTCTTTTACGAGATGTGCATTGACTTTTCCGATCCGGACGAGAACCGTTATGCGCTCGATGGCTGGTACTATGTAAACGGTATCTGTGAGCAGTCTACCGGCATAACCATTATTTCGAAGAACGAGGAGGGAGACTTCATCTCCAACCTTGATAATCCGATAATCGAAGTGGCTGAGAACCTCATTTACGACCTTGTAAAGAACGAGTGCACCTACCGCGAGGGAACAGACTACTGGGCAGGCAGAAACGACATGCAGTACGGCGCGGGCGTCAACGAGGGCGACTGCCTCTTCTGGATATGCGACCGCAGCGGCTTTACCCTTCCGGTTGAAGAAATGAACCAGATTTGGGGCGATATTGAGGCAGGCGAGATCATGTTCGTTCCGCTCCCGAGATACCAGGACGGCGACGGCATTTACTACCTCAATGCTACTCCTTCCGGCTACATGATGTGTAAGGGCGCAGAGAATCCCGAGGGTGTAGCGCTTTTGGCGTCTTGCCAGAGATTCAAGGTCATTGACCCCACTGTTATAGACATCGATATAAAGCAGCTTAAGGAAAAGTACCTTTGGAACGATGAAATGCTTGAGATGGATGAAATCTGCAAGCAGCTGGTTCAGGATAACGTCGTGATGTTCTACACAGGTGATCTTCCCACCAATCTCAACAACATTTACAACAGCATAGACTGGGGCATCAACAGAGGCGGCGCAGGCACTTCATGGGCTCAGATCAAGGAGTCCAACAGAGAGGCGCTTGACTATTACCTCAAGGAGCTCAATGCCGAAATCGAGAAGTTTAACGAGACCGGCCAGTCATCGCTGACCTGATCAGTCTACATAACGTCTGCTTTTTGACGTACACCCCGCCGTTTTATAACGGCGGGGCTTTTGCATGTCTGCGCTTAGCTCGGAAGATAAGAAGAGGACGAAAATCATCTGGAAATGAAAAAAGCCGTCCCCGTGGGACGGCGCATAAAAGGTGATCAGTCTACTTTGATATACTTGTGCGTGCCGAGGCTGAGCGCTTCGGAGGCAAGCTTTACTATTCCCAAAATTGCGCAGATCGCGGCAATAACGGCTAAGATTCTCAAAATATTCTTCATACCAACCATCCTTTACAAAAATATCGGTGAACGCCGGACGCTTTTTCGCATACGCGGCATAAATATACAGTGCTTTTTCAATGCTCATAATTTTATATTGCCGCTTGTTATGCGAGCTCAGCGTTAATACACAGTTATTATAGCACAAATTTCTTCTGTTTCATAGCCCCCACACAATCTTTTTCTTGATTTTTTTTGCCGGACAGACTATAATAAAACTTATTCGGCGGTTTTGAAGTGACTGCAACGCGGGTTTTGGCGGGAAAGTCGATGCGGGATATTACGCAAAGACAGGACGCAGAGGTTTTGGAGGTGAAAGGTTGGCGGACAGTTCTAAAAGCTATAAGACACTGATAATAAACACCGTTACCTTCGCGCTCGGGTCGTTTGGTTCAAAGCTTCTGGTGCTTATTCTCGTTCCTCTGTATACTGCCGCGCTTTCGCCCACAGAGTACGGAACGGTAGACCTCATAGCACAGACAGCGAATGTCCTTATCCCGATATTTACGCTGACCATATCCGAGGCGGCGCTCAGGTTTGGGCTTGACGCGGTGAGCGAGGAGCAAAGGAAAAAGGTATATACCGTCTGTCTGAGGGTGCTTTTTGTCGGACTGATAGTAATGGCAGGCGTATTTCCTTTTCTTTCGAGGCTGGACTACCTTGACGGCGAGCTTATAATACTTTACATCTATGTGTGGACCTCCTCGCTCAGGCAGCTCAATATGACCTTTGTTCGCGCCCTGAAGAGGGTGAGGCTGTTCGCGGCTGACGGAGTGCTCTGCACTCTTGCCATGCTGCTTCTCAACATACTTTTCCTGCTCGGGTTCAGGTGGGGAATAACCGGATATCTTCTCGCGATTATTTTCTCGGACGCATTTTCCGCGGTATTTCTGTTTATAGCCGGAAGGCTGTGGCGGTATATCGGCGTCAGGAGGTCGGACGCGTCGCTTGTAAGGGACATGATACGCTACGCGGCGCCTATGGTGCCGTCGATGGTGCTGTGGCTGATAACGAGCGTCTCCGACAGGTTTGTCCTAAAATACTTTCACGGCGAGTATCTCAACGGAATACTTGCTATAGCCTACAAGATACCCGCAATACTCAATACGGTATTCACGATGTTTTCGCAGGCGTGGAACATGTCCGCCATAAGCGAGGACAAGTCGGAGGGCAGGGACAGCTTTTACTCTACCGTCTTTGACCTGAACCAGTCGTTTATGTATGTCTTGTCGGCAGGAATACTTCTTTTCATCAAGCCGATAACCTACGTCTGGGTGGACGGCGAGTACTTTTCTTCCTACAAATACGCGGCGATACTGATAATCGCGACGGTGTTCACCTGCTTCAACGTATTCTTGGGGTCAGTCTACATTGCGCAGAAAAAAACGAAGCACACCTTTTACACATCCTTGGCGGCGGGACTTATAAACATAGTGCTGAATTTCCTGCTGATACCGAGGTATGAGATATACGGCGCGGCTATAGCGACGTTTATCGCCTATTTCGCGGTGTTCTTCTATCGCCTCTTCGACTCGAGAAGATACATTCCGTTCAGCTTCAGGATGTCAAAAATACTCACAAACACCCTGCTTCTATGCGGCATGGCTGCGCTGAACCAGCTTGAGGCGAGCGCGGTAATACAGTACGCTTCGCTCAGCGCGCTGTTCATATTGGTGGTAATATTGAATATAAAAGAGCTTCTTCGGACGGCGATCTTCCTTATCCCCAAAAAGCTGAGAGCAAGGATAGGCATAATAGGACGGCTGGAGCAAAAGCTCAATGAAAATAAAACTACGGAGGAGTAAAAAATGGCAGAGCTTAAATATGAGATCAAGGAGTATATAGGAGTCCTTTCCGAGAACGCAAAGGGGTGGAAGAAGGAGCTTAACCTTGTGAGCTGGAGCGAGCACGCCCCGAAGTATGACATACGCGAGTGGAATGAGGATCACACAAGAATGGGCAAGGGAGTGACCCTTTCTCAGGAGGAGTTTGATAATCTTCGCAAGCTTATGCTCGGCGAGCCGGTAGACCTCGGCGGCGATGACGTGGACGAGGCTGAGATACTCGGCTGATAGAATATCGTAGTAATACCGAGCCTCGGGCAAACGCCCGAGGCTCGGTATTACTGTATATCCATTCGAGTAAAAGTGCGTGAGAGCACGCGCGCATGGCGGTAAGCGGCACAGTTGCAGGCAAAAAGGCGTCCCGCCTTTTGTCTGCCCCGCGGCGGCTGCCCAGCAGCC
>CASDRM010000089.1 GCA_949283135.1 uncultured Ruminococcus sp.
CGCGGGCAGCTCGCTTATTATCCTGGGGCATACCGTAGGCTCGACAAGGTTCGCCGCTCCTACCTCCACAGCCGACGCTCCCGCGAGCATCATCTCTATTACGTCCTCCGCGCTTGAAACGCCGCCCATGCCTACTACCGGTATCTTCACCGCCTCGTAGACCTGATAAACCATCCTCAGCGCGACCGGGAACACCGCCGGTCCCGAGAAGCCTCCCATTTTGTTGGCTATTATCGGCTTTTTGGTCTTAAGGCTTATCCTCATGCCCAAAAGCGTGTTTATGAGGCTTATGCCGTCAGCTCCCGCGTCCTCGCACGCCTTGGCTATCGGGACAATGTCGGTAACATTCGGAGAAAGCTTGATTATGACCGGCTTTTTTGTGACCGCCTTTACGGCGCGCGTCACCTCCGCCGCCGAGCCGGGATCTGTTCCGAAGCTCATGCCGCCGCCGTGGACATTCGGGCAGCTCACATTTACCTCCAGCCAGCCGACCTCCGGACACTCGTCAAGCCTTTGACAGGTGTAAGCGTAATCCGCCACCGAAAAGCCGCTTACGTTCGCCATAACCTTCTTTGAAAATACCTTTTTCATCTTCGGAAGCTCCTCCGAGATGACCTTGTCCACTCCGGGGTTCTGTAATCCCACCGCGTTTATCATGCCCGCAGTGCACTCCGCGATTCGGGGAGTCGGATTCCCGAAGCGTGGGTCGCGGGTAGTTCCCTTGAAGGAAAACGTGCCGAGTATGTTTATATCGTAAATTTCGGCGAACTCGTAGCCGTAGCCGAACGTGCCGCTCGCGGGAATGACCGGATTGTCTATCTCCAAGTCGCAAAGGTTAACCCTGAGTCTGTCCATGTCCTGCCTCCTTCTGTCATTTCCTGTCCCATATTATCTCTTCGCTGTTCATGACCGGTCCCTCGCGGCATATACGCTTGTTGCCGGTGAGGGTTTTGCAGGAGCAGCCCATGCACGCCCCGAAGCCGCAGCCCATCCTCTCCTCAAAGCTGTACTGCCCGCCTGTCTTCATCACCCTGCTCATAGCCCTGAACATCGGCTCGGGACCGCAGGCATAGAAGAAGCTGTAATCCAGTCCGCCGATGACGTCGGTTACAAACCCCTTGGCTCCGTAGCTTCCGTCGGCGGTCGCTACGCGCACGTCCGCTCCCAGCTTCTTGAACTCCTGCTCGTAAAAGACGTCGCCATAGCTGTTGAAGCCGAGGACAACGACTGGCTTTTTGCCCTCCACTACAAGCCTGCGGCACAGGCCGTACATCGGAGGCACTCCTACTCCTCCGCCGACAAGCAAAGGCTTGTCCCCGCTTTTAGAGCTGTCAAAGCCGTTTCCAAGACCGCTCAGCGCGTCAAGCTGCGCTCCGGGCAGGAGCTCGCTCATAGCCTTTGTTCCTCCGCCTACGACCTTGTATATGATCACCATTCTGTCCGAGTCGTAATCGCATACCGATATAGGTCTTCTTAAATAAAAGCCCGAAAGGCGTATGTTGATAAACTGCCCCGGCGCGCTGAGCGCGGACGTGTCGCCCGAAAGGCTCATCCTGTAAACGCCGTCGGCTATTTTATCGTTTGATTTTACGGTGTAAATTACCTGTTTCATCTTTCCTCCGAATTTATCCGCGCTTGTCTAAGTACACGGCTTTTCCGCCGCACACCGTCATCACGCATCTTCCCATGACCGTATCGCCCGCAAACGGCGTTGCCCTTCCCATGGACAAAAACTCCCGAGGCTCCACCCGGTAGGGCTTTGTTACCTCGAATACGGCGAAATCGCCGCCTGAGGGTATCCCGAACCTCTTCCTCAGGTTGAGGCTCATAAGCTCAATCAATCTCTCAAGCGTTATCACTCCGCCGCAGACCAGCCTCGTATAAAGCTCTGCGAACGCCGTCTCAAGCCCTACTACACCCATGAGGCTCTTTTCAAGCCCGCGTGACTTTTCCTCAGCGCTGTGCGGAGCATGGTCGGTCGCTATCATGTCTATCGTCCCGTCTTTTATCCCCTCGATGAGCGCCGCTCTGTCCTCAGCCGAGCGCAGAGGCGGGTTCATCTTGAAGCGCCCGTCCTCCATAAGGTCGTCCTCGCAGAGTGTGAGATAGTGCGGACCCGTCTCGCAGGTGACGTCAACCCCGTCACGCTTCGCCTGCCTTATCAGCTCGACGCTCTCCTTTGCCGATATATGGCAGACATGATACCGACAGCCGGTCTCCTTGGCGAGCTTCAGATCCCTTTCTATCTGCCTGTACTCGCTTTCAGAGGATATTCCCCTGTGACCGTGCGCCCTCGCGTAGGCTCCGTCATGTATGTATCCGCCGTTAAGAAGAGAATTTACCTCGCAGTGCGCGGCTATTATTTTTCCGAGGCTCTTGGCTTTTATCATAGCGCGGCGCATCATATCCTCGCTCTGCACTCCCCTGCCGTCGTCCGAAAATCCGCAGACGTATTCGGCAACGCCGTCCATGTCGGAAAGCTCCTCGCCCTTTTCGCCCACGGTTATCGCGCCGTAGGGCAGCACCCGCACCTTAGCGTCCCGCCTGATTATCTCAAGCTCAGCCTCGAGGCGCTCTCGGCTGTCCGGCACGGGATTCAGATTAGGCATTGTGCACACGGCTGTATAGCCGCCCCTCGCCGCTGCCGCCGAGCCTGTTTTTATCGTCTCTTTATATGAAAAACCCGGCTCTCTGAAATGCACATGAACATCACAAAGTCCGGGAACTATAATATAGCCGTCTGATTCCGATGGCAATAAGCCCTCGCAAGACAGCATTTCAAGCGCGGTATCCTTTATTGATTCGGTGTATATCGCCTTAACATTTGAAAACTGCATCGGAGAACCTCCTCACTGTCAGCCGCCGTTAAGCCTGATGCCGACTGTAAACATACAGCCTGCGCAGGCGGCTTGAAGCGGCGAAAAAGCCCTTATAAATCTTAATTTCAGACGATTAAATTATATCAGATAAGGCTGTCCATGTCAACATTCATGCGCTCAAATAAGAGCGAAAACCCGCGAAAAGAGCGCCCCGGAAAACCCGGAGCGCTCCGATTTCATATGCTGCCTGAAAGGCTCAAGCGCGCAGATTACTCGTAGTCTACTACGTCTACCCATGAGCGAAGGAATTCGATTTCCCTCTCGTTGCCCTTTACCGACTGAGAAGCGGCTACGATAGGCATCCACTTCTGAACATACTGCTTTGCGGTATCGCTCTTCTTGCAGAACAGGTCAAGGTACTTCTTGGCAGTCTCGATGTCGCCGTTGAGCCAGAACAGAAGATATGTCCTCGCGGCGTCCGCGGAGGCGTTGCCCTGGGTCGCGTGAGCCCAGTCGAGGATATAAGGAGTTCCGTCTGGGGTGATTATAATGTTCGAGGGGTTGAAGTCGCCGTGGCAGAGCTTATCGTGCTTGGGCATACCGTCAAGCCTGGTGTGAAGCTCATAGCGTGTGGTGGCGTCAAAATCAGTGAGGTTGATCTTGCGGTTCATCTTGTCCCTGAGCTTGGTCAGAAGCGGGCATCTCTTCGAGCATACGTCGAGCTGAAGGTTAACAAAATAGTCAAGATACTTATCCTTATTGTCAGGATCCTCCTCCATAAGCTGAGCAAGCGTCTTGCCCTCGATGAAATCGGTGACGATAGCCCACTTGCCGCCTTCTACGGTGGTGATGCTCTCGATCTTGGGAATGTTGAGACCCGTCTCCTCTACTCTTGCCTGGTTGAGGGCTTCGTTGAGGATGTCTGCCTTGGAATAATCGGAATCAAATACCTTGTAGCAAAGGTCGCCGTCACGGTATATAACTTTATTCTTGCGTTCAGCAATCACATTTGTAAGATTCATATTACTAATTACCCTCCCTCATATTTTGATGTCGTTTGATTACTTTCTCTTGCTCTTTGACTTTGCGTATGCCTGCTTGCTGGCATCAGCGTCAGCGCTGGCAAACTCGTCGTCTACATAAGGCATCTTCTTCTCGGTGAAGTGCTTTCCGTAGTAAGCGTTGAGATACATCTGCTTGATCTCGCTCATGAGCGGGTATCTCGGGTTAGCGCCTGTGCACTGGTCGTCGAACGCCTGCTCTGTCATAGCGTCGAGTCTGTCGAGGAAGTCCTGCTCGTCTATGCCGTAATCCTTGATGGTCTTCTTGATGCCGACGCTCTCCTTGAGAGCGTTGACGGCGTCGATAAGAGCCTCTACCTTCTCCTCATCGGTGTTTCCGCCGAGTCCGAGAGCGTCAGCAACCTCGGCATATCTCGCCATTGCGTGCGGGTGGTCATACTGCGGGAAGGTTCCCATCTTTGCGGGAGTCTCGCAGGAGTTGAACCTGATGACCTCTTCGATCATAAGAGCGTTGGCTACGCCGTGAGGCAGGTGGTGGAACGCGCCGAGCTTATGAGCCATGGAGTGGCATACGCCGAGGAACGCGTTTGCAAACGCCATACCGGCCATGGTGGCTGCGTTCGCCATCTTCTCTCTCGCTATGGCGTCGGTCTGACCGTTGTCATACGCGTCGGGGAGATACTTGAAGATGTTCTTGAGAGCCTGGATAGCAAGACCGTCGGTGTAGTCGGTAGCCATGATGGAAGCGTATGCCTCAAGAGCATGGGTAACGGCGTCGATACCTGAAGCAGCGGTAAGTCCTCTCGGAGCAGACATATGGAAGTCTGTGTCGATTATTGCCATGTTGGGAAGAAGCTCGTAATCTGCCAAAGGATACTTGACCCCGCTCTTCTCATCGGTGATGACCGCAAAAGGAGTTACCTCTGAACCTGTACCGGCAGATGTGGGAACAGCTATGAAGTAAGCCTTTTCGCCCATCTTCGGGAAGGTGTAAACTCTCTTGCGGATATCCATGAATCTCATCGCCATATCCATGAAGTCAGCCTCGGGATGCTCGTAAAGAACCCACATGATCTTGCCGGCGTCCATGGCGCTTCCGCCGCCGAGAGCTATGATGCAGTCGGGCTTGAAGCTTCTCATCTGCTCAGCTCCAGCCTTAGCGCTGGCGAGCGTCGGGTCGGGGGCTACATCGAAGAAGGTGGTGTGTACTATTCCCATCTCGTCAAGCTTGTCTGTTATCGGCTTGGTGTAGCCGTTCTGATACAGGAAGCTGTCAGTTACTATGAAGGCTCTCTTCTTGCCCATTACAGTCTTGAGCTCGTCAAGCGCTACAGGCAGGCAGCCCTTCTTGATATATACCTTCTCAGGTGCTCTGAACCAAAGCATATTCTCTCTCCTCTCGGCTACCGTCTTGATGTTCAAAAGGTGCTTTACTCCTACGTTCTCGCTGACCGAGTTGCCGCCCCATGAGCCGCAGCCGAGTGTGAGCGAGGGAGTAAGCTTGAAGTTGTACAGGTCGCCTATACCGCCCTGAGACGAGGGTGTGTTGATGAGGACTCTGCAGGTCTTCATTCTCTCATAGAACTCGTGGATCTTGTCCTGGCAGGTGGTTACGTTGAGGTAAACCGATGAGGTGTGTCCATAGCCGCCGTCAGCAATAAGGTGCTCTGCCTTGGAAAGAGCGTCCTCAAAGTCGGTAGCATGGTACATAGCAAGTACAGGAGAAAGCTTCTCGTGAGCGAACTCCTCGCTTATGTCAACGCTCTCAACCTCGCCGATAAGGATCTTTGTTCCCTCAGGAACAGTAACTCCGCATATCTCGGCTATCTTGGCTGCGGGCTGACCGACTATCTTTGCGTTTACAGAGCCGTTGATGATTATTGTCTTTCTGACCTTATCCAGCTCGTCGCCCTTGAGGAAGTAGCATCCTCTGTAGGCAAACTCTCTCTTGACGGCGTCGTATACGCTGTCAACCGCGATTACCGACTGCTCGGAAGCGCAGATCATACCGTTATCAAAGGTCTTGGAGTGGATGATCGAGTTTACAGCGAGGATGATATCCGCTGTGTCGTCGATTATGGCAGGCGTGTTGCCGGCACCTACGCCGAGGGCGGGCTTGCCTGATGAGTAAGCAGCCTTTACCATTCCGGGTCCTCCGGTGGCGAGGATGATATCCGCTTCCTTCATGAGGGTGTTGGTCATATCAAGGGAAGGAACATCTATCCATTCAATAATTCCCTCGGGAGCACCCGCCTCGATGGCTGCCTCGAGAACTATCTTAGCGGCCTCAATGGTGCACTTCTTTGCTCTGGGGTGAGGACTGATGATGATGGCGTTTCTTGTCTTGAGCGCGATAAGGCACTTGAATATAGCGGTTGACGTCGGATTGGTGGTTGGGATTACGGCGGCTATCACGCCGATAGGCTCCGCTACCTTCTTAATTCCGTACTCCTTGTCCTCCTCGATAACCCCGCAGGTCTTGGTGTTCTTGTAAGCGTTGTAGATGTACTCGGCAGCGTAGTTATTTTTAATTACCTTGTCCTCTACTACGCCCATTCCCGTTTCCTCTACCGCAAGCTTTGCAAGAGGTATTCTCTGCTTGTTTGCTGCTGTTGCGGCGGCAAGGAAGATCTTGTCTACCTGCTCCTGCGTATAGGTGGCATACTTGCGCTGTGCCTCCCTTACGCTCGCGATAACTTCTTCGAGTCTCTCAACACTTTCTACACTTTTTCTTTCACCAGTCATGTTAACCTCCAAAAATGAAAAATTAAAGACTAAAATTCAATCTTGCCTTTATAGATAAAGCATTTATCTATTAACAATCGTACCTGAATCCGCATGTTCTGCCCCATGAACAGAGCCAGGAGCGATTCTCTGACGTTATTATAGCACAATCAAAATATAAAAAGCTACCCAAAAAACAAAATTTTTTTCCGTTCGATGTACATTTTTCACCATATCAATAGCCGGCATTAGTATATATTGCCCAAACGGCGAATAATATTCTCGCTAAACTTATTTTTAAAGCTTATAACGCTAAGACCTTTCTTGATTTCACATTATAAATGCGCCCTCGAAAATATTCCGAGAGCGCTATAGCATAAGCGTAAATATTCTCCTTCAATACAAGCTCAAACCGCAACCGTCTTTTTGAATCTGAGCTTTATCTTATCGACAATCAGAGCTATAAACTCGGAATTTGTCGGCTTGCCCTTGCCGGTATTAACGGTATATCCGAAGAAGGAATTAAGTATATCAATATCTCCTCTGTCCCACGCAATCTCTATCGCGTGGCGAATCGCACGCTCAACTCTTGACGGAGTGGTGGAAAACTGCTTTGCGACAGTCGGATACATCAGCTTTGTGACACTTTCAAGCATCTCAGGGTCCTGAACCGAGTACATGATAGCCATTCTGAGATAGTGATAGCCCTTGATATGAGCAGGTACACCGAGCTGATGAATCATTTCAGTAACTATAACCTCGAGGTCGGGAGCAGAGTTGTGAACCGACGACGGAAGCCCGGGCTCCTCAAATAAATCATATCCCATGATCTGATTTATTCTGTCGCCAAGCATACGAAAATCAAACGGCTTTACCATACAGTATGCCGCACCCTCGCGGAGTACCTGACGAAGCGAAAAATCGTTGTCAAAGGAGGCAGCAACTATAAACACGGGTTTGCTTGACGATGACTTATTTGTCCTGCGTATAATCTCAATCGCATCATATCTCGGCATCCACAAATCCGTGACCACTACATCTGGCACCTCATCCTTTATCGCCTCGAGTATAGCCTCGCCGTCTTTAGGTCTTATGATGCAGAAAAAGCCCATATTTCGCAATTCCTGCGCACACCTCTGACCATATTCCTCACTATCGTCACCTATGAGTACCTTCAGCTTTTTTGTCATGTACATTCTCCTTATCCTATTATATTAACATAATCTAAGGCGTTTGACTTGATAACATGTCTGCCTTTTTCCATATTTTAACATAATTGGATTCAATAATCAAGTAGCTCGCGCATTTTCGGATAGATACACAAAAACACCGGTTGAATTTATCAACCGGTGTGTCGAAAAATGCGCAAATATGGAAAAAGCCATCAAAATAGCGCTCCAAAGCTGTTTTTTACAACTAAGCAGCCGCTTCGAGAATCAGAAGGCAAAAAACCGGTTGTAATTTGGTGCTGCCCCGGCACACAAGCGCGCTGTCCAAGTATATGTCAAACACACATATTTTCAGGATCTTGCAGCAATAGTCCGCCGGTACGCAACCAATATACATTATTTTATCGTATTCCGAACAATCACGGCGTATATTTTATCACGGTAATTCACAACAGTCAAGTGCTCAGCACGGGATTCCGGTAATAATTTTAAGCTTTTCGCTAAAAAAAGATCCCCCCTCCGACATAGCGGAAGGGGGAATCTGGTCATTTTTTAAGGAGTGTCCTTATTTTACTGTTACCTGCATATACTCGCAGTTGGAAAGAGCGGTAGCCTTAGAGCCCTCGTAAGGGTTAACAAGGATTCTTACCTTGTACTTCTGACCGGAAGTAAGACCGCTGATTACGGCAGTTGTACCGGTGAACTCGCCCTTCTTCTTATAGGTGGAGCTTGAGCCCTCAGCTACATATACCTCGTAGGAGGTAGCGCCGGATACTGCTGTCCAGGAAGCGGTGATAGTTCCCTTGGAAGTGCTGGTTACGGAGGTGAGCTTGATCTCATCGCCGATAACTACTTCATCGCCCTTCGGATCAGGAGCTGTAACGGTAGTGGAGTTGGATGCGGAAGGAGAAATCTTAACAACTCCGGAATCCTTTCCGTTTACAGATACCTTGAACTCGTAGCTTATGCCGTTTTCAAGACCGGTGATGTTAACAGCAACCCTGGAGGTCGTACCAGCCTTGAGCCATGTGTTGGAGGTAGCTCTTCTGTAGTAGATGGTGTACTTGCCTGCATCCTCAACAGCGTCCCAAGCAAGGGTTACCTTCTCGTTGCCTGATGTCGCCTTGAAGTTAGTAGGATAATCCTTTGCGGTGTCATCGGTATCATCGTCGCTGTCGGCAGTTGTTCCGGGAACATTGATTACATAACCTACCAAATTGAGCTTACCGCTGGAAGTAAGAGCGTATACATATGCCTGATATGCTCTTGAAGGACCGTACGGGAGGTCGAAGCTGGTGGTGTAAACAAGACCCTGCTCGCCGGCGTTGGAGTCAATCGGACCATAGTTTATCATGTAAGAAACTGCGCCGCTGACTCTTCCCCAAGAAAGTGTGGTTGTCCAGCCGTTCTTGGGAGTTACAGTAAGGTTCACTATCTGAGTCTTGTCATAGCTGGATGAACTTCCGCCAGAGGTCTGAGCCTTAACCGTAGCACTTGCGATAGGCGAAGAGCTGCTGCTGTCAAACACGTAAACGGTATAATCGTAGGAATTTGCGATTGAAAGCTGTACAGAGTTGCCGTAGATACCGCCCTTCATCTGGCCCTTTGAGGAGTCATTGTTGAGGTAGTAAATTACGGTATAGGGAGCTGTGCCGGATGCATTCCAAGTGAGGTAGGCGTAGTTTGAGTAGCTGGTCACAGTACAGTTGTTGCCCTGTGTAACCTTTCCGCCTGTGGTAGAACCTGAGCCTGAGCCGCCCTGAACAACTCCGCTGGGAGATACGCTGGCAGAACCGACAGTTACAAAGTTGGAACCGCCGAGAATCGCCTGAACAGTGATTGTCCAAGTATCGCTGGTGCCGTAGTTGAGTACTATCTGGTTAGTAGCTGCAAATACCTGAACTGCAACGCCGTTGCTGGGCTTATGAGTTACAATGTAGCCGGTAGCTCCGGAAACAGCGTTCCAGGTTACGGATGAGGTGTTGTAGCCTCTGGTGATATTGAGGATGCCGGAAACAGCTCCGCCTGTCGAGCCTGAACTGGAGGTCGCACCAGCCTTGAGGATTGCGTAGCCTACCGTCGAGCCGTTCGAATTCTTAACAACAAAGGTCCAGTCATACCTGGGATCAATATTGTAAATAGTAGTGGTGTTGCCAAAGGTCATCGTAGACGCAGCCGGCACGCCTGTTCTCGCATACTCGATAAGATAGTAACCGGTGGAAGAAGCGTTCCATGCAAGAGATACAGCGGTGCTCATAGAGTTGGACCTTGTAGCCAGTACAGCGCCCGTGCCGCCGCCGATGGAAGAACTGTTTATGGTCGCAGTGCCCACCTCACTCCATGTGCCGTCAGCCTTGTAAGCTATTACTCGAATCTGATAGTAAGATCCGGGAATGTAGTTAAAGTAGGTGTAGTTATTTGTTCCTCTGTAACCAACGTTCCAGCCCGAGTCAGCGCTGGTCTTGATGCCAGCCTCATAGCGGCTTGCACCGGCAACCGCGTTCCATGTTATGGTAGCAATGCTTCCGTTGATAGTAACGTTGATACCATTAGACTGGATGTTGCCGTCTGTCTGTCCGCCGGTGGAAGAACCGGAGTTTGTCCATGTGCCGAGC
>CASDRM010000090.1 GCA_949283135.1 uncultured Ruminococcus sp.
ATTGGCTTTGCCAATGACGAGGATATTCTCAAAGAGTACCCAGATTTGATAGAAAATCTTATTTTAGACTCCAGCATCACGTCTGTGCGTGAATTCTTTGTCTTTAACGACGATTATGCGCTCATATTTAACTGGTGCAAGCTGATGGACAGTGACCTGACGTGGATGGAACAGCTGAGTATGGGTCGACCGTGGGAGCTGCGCCTGTGCAAGCTGGACGGCGCCTCATATGTCGATTTGAAAATAGGAGAATACGCACCCAAGATGATAGCTTATCAAGGCTATCGCGACGACAGGTATCTTGTGATGGCTTCCGGCAACGAGGAAATAGACCTTTTGATATTGGATTCTTTGGAAGGCACTTTAATACCTGTCGAGCTTGACGTCCCTGAAAACATACGGTTCAGCCAGGACTCAATCGCTATGAATGAAGAGGGTGACATAATCATGGTCGGTCAGGATGAAAACGCCGACAACAAGAAAATGTACTTAGTCAACCTTTACGATGATATTATTGATCTGGTTGAAAATTACCAGCACGTGGTCACGATTGAATGATAGTTTATAAGGCACTCATAAGTAACTTGTCTGATACTGTACATATCCATACATCATAATAACGATGGAAAGAGAGTGATATTATGTGCAAAAAAAGAAAAAATCATATACTGCGATTCCTGGCGGTTCTTTGCTCAGCGCTGATTTTATGCGGCTGCGCATCTGACAGTGAAACGCCCGAGGTCTCCATACCCGAGGAGCAATCGTCTCTTGAATTCGCCGACTACATTTTGTACTATCAGGCGGACAGCGTGGAAGAATTTAGCGAGGGGCTGGACGGCTTCCTGTCCTCAAACAACGAGTACGGAGAGGGCGACCTTGCCCGAGACAAGATATCCGGCGGGGCAAAGCTGTACTATCCCGCCTCGGAGGAGCTGATATCAAGCGTCTGCGCGGTGATAACCCCTGTCGACAAGAACAACCGCAGCTTTACTATAGGCGAGATGGGAGAGCTGGGCAGCGCCGCGAAGGACGAGATTGCCGACGTGCAGCTCGATATCTATGCCGTCGTCCAGTATGACGGCGAGAGCTACACCGTTAAGGCGGGTCTTGCGCAGGAGCAGATTGCGGACAACTATGACGAGGTTCGCTCTGAGAATATCTCGGGAATTGACGTGAGCCTCAACTGCCGCATGGTTCCGGGCGAGGACGGAGCCTCGGAAAGGAATGTGGTTGCGGTGATGACCTTCACGCTTGACGGCGAGACTATCCACATCGTTCCGATGAGCCCGCGGGAGTACACCGAGTATCTTGATTTGCCGGCGGAGTTTTTCGAGCTCGAGTCAATGGAACTGTCAGATACCGCGGCATAAGTAACTGAATATAATTTACGACGGCGTTTCCGGGAGCGGTATATGTTCCCGGATTTTTTGTGCCAATTTTAAAAAAAGGGTTGAAAATTTACTCCGGATATATTAAACTTATGTCAATAGTTAATTTCGCGGGCTGCCTCGCTTTATAGCTTGCCCGTGGTTGACAGACGAGAAAGGAGGGCAGCAAATGCCCAAACATTTTACAAAGATGATTGCCGTTGTGTTAGCGGCGTCTCTGGCGGCGTCGCTCGCAGGATGCGCTGACGAAAACGGCGGAAACGGAGGATATGTGGACTACGATTGCAAGACTGACTATGTAAACTACGACAGCGAGTATCAGGGAAACCCATATTTGCCGCTCTGGGAGTACACTCCCGACGTCGAGCCCTATGTCTTTGAGGATCCTGACAACCCGGGAAGCTACCGGCTTTATGTCTACGGCTCGCACGACATGCTCAAGACGGAGTACTGCGGCAAGGATCTGGTGGTCTGGTCTGCTCCGGTTGAGGATCTGTCCGACTGGCGGTGCGACGGCGTGATATTCGAGTCTATTGTGGACGGCTCCGCCGACACGCTGTACGCCCCCGACGTCGCGCTTGTCGAAAAGGACGGCAAAAAGACCTACTACCTCTATCCGAACAATCAGGCGTGGGGCAGGGGGACTATGGTGTGCAGCTCAGACCGCCCGGACGGACCTTTTGAGGTAATCAACTGGAAGCCGTGGAGCACTACCGAGACGGAGGGAGTATTGGGCTTTGACCCTGCGGTGTTTGTCGATGACGACGGCAAGGTGTACGGCTACTGGGGCTTCACCGAATCGTGGTGGGGCAGGCTCAACGAGAATAATATGGCGTCGCTGGTGCCCGGCGAGTCCGCCAATAGGAACATTCCAAGCTACGACCAGATGACCTCTCCCGACTACAACCCTGAGGATTACAACATAGTCCAGGATGAAAATGTCGGCAAGTGGGGCTTCTTTGAGGCGTCCTCCATAAGGAAGGTCGGCAACAAGTATGTATTCATTTACAGCCGCAACGGTCTGCCCGAGGAACCCACCGGCAAGAACTACAGCCAGCTTGCCTACGGCTACAGCGACAGCCCGGAGGGCCCGTGGAAGTGGGGAGGAATAATCGTCGACGCGAGCGGCGAGGTGATACCCGATGGCAACGGAGGCTACACAAGGACCTTCGGCGGAGGAAACACCCACGGCAGCATATGCGAGATAAACGGGCAGTGGTATGTGTTCTACCACAGGAACCTGAGCACCTTCGCACGTCAGGCAATGGTCGAACCGATAACCGTTGAATGGGACGAGAAGGCTGTTTCAAAGGGCGGCGAGGTCAGAATATCCATGGCGGAGGTCACCTCCGACGGCTTCTTCGTGAAGGGTCTGAATCCATATGTCAAGCACTCGGCAGGGATAGCGTGTTATCTCACGGGCGGCGCAAGCATAACTCCGGCATATTCTCAGGACACTACCACCCTTCCGGTGGTCAACATAAGAGACGGCGTGATAGCAGGCGTGAAGTATATGAATTTTGACCTTGAGCCTCCGGCGGAGGGCGAGGCGAGCCTTGAGGTGGAGCTCAAGCCTATGGGAGCCAAAGCGCGTGTAAGCGTGTACCTGCGTCCTGAATCGGCGGTGAACACTCCGGTCGAGTATGACGAGGAGGGAAACGTGATTTCTGTCGGCGAGGGAAGCTTCAAGCTCGGTGAGATAGAGCTTGAGTCGGATATGCCATCGGAGGTCACCACGTTCAGCCTGCCAGCGTCAGAGATAGATGACCTTGACGGCAGGTGGGGAGTATTCTTCGTGTTCGAGAGCAGCAGGAGCTCGACTATCTGCGAGCTGTACAATATGCAGTTTGTCCGGGGCTGACAGAGTCCGGACTTATGACCTGAAATAAAATTCACCGCGTCAAAGGTTTGGCGCGGTGTTTTTTCGCAATATTCTCTGTAAGCTAAGACGGAGCGATCCGAGCCTCCATATGGATCAGTCGTGGCTTTTGCCGTCACTCCTTCTGAACCCAGACGGCGTCATGCCCATTTCCTCCTTGAAAACGCGGTTGAAGTATCCGAGCGACTCATAGCCTACCGCCATGGCTATCTCGGTAATTTTGGAATCAGTTGTTCTCAGCAGGTCGCAGGCGTGCATTATTCTGACCTTACTGAGGTAGTCCCCGATGGTCATTCCCGTTTCAGCCCTGAACACCCTGCAAAGGTGTTCTTTGGATGCGCATAGCCTGTCGGACAGCTCGGCAAGCGTAATGGACTGATTATAGCGGCGGTTAATGTATTCGGTGATTTCGTTTGAGTACTTGGAATTGCCATTGTTTGCTTTAAGGCGGCTTTGCGGTTCACCAGAGCTTTCGATTCTTTCGAGCACGTTTGCAAGCCTGTAAAATTCATCGGGATCTTTTCCGAGTCTGGCAAGCTCGGAGGCTACAAAGCAGAAGTCATCCTCGGTCAGAGTGTGCATTTCGCTCGAAAAGCACTTTAAAAGCCTGCTTATTGCGCATGGCGTGAAGTATTTTTTAAGATACTCGGCGGGAAAATTTACGGCGGTTCTTTGGTGGTCCATGCCGCCGTTGTTTTTGTGAGCCATATAAGGAGATATCGTAAAAATGTCATATTTGTAGCCTGTATATATCCTGTCGTCAATCAGAACGTTAAAGCCGCCGTCGTCGATGAGAAGTATTTCATATGAGCTGTGATAGTGCATATGCTGCATACGCCAGCTTGCGCCGTGCCGAAACGTGTCTATGTGAATTTGTTCCTCAAACTCTGTGTATTCGCTTTTCATTGTTATTCCCACACTTTATGTACAGATAAATTATATCAATATTGTACAATTTATTTTGTAAAATGTCAATATTCACATAGTTTTTTGCCATGCGCCTCGGATATAATTGATATCGTAGACCGGCATTGCACAAATATATTTTGACATAGGGGGTATAAAGATGGAAAAAACGAATAAAACGCTGCGGCGAATAGTCTCGGCAGCTCTGGCGGCGGCTTTGCTTGCCGGCGCAGCGCTGATGTCGTCCTGCGGCATCAGGAGAAATGACGATAAGGAGGAGATTGAAAATATGATTTACGGAAAGCTTTACAGCGGATCAGGCACAGCGCCGGTCATCATTGACAGCTCCTACAGCTCGGCAAAAAACAGCTCAAGGACCTATGAACAGGTGTACAGGGCGGTGAACGATCTTCGGCAGGATATAGCGATGGTCACCGGAGCCGTTGACTATAAGGAAATCCAGCAGACCTTTGTCGACAGCGATGAGCTCCAGCAAGAGAGGCTCGACGCCGCGCGTGAGGCGGACAGCGCAAAGGTGCCGCTTCTCAAAACAGACGCCTGTGAGGCGGATTATGCCGTCATAATAGGTGTAATAGGCGAAAGCAAGCTTATAGACCAAATCATTGAAAGCGGAAAATTCGACGAAGCTCGGGATATCAAGGGAAGCTGGGAAGGCTACGCTATAAAGGAAGTATCCGAGCCCATTACCGGAGTCGGGGAGGCTCTCGTCATAGCGGGAAGCGACGCGAGGGGAACAATATACGGAATCTACACCGTTTCGGAAGAAATAGGAGTTTCTCCGTTTTACTGGTACAGCGACGTGCCTGTAGAGCAAAAAGACAGTATATACC
>CASDRM010000091.1 GCA_949283135.1 uncultured Ruminococcus sp.
CTCACATAGAGGCGTATAAGAAATTCCAGAAAAAGTTCTATGAGATAAATAAAAAGATCGGCAAGGAGCAGTATCTTGTCCCGTACCTGATGTCCTCCCACCCGGGAAGCACGCTCAAGGAGGCTGTAGAGCTTGCGGTATTCCTCAAGGAAAACAACATCCATCCCGAGCAGGTTCAGGACTTTTACCCTACGCCCGGAACAATTTCCACCTGCATGTTCTACACCGGGCTTGACCCGTACACGCTCGAGCCGGTGTATGTTGCCAGAGACCCGCACGATAAAGCGATGCAAAGAGCTCTGTTGCAATACTTCATGCCAAAAAATCAGCGCAGGGTTATAGAGGCACTCGAAAAGGCGGGCAGGACGGATCTTATCGGCCACGGAAAGGATTGCCTTGTCAAGCCGGATCTCGAATATCAGAAAAAACAGCAGCAGTTAAAGAGCGCCGCTTCAAAGTCCGGCGGACTCAGCCGTTCAGGCGGAAAGGTGACACAAACAAATGGCAGGACAAAATCGCTCCGCAATAAGGTTCAAAAAAAGCGGTAATAGATCAAAAAAGTCGGGCGCGCTGGTAACCGTATTGGTGTGCATTCTTGCCTGCGTTTTGGTGTATTTTTACGACTTTGATTTTTCAGGCGGCAAACAGCCAGGTGAGACTGTTATGCCTGACGGCAGCGCACAGGTTCACTATATAAACGTCGGACAGGGAGACAGCGAGCTTATAATCTCGGACGATGGGAGCACCATGCTCATAGACGCGGGAGAGGCGGAATACGGCGCGGCGGTCGTCAGCTACCTTGAGTCCTTGGGCGTTACCGAGCTTGATTATATTGTAGCCACCCACCCTCACTCAGATCATATAGGAGGACTTTCCGGAGTGCTTGGCTCTGACATAGAGGTCGGCGTGGTGATAACGCCGGAAATTCCGGAGGAGTATACCCCGACAACCAAGACATATGAGCGCTTTTTGGACGCCGTTGATGAAAAGGGCTGTACCCTTACGGCGTCGAGCGATGCAAGCTTCGAGTTTGGAAGCGGGGAAATAACCATAATTCAGCCTGATTACTCAGGCGACAACTACAACAACTATTCAACCGTGGTTTTGTTTGAGTTTGCAGGAAAAAGCTTTTTATTTACTGGAGACATAGAAAAGTCGGCCGAACAAGACCTTATAGAGGCCGGATATGAGCTGGACGCGGATGTTCTTAAGGTTCCGCACCACGGCAGCAGCACCTCGTCCTGCTATGATTTTCTTGACGCCGTAAGTCCCGAGTACTGCGTGATAGAGTGCGGCGACTCGAGCTATAACCACCCAAACCCGGATACTGTCACAAGGCTTCGCTCATATACCGACAAAATTTACCGCACCGACAACGACGGCAGCGTGGTGTTTACCTGCAGCGCTGACGGACTTTCGGTGTCGGCGGAAGGGCAGGGATGAGCCTTGAGGCTGATTATCGACAGGTTTGAGGACGGCTTCGCCGTCTGCGAGAGAGAGGATCTTTCCCATGTCAGGGTGGAAGCCGGGCTTCTTCCGGACGGAGCCAAAGAGGGCAGCGTAATAGACTTTTCGGACGGAGTGTACACAATCGACGAAGCTGAAACTCTTAAAAGGCGGCGGGAGATGTCAAAAAAGCTGCGCAGGCTTTTCGGAAAATAAATTGCCACCGCCCTTATGGCTAAGGCAAATAAGTTTATGTGTGAAGTGATGAGAAATGGTTAATGATGTTTTTGAGCTTTTGGATGAGAAAAGGGACGGCATGTCAAAAAGCCACCGCAAAATAGCGGATTATATACTCGAGCATTATGACAGGGCGTCATTTCTGACCGCCGCTAAGCTTGGAGAAAGCGTGGGAGTCAGCGAGTCTACCGTGGTAAGGTTTGCCGCCGAGCTTGGGTTTGACGGCTATCCTTCGCTTCAAAGAGTGCTTCAGGAGGCGACGCGCAACAAGCTCACCGCTGTGCAGAGAATAGAGGTGTCCCACGACAGACTCAAGGGTGTGGAGGTATTCAGAAAGGTTCTGCAAAACGATATAGAGCACATCCGCCAGACTATTGAGGAAACCGCCGAGGACTCGTTTAACGCCGCGGTAGACAGCATAATCTCAGCTAAGAGCATTTATATCATGGGAATAAGGAGTTCGGCTGCCCTTGCTTCGTTCATGAGCTACTATTTTAAGCTCATGCTTCCGAATGTGATACTCGTGCAGACTGGCAGCCGCAGCGAGCTATACGAGCAGCTCATGAGGATAGGCGAGGGTGATCTCATTATAGGCATATCCTTCCCGCGCTACTCAAAGCAGACGGTAAACGCCCTCGCCTACGCACGCTCTAAGGGCGCGGATTCGGTGGCGATAACGGACAGCATGGATTCTCCGGTCGCCTCACACGCGGGAAAGGTGCTTCTTGCGAGAAGCGACATGGTTTCGTTCGTAGACTCGCTTGTGGCGCCTCTGAGCCTGATAAACGCTCTGATAGTGGCGGTTTCAATCAAAAACTACGACGCCGTGTCAAAGAGCTTCAAGGCGCTTGAACAGATCTGGGAGGAATACGACGTATACGAAAAGAACGGAGAAGCGTATGCAGGAGTGTGACACAGTTCAGGATGCCGATGTGATAGTCATAGGCGGGGGAGCGGCGGGAATGTTTTCAGCCTGCCTTCTGGCTGAAAAGAAGCTCAGGGTAATGCTGATAGAGCCGAATCATAAGCTCGGCAGAAAGCTCAGAATAACCGGCAAGGGCAGGTGCAATCTGACAAACAACTCATCGCCTGATGATGTAATAAAGAAGATAAACCGCAACTCCAAGTTTATGTACAGCTCACTAAACAGATTTACTCCGCAGGATGTAATGATGTGGTTTGAAAACAGAGGCGTACCGCTTAAAACAGAGCGTGGGGGAAGGGTATTTCCGGTTAGCGACAAGGCGGACGACATCGCCGACGCCATGCAAAAGCTGCTTGAGCACAAAAATGTGAAGATAATCAGGGACAGGGCAGTATCGATAATGACCGACGGCGGGATAGTCCTTGGAACAGAGTGCGAAAAATGCAGTTACTTCTCGAAAAATGTCATACTCGCCACCGGCGGTATGTCCTATCCTAAAACAGGCTCAACAGGAGACGGTTACAGAATGGCTGAAAGGTTAGGGCATACAGTTACCGAGCTCAAGCCGTCTTTAGTTCCTGTGGTGCTGTCAGAGGGAATTGTTGCGGATTTGGCCGGCCTGGCGCTGAAAAACGTCACTCTTTCACTATACGAGGAGGGCAGAAAGCAGCCTGTTTTTTCAGAGCTCGGCGAGATGAATTTTTTAACATACGGTATATCAGGACCGCTGACGCTTTCAGCCTCCTGCTTCATGCAGACCGAAAAGCTCAGGGAGGGAAAGTACCTTCTGACAATAGACCTCAAGCCCGGGCTGAGCCATGAGCAGCTTGAGAGGAGAATAGATCGGGACTTTGGCGATACGCCGTCGGAGAGATTTGAGAACTCGCTGACAAGGCTTCTGCCTTCTCAGCTTATTGACACCGTTGTGAAATTATCAAAAATCCCGCCTCTGAAGCAGTGTAATCAGATAACCAGAGCGGAGCGTGAAGACCTATGTCGCCTTTTGAAGCGGTTCGAGCTTACGCCTGAGTCGTTCAGACCGATAGACGAGGCTATAATTACAAGCGGCGGGGTAAGCGTCAAGGAGATAAATCCGGTGACGATGGAATCGAAGCTTGTAAAAGGGCTTTACTTTGCAGGTGAAATTATAGATGTGGACGCGGTGACTGGCGGATATAATCTTCAAATAGCTTTCTCGACCTCGAACGCGGCTGTGCAAGCTATATACAATAGTGTTTTGTGAAGGAGATATCAGAATGGGATATCGTAATATTGTAACAAATTGCGCTCTCGACGGACCGAGCGGCGCAGGAAAATCTACTATTGCGAGGGCTGTAGCGAGAAGGCTTGGCTACATATATGTGGACACCGGAGCGCTTTACCGCGCGATAGGCTTGTACGTCACGAGACGTGGCGCCGACACAAAGTCTCCCGACGAGGTAGAGCCGCTTTTGTCCGAGATCGAGCTTAAGCTTGAATATTCGGACGGTAAGCAGATAGTCCTTTTAAACGGCGAGGACGTTTCGGGGCTTATACGCACTAACGAAATTTCCATGGCTGCGTCAAATGTGTCCGCCATTCCAAAGGTGAGAGAGTTTTTGCTTGAGCTTCAAAGAAGCATAGCCGCCTCAAACAATATCGTTATGGACGGAAGGGATATCGGCACCGTCATTCTTCCAAACGCAAATGTCAAGATTTTTATGACTGCGTCAGCGGAGGTGCGAGCTAAAAGAAGGTACGACGAGCTCGTCGGAAAGGGAGAGGACGTCAGCTATGAGACTGTCCTCCGGGAGATAAACCAGAGGGATTATAACGACACGCACAGGGACATAGCTCCGCTCAAAAAGGCTGACGACGCGATAGAGCTTGATACCTCGGATATGGGCATAGAAGAGGTCGTAAACCGGGTGTGCGAGATAATCATCGAAAAGACCAGCGCCGACTCTCACCGCAAAAAGACTCTTTCCGAAGTGAGGCTGTTTTTTTACGGGATTGTGAGGTTGGGAGTAAGGCTCGCAATGAGGACAATGGTCTCATTAAAGTACGAGGGCTGCGAGAATGTTCCGCGCAAGGGCCCGTATATAGTCGCCTCAAATCACGTTTCGTGGGCTGATCCGGTGTATGTCAGCGCAGGAATAAGGAATATATCCTCCTATATGGCGAAGGAGAGCATATTCAAGAACAAGTTTTTATCTGTGCTTTTAAGAATGCTCAACGCCTTTCCAATAAAGCGTGGGCAATCGGACAGGGACGCGCTCAGGACCGCAATGAAGTACCTCAACAGGGGATACAGCCTCACAATCTTCCCGGAGGGCACCCGCTCAAAGGATGGAAAGCTCGGAAAGGGAAAGAGCGGAGTGGCGTTCATAAGCCATTTTGCCAAATGTGATGTCCTGCCTGTTGGAATAAAGATAGACAAGCAGCAGGGAAAGCGAACCAGAGTGACGGTAAGATACGGCAAGCCGATTTTGTATGAGGAAATACGGCTTGGTTCGTCATTTTCCGCAGTTGAGCTGCGGCGCTCAAGGGATCTGATAATGAGCAGGATAGGAGAGCTTCTCTGATGCGGAAAAAAAGCGTAACTGTCGCCAAGACTGCCGGCTTTTGCTATGGAGTAAAGCGCGCGGTCGGCATGGCGTACGACGCCGTGGGGAAGTACCGGCGTATTTTTACCTACGGCGCGCTGATACATAACCGAAACGTAGTCTCGGATCTTGAGGCAAGGGGCGTAGAGGTGATTGATTCGCTTGACGGTGTGACGGACAGCGACGCTGTGATAATCCGCTCGCATGGCGTAGGACCGCAGGTGTACGAGGAGCTTGACCGCATCGGAGCCACGATTATCGACGCCACCTGTCCGAATGTCAAGAGAATACACAAGCTGGCTTCAGAGTGCGCTGCCAGAGGGGAATATGTGCTGGTCGCGGGGGACAAATCCCACCCGGAGGTTCAGGGAATACTCGCGTACGCAGGAAAAAATTGCAGTGTTTTCGGAGATAGTGAAGAACTCGAGGAGCTTCTTAGAAAAAATTGTGAAAATTATAAAAAAGGTGTTGCAATTCTTTCGCAAACAACTTATAATATAGAATTGTGGGAAGAATGCGTTCATAAGGCAATGCTTCATGAGGGCGTTAAGGTGTACAATACGGTTTGCAACGCGACTACGCTGAGGCAGACCGAGGCTCAGAAGCTGTCCCAAAGCTGCGATACCATGATAATCATCGGCGGCAGGAACAGCTCAAATACCGCAAAGCTGTATGATATTTGCTCAAAAGATGTTAGATGCTATCTGATTGAAGACGCATCTGAGCTTATGGATATTGATTTTTCTCATTCGGGATCCGTGGGGATCTCCGCCGGCGCATCGACCCCGGCATATATCATTGAGGAGGTACAAAAAACTATGACTGACATTATTTCAAATGACGAGGAGTTCAATTTTGAGGAAGCGATTGAACAGACCTTCAAAAAAATATATACCGGAAAGAGAGTAAGCGGCGTTGTAACAGCTGTAAACAGCACTGAAGTTATCGTTGACATCGGAACAAAGCATACCGGATATATTCCTGTGTCTGAGCTTTCAAACGATCCTAACGCGAAGCCGTCCGACATTGTCAAGGTGGGCGATGAGATTGATGTGATCGTAACCAAGCTGAACGATGTAGACGGTATCGCTACTTTGTCCAAGAAGCAGATAGACGCTCAGAAGGGCTATGAGGAGATCAAGAAAGCGTATGAGGCCGGCGAGGTTCTTGAGGGAACCGTTACGAATGTTATCAAGGGCGGCGTGATTGTTGTCTCTAACGGCGTAAGGGTGTTCGTTCCCGCATCTCAGACCGGAGTAAAACAGGGCGAGAGCCTTGACTCTATTCTCAAGACAAATGTAAGATTCAAGATCATTGAACTCAACGAGCAGAGAAAGAGAGCCGTTGGTTCTATAAGAAAGGTGACCTCTGAGGAGAGAGCCGTTAAGAAGGCTCAGTTCTTTGAGACCGCTGAGGTAGGACAGGTTGTTACCGGCGAGGTTAAGTCTATCACCGATTACGGAGTTTTCGTAGATGTCGGCGGAGTGGACGGACTTGTCAGAAAGTCAGACCTCACTTGGGCAAGAATCAAGCATCCTTCAGATGTAGTTTCTGTAGGAGACAAGATTGAGGTAACCATCAAGGATATCGACAAGGAGACCGGCAAGGTGTCCCTCATCTACAAGAAGCCTTCTGACAATCCGTGGGAGATCTTCAAGAACGGTTATACCGTCGGACAGGTTGTCGACGTTAAGATCGTGTCCGTAACCAACTTCGGCGCGTTCGCCCAGATCATTCCCGGCATTGACGGACTTATTCACATTTCTCAGATCGCCAACCAGAGGGTAAACAATGTGGCTGATTTCCTCACCGTAGGACAGACCGTTCAGGCAAAGATTACCGAGATCAATCCTGAGACTAAGCGTGTAAGCCTCTCTATCAGAGAGCTTCTTAACGACGAAGCCAAGAAGGAAGAGGCTGCTGACGAGGAATAATTTCTTGCTTTAGCATACCGGCGCATCAAGTATATCGACGCAAAAAGCATTCGGCGGATGTCGGGTTGTTCCCGGCGTCCGCTTTTGTCTCGAAAAAATAATTAAGAAAGTGTTACAGTTTGGATTTTTCTATTAACATCTTGGCAAATATGTGGTATACTCATGCTGATATTTGGTTTTGCAGCGTAAAGACGGTGAAAGGAGAGCTAAATTGAAGTTATCACTGAGGAAAATAGGCAAAAATGTCTTAAGAGTAAATAAGGTGGTCAAAAAGATATTGGGCGGCATTGGCGTTGCGATTCTTTGCATACTCATGGTGTTGGTAATATCTGTGACGATAGTAGGCTCTGCTTTGACGGTCTTTGTCGTCAATCTGATGGACGATACCTCAGAGGTCAAGCTTGACGATATTTCTTCCAGCTATACCACATATATCTACGCCCAGGACGGCAACGACTGGCTGGTATATGACATGATATCCAACGAGGGCGAGAAGAGGATATGGGTAAATTTGGAGAATATCCCTCAGCATGTCCGTGATGCTTTCGTGTACTCGGAGGACGAGCGCTTTAACAGTCATGACGGAGTCGATTTTTACGGTCTTGCCGTCGCGGCTATGGAGATAGTGACCGGGCAGTCGAGGCGAGGCGCATCCACTATAACCCAGCAGACCATAAAGAATATAACCGGCGACGACGATGTTGAGGGAATTGCGGGCTATGAGAGAAAGATAAGAGAGATATATCGTGCTGTTCAGCTTGAGAAGGAGTACTCAAAGGACGACATACTTGAGGCGTATCTGAATCTTGTACCGCTGAATAATAATATTTACGGGGTTCAGGCTGCTGCTAACTACTACTTCAACAAGGATGTAAGTGAGCTTTCATTGGCTGAGGCTACCACTATAGCCGCAATAACCAAGAGCCCTACTGCAAACGATCCGATCAAACATCCGGAAGCTAATTATGCGAGAAAAAAGTATATACTTGACAAAATGCTGGAGAACGGCGCTATCTCCAGCGAGGAGTATGATGAGGCGCTTAACGCCGAGCTGGAGCTTGTCGGCAGCATGATCTACACCACTATTGACGACGAGACGGTGACAGACTCTTCGGTGCTTTCGGCTTACGACAATTTTGACTCTGTTTCTTCATACTATGTTGACGCCGTGATATATCAGGCTACGGAGATCTTCATGGACTACTATGGCTTGACATGGGATGAGGCGTACAGCAAGCTCAGACGAGGCGGCTACAGCATTTATACCTGCGTAGACCTCGATATCCAGAAGGAGCTCGAGAGAAAATATCTCGATTTATACACCTTCTCAGAAGACGGAAGCGAGGACATTCCTCAGAGTGCGTTCATATGCATGGACTATAACGGCAGAGTTCTCGGCGTAGTGGGAGGAATTGGCGAAAAGGAGAGCCCGCTCGGTCTTAACAGGGCGACTATGTCATACAGGCAGCCGGGCTCCGCGATAAAGCCTCTTTCAGCGTATTCTCTCGCGGTAGAAAGAGACATGATAACATGGTCAACTCAGTTTTTGGACGTGCCTCTTCTCATAGAGGATTCCGGCTCAGAGAACGGCTATCTTGTCTGGCCGAGAAACTACTCTACCAGCGGAGCATATACCTCGTCTTGGTCAAAGGAGTATAACTTTACATTCTCCGCGCTTCAGAGGTCGCTGAACACAGCCGCGGCTCAGGTCGTGGAAATGCTTTCCCCGAGCGAATGCTTTGAGTTCATGTACTACAGGCTGCACCTTAGTTCATTGGTTCTTTATCAGAACGGATTTACCGACATCGCCCGCTCTCCTATGTCCGTAGGAGCGCTTACACAGGGCGTGACCTTGCAGGACATCACCGCAGCATACCAGATGTTTGGTAACGGCGGAAAATACTACGAGTCAACCTTCATTTCAAGAATACTTGACAACACTGGAGAGGTGGTATATCAGCACTCACTGCTCGGCGATCAGGTAATAGAGGAATCTACGGCGTATGTGATGAACAGGATGCTTGAGACTGTTGTTTCCTCATCAAGAGGTACAGGTCGCCTTGCGAGACTTGACGGAGTAGAGCTTATCGCAAAGACCGGTACTACTCAGGACTGGGCTGATCTGTGGTTCATCGGCTGCACGCCGCAGTATGTCACCGGACTTTGGATAGGTCATGACACACCTAAGGAAATCGACACAAGCTCCTGCTACGGCTCGAGTGAGATGTGGAAAAACATCTTCGGGGATATAGCGGAAGCAGAGGAGATCAAGGAGTTTTCTCCGTCAAGCATGGTGGTTCAGCGTGAATACTGCACCGTCACAGGATTGATTGCGGGAAGCAACTGCGAGGACACCGCGATAGGCTACTATAAAAAGACAAATATTCCTGCTACATGCTCAGGAGATCACACGCCTACTCCTATGGATGAGCTGCTCGAATCACTTGGTTCAAGGGATACCGCGGTGATAGTTACCGAGGGCGTGGATGTAAACGAGTATGAGGCCATTACCGGAAACAGGTACACATATGTTTATGAGCTTATCAAGAGCTGGAGATAACAAAACTAACTCGTACAGAGACAGCGGGGATTTTTATGAGTGAGACTATCAGGTATTGCTGCCCATGCCATTTCGGGCTGGAGAGCGTACTGTCGTTTGAAATTAAGCGAATAGGCGGAGAGAACCTTACGGTCACTGACGGAAGGATATCCTTTGACGGCGATATAAGGATGGCTGCCAAGGCTAACATATGTCTTGCTACTGCCGAGAGGGTGCTTATCGAGCTCGGTTCGTTCCATGCGGACAGCTTTGAGGAGCTGTTTCAGGGCGTAAAAGGCTTGCCGTTTGAAAGATATATCGGTAGGCTTGACGCGTTTCCGGTGAAGGGTCATTCCCTGAAATCCAGGCTTTACAGCATACCAGACTGTCAGTCGATAGTAAAAAAGGCTGCGGTGGAGCGGCTTAAGTCTGTATACGGCATATCGATATTTGAAGAGACCGGAGCTGTGTGCAGGATTCAGTTCAACATTCTCAAGGACGTGGCGACGATTTATCTTGACACCAGCGGCGAGGGGCTTCATAAGCGCGGATACCGCCGCAACTCAAACGACGCTCCTATAAAGGAAACGCTCGCCGCCGGCATAATCGACCTTGCTCATGTGAGAGGAGACAGCGTTGTCGCCGACCCTATGTGCGGAAGCGGAACGCTGATAATAGAAGCTGCATACAAGGCTCTGAGAATAGCTCCGGGGCTTAAAAGGGGCTTTGCCGCCGAGCAGTGGGAAAGTATCCCTAAAGCTCAGTGGTCAGAGGAAAGAGCGGCAGCAAGAGAAGCCATAGCCAAGGAAAACCGGTTTAGGGGAATAGCTTCGGATATTGACAGCTTTGCGGCAGAACTTACGGCAAGGAATGTTAAATTCGCCGGCGTAGCTCCGAGAATAACGGTCAGCCGGGCGGATATCTCTGAGTACAAGCCTCAGCCCGGAGTCATAACGGTGTGCAATCCTCCGTACGGTGAGAGAATGCTTGAGCTTAAGCAGGCGGAAGAGCTATATAAGAAGATGGGGCAGGCGCTTCACCCGTCAAAGGATAACCCCTGCTACATTATCTGCGCTCACGAGGAGTTTGAGAAATTCTTCGGGAAAAAGGCGGACAAGAAGAGAAAGCTTTATAACGGAATGCTCAAGTGTCAGCTGTATATGTACTATAACTGACAAGCTTATGACTTCTTGAATGGACATAAGATAAGGACACTATTGATTCAGGAGCAGGATATCAGCCCTGCTCCTTTTTATTTGCGATTTGGCGTTTGAATAAGCGAGATATAAAAATCGCTTTGCCTTACTCACTATATTAGATGTAAAAAAATAAGCGTCACCGCGAAATTTATCGCGATGGCGCTTGTTGTGCTATATCCAGCTGTATTTTTTCATATCCACTTTTCCATCCGGCAAAAATCCAACCCCTTCCGCTTCAAGGAGCTTCCTTTGGGCGTCCTCTCCGCCGAACGCAAACGCATTGGAAAGCCTTCCGTCCTTCATGACTACCCTGTAGCAGGGTATATTAGATGGATCAGGGTTTACATGCAGCGCGTATCCGACCACCCTCGACCAGCGAGGATTTCCGGCAAGGCTCGCCACAGCTCCGTAGCTTGCGACCTTGCCGTATGGTATGCTTTTAACCACTTCGTAGATCAGCTCAAAGGTATTTGCCACATGAAAGACCTCCTTAGGGGACTATTCTATGGAGAGATACTCCTCGGGAATAAAGCTGAGTACATAATCTATTGTGTCCTGATCGAAGCCGTCGCAGCCGTGCTCTTCAAGCAGCTCAGGCGTGTATGTCGCGTACGGCTCGATGTGTATGTTTGAGTAGTTGTAGCCGTACTGTGTTATGATAGGTATCGCCTTAGGATTCTGGATGCTCACCTCGCCGGTGTCCATGTTTTTGACTATGTCAAGGTCTCCCAATATTCCCACCATAGTCAGGTCTCTGCTCTGAGCGGAGACAAGATTACCGAGGCAATAGTATACAAACGCCTTAGTGCCGTCCGGCTTGTCAATGTAGGTACATGCCTGCGCGGTGTGCGGCTGCGTGCCTATTATAAGGTCTGCTCCCCACTCGACCAGCTTGCGGGTTACCTCAAGCTGGCTTTCTGTCTGCTCGTTTATGGTTTCCTTGCCGTAGTGAGGAGAGATCACCACGACGTCCGCTATCTCGTCCGCATACTGAACCTGTTTTTCTATCAGTTCAAGCTCGCTGAGGTATGTTATCTCGCATTCGGAATCGCTCGGAAGTGACAATCCGTTTGTATGCTCCATATAGCCGAGGAAAGCGAATGTTATGCCGTTTACCTCAAGAGTGCGCAGATTGTTCATATCCTCCTCGTCGCGGTATGCGCCGTACCTGACTATGCCGTCGTGGGAGTCCCAGAACCTGAGCGTCGCCAAAAGCCCCTCCTCGCCTCTGTCGAGTATATGGTTGTTAGAGAGGGATATGACGTTGAATCCAAGCTCTATCATCTTTTCGCCGAGGTCTGCCGGAGAGCAGAACCTTGGGTAGTCAGACGGCTCGAGCTCATCTGTTACTATGGTCTCCTGATTGAGTATGGCTATGTCAGCGCCCTCAAGGTACTTCTCAATTTTCTCATATACATAGTCGAAGTCGTAGCCGTCCTCATCGTTGGCAGCGGCTCTTCTTTTTGCCTGATTGTATATAGAGGAGTGGATTAGGTTGTCGCCCGCGCAGACGATGTGAACCGTTCGTATGTCAGGCTCGGGAGGCTCTGTCTGCACCGTCGTGGCCTCCGTCAAAGCGGTGGTCGCTTCGGTAGTGGTCACGTCCTCTTCGGTTGAAGCAGGAGAGGACGTGGAATCCGTTATCTCAGTAACCGCGTTGTTCGCCACTTCGGTTGCGCAGCCGGAAAACGAAAATGCAAGCGTAAGCGACACCGCGAGTAATAAAAGCCTTTTAAGCATATTTTCTCCTTAATTATTTCAGATATTCGCGAAGCGTCGCTCTTACGGCGCCCTTGCCGTTAAGTTCCTTGGTAAACATGGTTTCGATCAAAGGAGCAAGTCCGAGCTTTACAAGGTCGCTTCCGAATATCTCGGAATTCGAGAGGATCGGTATAAGCTGACCGGTATAGCTGTACGGCTTGCCGAACTCAATCGACTCAAGCTGCTTTCTGAGCTCAGGCAGCAGCGGGTCGGAAGAGATCTCGATTTTGTTGCCCTCGTCGTCCACTCCAAGAAGATACCTAAGCCATCCCGCGATTGCAAGAGGAATCGCGATAAGATTTGACAGGTCGCCCACAGCGGCGTAGCTCTTTATTGTATCTCCGAAGCGTATTCCTACCTTCTGGCTGGTATCGGTGGCTATCCTCTGGGGAGCGTCCGGCATAAACGGGTTGGGCAGGCGCTTATATACTACCTCATCGATGAAGTCCCTCGGAGAAATAATTCCCGGATGGGTGACTACAGGCAATCCCTCAATGTAGCCGAGACGGTAGGCGAGATTGCAAAGATCCTCGTCCTTCATCTCATCGCATATAAGGGTGTAGCCGAGCATGCAGCCGTAGAC
>CASDRM010000092.1 GCA_949283135.1 uncultured Ruminococcus sp.
CGAAATCACGCGCCTCGCCGTCATAGCTCAGCCACTTTGTGACGTACTCCAAGTTTTGCATAGTCAGGGCGGAATAGCCCAAAAACGGGCTAATAACCGGTATTTCAATCACTCCGTCACCGTCGTAGTCGACAGAAAGGTAGCTTGACGGTCTGCCGGTCGAGAACATGAGGTTCTGGTTATCGGAGGTGGGACAGACAATACCCTCGTCGTCAAGCCATACAACCTCGGTAAAGGCAATCGAATTTTCGTTGACTGCGTCAATAAACAGGGCGTTCACATCGCCCCAGAGTCTGCCGAAGCGGCAGCCGGCTATTTCGGAGGCGGATGCGCTGAGCGTCCTTTCCTTTGTCGCGTAATCCAGACCGTCAAGCGTCTTTATCACGTTGACAGACGCTGATGTCCCGGTTTTTTTGACTATCACCGTCTCATCGGTTCCGCAGCCGTCAAGGTCAAGTCTGAGCAGCTCAGAGTAGGTGCCCTTGTATATCGCGGAGAGGGTGCCTCCGGTGTAGCGGTAGATGCAGACCGTCTTGTCCTCATACGCCTGCGCGCCGAAGCCTATGATGATGTCCACCGCCTCGTCGTAGTCGGCAAGAAAAACGGAGTCGATATAGTTCCCGCTTCCGGCAAGCTCATACATGGCGTACCAGCTGCCGCTCTCGTCCATGTCAAGCACAGACACGCGCACGGCCTGATCCGAGGTCTGCGAGGAGAAGGTGTAAAACGCCAAAGCCTCGTCGCCTCCGTCCGCGTCGATATCGGTTATAATAAATGCTGAGCGGTAATCTCCGGAGTGCGGGTAAGACGGCGTCACCGACTGTCCTACGCTGTCGATAAGCGCCTGATGTATTGCCGCCTGCTCGTCCGCGATGCTCGGCGCGGAGAGAAGATTGCCGACAGAAAAGCTCAGCGACTCGCAGCCTGACAGGAAGAGCGCCGTGCAGATGCAAATGAGCATAGCTGTTATCAGTTTTTTCAAGGCTTCCTCCATATTGAGATAGGCGTGGCTGATAATGCCACGCACTCGGTTATGTTTAAAACAACAACCGCCAAACAGCCTCGCGGGCTGAGTATGAAAATAAAAAAGTACAATAGAATCCCATTGGGGCAGGGATCTGCCTCCATGGGCTCTATTATACTACGCATTCAATATTCTTGCAAGTAAATTTAACGTATTTGGGGTAAAATCAGGTTCTGTCAGCCAAATCTACATACTCGCGCTGACCTCTTATTGCCTTGTACGCGGGGCGGATGATCCTCGAGCAGGTCATCTTCTCTTCAAATCTGTGCGCGCACCAGCCCGCCAATCTGGAAACAGCGAAGAGCGCGGTAGCGAGCTCCTCAGGGATCTTGAGCATTCTGTAGCAAAGACCTGAGTACATGTCTACATTGGCGCAAAGCGCCTTTTCGTTTCCTGTGACCTCCTTGAAGACTATGGGTGAAAGCCTTTCTATGCTGTTAAGGAGCTCAAACTGTGCCTCGTACTCGGTGCCCTTTGCCATTTCAAAGGCGGTCTTCTTGAGTATGACCGCTCTCGGGTCGGAGAGTGTGTATACGGCGTGACCCATGCCGTAGATGAGACCGGCGCGGTCCGAGGCTTCCTTGGCGAGTATTTTTTTAAGCATGTCGCATATCTCTCCGTCGTCCGACCAGTTGCGCACGTTCGCCTTTATATAGTCGAGCTGCTCGAGCACCTTGAGGTTCGCGCCGCCGTGTCTTGGACCCTTGAGCGAGCCCACAGCGGCGGAATAAGCGGAATATGGGTCTGTTCCTGAGGATGTGAGCACTCGGCAGGTGAAGGTGGAGTTGTTTCCGCCTCCGTGCTCTGCGTGGAGCATGAGGATTAGGTCGAGAAGCTTAGCCTCTTCGTAAGTATACGCTCTGTCAGGTCTCAGAAGCGAGAGAATGGTCTCGGCGGTCGATTCCTCGGGACGGAGCTGATGCATATGCATGCTCAAGTTGTCATAGAATCTCCGCTTTACCTGATAGGCGTCAGCCATTATCACGGGCAATTTAGCGAGTATAGACACAGCGGTGTACAGCTCCTGCTCGGGGGTCCTTGCCTCCGGGTTATCGGCGTAGGAATAGAGCGCGAGAATAGATCTTGCCAGCTTATTCATTATGTTTTTCGAGGGCGCCTTGAGTATCATGTCCTCAAAGAAGCCTGCGGGGAGCTCACGGTTCTGGGCTAAAATGCGATTAAAGCCGGCAAGCTCGTGCATAGAGGGAAGCTTGCCCATGAGAAGAAGGTACGCCACCTCTTCGTAGCCGAATCTGTCCGAGCTTTCCGCCCCCTTAACGAGGTCGTAGATGCTGTAGCCCCTGAAGTATAGCTCTCCGTCTATATTCTGCTTTTCTCCCTCGTTCATGATGTAGCCGTGCACATTGCATATATTTGTAAGTCCGGCAAGGACTCCTGTTCCGTCAGCGTTCCTGAGCCCGCGCTTGACATCATACTTCTGATAAAATTTGGGGTCGATGGTGTTGCTCTGTAAAAATTCCTCTTTGATTTCCTTTCGAATATTGTCGTCAATGTTAAGTCTCACGGCGCAGTCCTCGCTTTCTTGGTAGTGTTACTTTTCATTTTAGCACTTTACCGCATATATGTCAACCAATCGGGAAAAATAAAATGAATAATATTTATCATGACCATTCAAATATTTCCGGAAATATCCCTAAACAGCCCTGAATAACAGCTGATACTTGCAGGAGAGCACAGTCGGAGAATTCATTTTCCCTTTTATTTCGGTTATTCGTGATCTGCGCCCTGCGTGATTGTATAGTAGGTGTAAAAATTGTAGATGTTAAGCTCCGGGCAGTCGTACCGCTTTGCCCTGTCATTCCATATGATAAACGGGTCGTAATATCCCCAAGTATTCATTGCGGGGGTGATCTCGGAGACGTCTTTTATTAGCTGCTGCTCTCTTGAGAGGGGTATGCCGGCGTATTCAAGGGTCTTGATGCCAAGGAAGTTCGGGCTGATTATCCCGAGGTCGTTTTTGTCCTCGCCAATGTCGTAATTTGACCAGATCAGGAATGGAGTCTGGTACCTTGTAAGATAGCTGTTTACAAAGGTGTTCCTGTTGGGGGCTATTTTGTCGAACAGCTCCTCCTCGAGGCTCGGCTGGTGATCTCCGAAAAAGACTATGAGCGTCTTTTCGTCCACTTTCTCAAAGTATTCTATCAGCTCGCCGAGAGCCTCGTCGGAGAGCTTTATCAGGCTCAAAAACTGCTCTGCCCGCGGATAATTTCCCTCCGGGTCGGTTATATGCACGTCGTTGACAAAGTCGTCGCCGTCATACTCATAGCCCGAGTGGTTTTGTATCGTGACGCCGAAGATGAATATTCTGTCAGAGGACCTGTTCTCGAACTCCTCAATTACCCTGTCGTAGAAATAGCTGTCGCTTATAAAGTTTCTCACATACTCTACATCGCTGCCGAAGCCCTTCTCGAAGAGGCTTTCCGAGGTGAATCTTCCCTCGCTGCCGCTCATGTCCTCGCCGCTGACAAAGTCGTCAAATCCCATGAGGCTGTAGACCGAGTTGCGCTTCCAGCATATCTCGAAGAATGGGTGCATGGCTACCGTCTCATAGCCGAACTCCTTGAGGTATGACGCCATCGAGGGAAGCTCCCGGGTGACATGCTGCATATAGGCGTAGCTGCCTGAGGGCATATTCATCATTGAGAGCCATGTAAGGTACTCAAACTCGGTGTTGCAGGTGCCTCCTCCGAGGGAGGATACTAAGAGTCTTCCGTGAGGGAACTCCTCGGCGAGGCGGTCATAATTTTCGAGGTAATCCTTGTCCGTCTTTATTTTTCCGACAAAATCAAGGTCGGAAAAGCTTTCGTTCATTATGACGATGATGTTGGGCAGCTCGCTTTCAGGTACGGACAGCTTACCGTCCTCGTACCTTTCAAGGTAGCTCTCAAGGACTTCCTCGGAGTAGCCGGCAGGCGGGTTAAACTCCGATTTTCTCAGGTTTATGTAAAAGCTTAGAACCACTCCGTTAAGCTGGTTCGCGCCCTGAGGGTCGAAGGCGGAGGTTACATAGCCGTCGTAATCTATATTGAGTATGTACGCCGCTCCGCCGAACGCTATAGCCAGCGAGCAGAGCGCAGGGACTATCCTTTTCCACGCTGCTTTCAGGCTCAGCTTTGGCAGTCTCAGCTTAAGCTTGAGCGACGCGGCGCAAAGAAGGGCGAATCCCGAGGTGCCTACAAGCAGCGGCAGGTCAAAATGCCACTGGTCGGGAGAGGTGACGCTCATGGCGGTGTTGATAACGAGCAGGTCGGTGGGCACAAGCGGCGTGCTTCTTACAAGCAGGATTATCTGGTTTGCGGCGTGAAGAACAAAGCTGACCGTGAACTCCGCTATCAGGGCAAACTTCGCGGACTGGGTGACGCCGAAAACAAAGAATTGAAAAACGGCGTAAAACACAAGATTGTCAAAATATATTTTCGCGGGATAGAGCGGTGCGCCGACAAGAGCCCGCACCACCTCAAAGCATAAAACCGGAGCCGCCGCGAAAAATAACCACGAGAGCGCCTTTTCGGTCTTTTCGCCGAGACTGACGTCGGTGAGCATCACAAGGGCGGCGAGCGCCGTCGCTGACAGGTATTTAATGACGCCATTGATATCTATCGCCCCGTCGCTGAGGAACGCGCCGAGATTGACCGCGCCTAGCAGCGCAAGAGCGGCAATGAAGAAAATTGGGACGGCAAGCCTTTTGCCGGATTTGAGCGTAATCAAAATTTCACCCGCCTTACAAGTATTTAGAGCTTTGCACGAAGCAAAAGTCTGCAAAAGTTGACATAAAAGCGCCTGCGGAGTATTATACTATTATATATTGCTCATCATAATTTTGCAAGGAGTACCACCAAGATGAAAAACGACATAAAGCGGATACTCTGGGACTACGCGCTTATATCTATTGGTTCGGTTATTTTTGCGATAGCTATAGGGCTTTTTCTCGACCCTAACGGCATAGTCCCCGGAGGCTTTACCGGAATAGCGATGATAATCGGTCACTTTTTTCCGGGAGTCAAGACAGGCACTGTCGTGCTCATACTCAATGTCCCGATAATCGCGCTCGGCATCTGGAAGTTCGGCTTCAAGTTTCTGCTTTCGACCATATATTCGATAGTTTTGTCCTCTCTTCTTATGAATTTTCTGGAGGCAAGATTCGACCCGCTGACCACAGACCCGCTTTTGTCCTGCGTTGCGGGAGGCTGCCTTATGGCGGTGGGACTGGAGCTCGTGCTCCTGCACGGAGCGACGACCGGCGGCACTGACATAATAGTAAAGCTGCTCAGGCTGAAATTCAGGGGTCTGTCCACCGGAACCATGTTTTTCGTCGTTGACGGGATAGTCGTTCTCTGCGCGGCGGTAGTTTCCGAAAATATTGACGACGGACTCTATGCGGCGCTCTGTATAATAGTTTGCGCCACGGTAATAGACAGAATCATGAACGGAAGCAACGAGGCGAAGATGATCATTCTTGTCAGCGACAAGCATGAGGAGATAACCGGACGGCTGATGACCGAGCTGGACGCCGGAGTCACGCTGTTAAACGGAACAGGAGCGTATTCCGGACAGGATAAGCGTGTCGTGCTCTGCGTCATAAAGAAATCACTGGTCTCAAAGGCGCTTAGGCTTATAAAAAATGTTGACAGCAGCTCGTTTGCTATTATCACCACTGCGAACGAGGTGTTCGGAGAGGGCTACAAGCTTCACGGTGAAAACGGCTTTTAAACTGCGGGCAGGACTTTTTCGCAAGGGACGCGCGTCGGGACGCGCCCGGCGAAAAGCCCTGTTTTTTCATGCTTTTGCCAAGCCGGAGCCGCGCTGCCCGCGCATGAGCCTGCGCTGCCGCAGGCATACTATATAAGGTACGGCGCGGACGTCAGCTTGGTTAAAAATTACAATAATTTCAGCGCCGTGAAAATGCTTAAAATTTCACTATTTTTTGTCCTGAAAAGGGAATAACAGCTTTATACGCCGCGTTTTTGGGCATAAAAAGCCCGCCGGACAGGCTAAAATCCTCGAAAGCCCGCCCGGCGGACGTCTGCGTGATTACCGACAGCCGTCAGCCCTGTACGGAAAAGCTGTACACGGTGACGTGATGGTACTTCTCACCGGCTTTGAGCACCGGCTGCTCGAAGTTCCGGTACTTCATGGCGTTGGGATAGAACTGTGTCTCAAGGCAAAGACCCGTCCTCTTCTCGATCGGCTTTCCTCCCTTGCCGTAGGGCGCGGTTCCGTCAAGGAAGTTTCCGCTGTAGAACTGTATTCCGGGGAGGTCAGAGTAGACGTCCATTACTATTCCGCTCTTTGCCGCTTTAAGGGTCGCGACCTGTCGCATGCCCTTGCCGTCAGGGCAGAAGTTGTGGTCATATCCGCCCGCAAATATGAGCTGCTCGTGCTTTTCTCCTATCCTCTCGCCGATGGTGTGGAAGTCGGTAAAGTCAAGCGGAGTTCCCTCGACCTTGGCGACATATCCCGTTGGCAGGCATTCCGAGTTTCCGACTGTGAAGTGGGTGGCGTTTATCTTGAGGGAATGCTCAAGTATGCTTCCCGAAGCCTGACCGTCAAGGTTAAAGTAGCAATGGTTGGTGAGGTTGCACAGGGTATCCGCGTCGCTTTCCGCCTTGTAGTCGATAATAAGGGCGTTGTCCTCCGTGAACGAGTATCTGACGGTGATGTCGAGGTTCCCCGGGAAGCCCTCCTCGCCGTCCTCGGAGCGATAGCTCAAAACAAGCGTCTCGCCGTCTGTTTCGCCATGCCAAAGCCGCTTGTCAAAGCCCTTCGGACCGCTGTGGAGGTTGTTTCTTCCATCGTTCTTGGCAAGCGTGTATACCTTTCTGCCGAGCTTGAACTTTGCGTCCTCCACTCTGTTGCCGTGGCGGCCGATAAGAGCGCCGATGTACTTGTCCTGATTTACATAGCTGTTAAGATCGTCGTATCCCAAAGCCACATCTATAAGAGCTCCCGAGTTGTCCGGAATGACTATAGAGCGAATGGCTCCGCCGAATTCGATCACCTCAAGATACGCTCCCTTGGAGTTGGTGAGCTTGAAGGAGTAGACCGGTTTGCCGCAGGAAAGGCTGCCGAACTGCTGTTTGGTGATGTTTGTCATGAATAAAATCTCCCTTGAAAACAAATTATTATATAGCTGCAATATTTGTGCAAAGATGATTGTATTACAAGTGTAACACCGCTGCGATAAAATTTCAACAAAAATTAAGAACATTTATTTTGCAAAGGCTGATTTTTGTATTTACAAAAGAAAATATTGGTGTTATAATGAGACTAACAAAATGAAAAGGAGTGTCAAAAATGACTAAAAGAATTTTGGCAGTAATTCTTGCATTGGTCGTGGGTCTTTCCTGCCTTTCAGTTGTTTCCTTCGCGTCCGGCATAGGCAGTGTGAACAACGTCAAGGTAAATAAGACCTCCGACAGCGCAAGCACGCTTACGGTTTCATGGGGTACCGTGGAAGGTGCCGCGTCCTATTCCGTAAAGGTATTGAAGGATGAGGCACCCTTCACAACCACAACGGCCAACGCTTCAGCCACCAGCGTGGTTGTTACACCCAATGGGGCTGGCACATATACCGCAGAGGTAACCGCATATGCTTCGAACGGCTCTACTCTTGCCGTAGGCAAAGACTCAGCCGGCTATGTCTGGCAGGTCACCTCTTCGGGCAGCGGAAGCATCAACATGCAGGTTTCCGTCGGCTCTAACATCACCGTGTCCTGGAAGCATAACGGTGCTTACGCCGGATATGTCCTTGAGGTAACCACAAAGGATCAGGTAATCAACCTCTTCAAGGACGCAACCTCCGTCCAGAACGGCAGCACCGTCACCGCTACCATCAGCGCTACCCCCAGCAACGTCACCAAGATAACCATTTATCCCGGTTCTTCTTCGAGCAGCCACACCAGCCAGGTGCTCGGCACATGGAC
>CASDRM010000093.1 GCA_949283135.1 uncultured Ruminococcus sp.
AAGAATTTTTTGCTGCTTGGGACTAATCAGCTTCATCACCATCCTTCAAGCCTGCGCCGCACCTGCCGAGAGCCTCGCCGAGCTCCATAAGCCCAAGGCTCAAAGGGTCGTTTTCAAGCTCCTGTGAATCCTCTGACGCAACGACGAACTTCTCCAAAAGCGTAGCCATAGCGGATGCGATTTGAGGCAAAGTCGCTGAACGCAGCTTCTCATCGTCATTGAGGATGCCAAGACATTTATTTATAATTCCGTAGATCATCTCCTGCTTCTCACGAAGATAAAGGCTTACGCTCTGCGGGCTTCTTCCCCAAAGAGATTTAAGTACCTCCTTAATGACTGTATTTTCATCAATCACCCTCTTGACGGTAGACGCCGAAACGCCGTTTTTTCTTCCGACGGCGCGGTAGCTCGGATTTTCGATGTAGTCAAAGATAAGCTTTGCCTTTTGCTCGTCGCTCAACCATGTTCCCCCTTTCCTTAGCCGCATAAGCACCGCCACTATACTTCCCCCGCCTGTCGTTAAAAGCTGCAAGCAAGCGGTATGACGCCAAAGCCTCATGGCGGTTTTATAAAAGAACATATGTTCTTTAATTTCAATAATACACTCCGCGCGAATAAATGCAATACCCCTTCAGAGATGAGTACAATTTTATGTGCGAATGGTATCCATTGCCGCCGCAAAAAGCGCAAAATCGCGAGGTTTTGCTTTAAACAAATTGAAGACGAAAAATTCGTCCGACAAAAAATAAAAAACTTTTTAAAAATCGCTTGCATTTTTAATTGCCATCTGATATAATGTAACACGTTCTCCGGAACAACCGTGGAGAAGTCGCCTAGCCCGGTTTATGGCGCACGACTGGAACTCGTGTATGGGTTGATAGCTCATCGAGGGTTCGAATCCCTCCTTCTCCGCCAGCGTGACGCTGGACCCAATTCTTTTTGGGTTCAGCGTTATTTTTTATGTTTGATTACCTGACAAAACGGTTCGTCATCTTTTTCAGTCCCTCTTGACAAAGAAGCACCGCAATTTTGATTCTGACATATCAAGGTTGCGGTTTTTATTTTTTCCGGTTTTATGCGCTTTTTTACTGATGTACGGGTAGAGCAGAAATAAGATGACGCGCCTGAAGAGCTTCCCTGACGGGCGTTTTTGCTGTTAGAATGCAATCAATGACAAAGCAATCGTTAAAATATCAGTAATTGTTATTTTTGTGGGGGCAATCGTCATACATTTATTTTTCAGTTTATGGATTGCCGTTTGTCTATAAGAGATGCAGGAACAATAATCAAGTCAAAAAGAACTGCCGCTATATACAAGGCGTTCTGCGATCAAAAAAGTAATTGAATTCTTTTGCTTTTATCAACAGGAGAAAAAAACGCTTGCAGGGTTCTGGAAGAAATCAATGTAACATATCCCACAATGTCACATCATATGAAGATTTTATGTGACGCAGGAACTGTTGTCTGTCGTAAAGAAGGATAATGAACGCATTATTCTATAATCGTCTAATCGTCGCAAGTAAATAGATATGCGCTCCTCTGCTTTGAAGCACTTACAAAAGTGAATGATGCAGAAAACATACAGTCATATCGTAAAAAATAGCATTGTTATCATTTCCGCACGACTTATAAATACGCTATCATATAGACACAGTTGAATATAGCTTTCTATTGAAGGAGGCTTGTTCATGGAAGCGCTCAGGATGGGATTTATCTCAGAATAAAATTTACGGTATGGCATGACCGAATCGATTGATCGCAGATCTACTCAATAGTTCGGGACTCGATATCGCAATCTGCACATTCAACAGGTGTAATTATTACACTTAATTCTCGATTATCGAGCACCAATACATTGTCAAATCATTTTTTAATCTGTGACACCGTAGCAAACTGAAATTCTCTTGCTTTGAGTTCAACAATGATTTTTTCCAGTGCCTTGACTGTTTCTGCGTTGTCGTCATGGAAAACGATAATATCTCCGTCTTTTACACTGCCGACAACAGTAGTATAAATTATTTCCGCATCCGGGTTTTCCCAATCTCCGCTGTCAATCGTCCACAGCACGAAAGGCAGATCAATTTCTTCTTCAGCTTCTTGCGTATATCTTCCATAAGGAGGACGGACATATTTTATGGAGTAGTCTGGCAGGACTTTATTCAGTTCTTTTTGTGTTTGCCTAATTTCCTGTTGGATTTGCTGCGTATTCAGCGTCGTTAGATCTGAATGAGAGAAGGTGTGGCTTCCGATCTCATGCCCGCTGGCTGCAATCTCTAGGAAAGCATGGCTTTTTCCATGGGATCATAAGCATCCGTTTCACAGCCAAGTCCCATGGTTTCCAATAGAGTTTGTTCGGAACCGTTCGCCACCCAAGTTTCCTGAACGGTCATCCGGTTCA
>CASDRM010000094.1 GCA_949283135.1 uncultured Ruminococcus sp.
AAGTCCCTCGTGCGAAAGGTGCCATATGTTCTTGTCCTTGGAATAATTAGTCTCACGGCTTATCTTAAGAGGAACATTATGCGCCTCGGCGTAATCGATCTCCTCGTCGCGGGATTTTATATTCCACTCTCTCCACGGAGCGATTATAGGCATGTCCGGCGCAAACGCCTTTATGGCAAGCTCGAATCTGACCTGGTCGTTGCCCTTTCCCGTGCAGCCGTGGCAAATAGCGTCCGCTCCTTCGGCAATAGCGATCTCAGCTATTCTCTTGGCTATAGGAGGACGCGCGAACGCTGTTCCGAGCATATAGTCCTCGTAAAGCGCGCCTGCCTGAACGCAGGGGAAAACATAGTCCTCCAAAAACTCCTTGGTCAGATCCTCGATGTATATCTTGGACGCGCCGGTCTTTAACGCCTTCTCTTCAAGTCCCTCAAGCTCGCCTGCCTGTCCTACGTTTCCCGAAACAGCTATTATCTCGGGATTGTTGTAGTTTTCCTTCAGCCACGGGATGATTATTGATGTATCAAGTCCGCCGGAATATGCCAAAACGATCTTTTTGATGTTTTCTTTCTTCATGCTTAATTCCTTGCCTTTCGATTCCCGCTCATCGCCGTTCATGGCTGCCGCAGGATTTATAAATATACATTTTTATTGAGAAAAATATATCATACGCTGAATAAATATTCAATGGCTTTGCATGAAATCTTCTCATTTCGTATGCCTGAACAAAAAGCTGCAAAAACCGCCGAAGCTCTTGGCGATTTTGCCTACGGTCATAAGCCGCTGCGCGCCCTATGAGCCGTATGTATACATATGCAGATTATATTCATCCGCAGCCGACCGCATATTCTATGCAAGCCCGCTGCGGATATGACAAAATTACTTAAAGTACTTTACCGCCGCCTCGAACATTCTGATGTTGTAATTTCCGGGGACGTTTCTGTAAAGACCTGAGCCGATTCTTTCGCTGTGTCCCATCTTGCCGAACACCCTTCCGTCGGGAGAAGTTATGCCCTCGATGGCATACGCGGAATCGTTGGAGTTGAAATGTATGTCGCCGGTGGCGTTGCCGTCAAGGTCAACATACTGAGTGGCTATCTGACCGTTCTTGGCAAGCTGGGCTATCAGCTCATTGCTTGCAAGGAACCTTCCCTCGCCGTGAGAAATAGGAACGCTTACTATGTCTCCGACATTCATCAGGCTGAGCCACGGCGATTTGTTGGAGGCTATTCTCGTTCTTACTATTCTGGACTGGTGTCTGCCTATGGTATTAAAAGTAAGCGTGGGGCAGTTCTCGTCGGTGTCTATAATTTTTCCGTAGGGAACGAGTCCGAGCTTGATAAGAGCCTGGAAGCCGTTGCATATGCCGCACATAAGTCCGTCCCTACGCTCCAGAAGCTCCGTTACGCCGTCCTTTATCTCGGCGTTGCGGAAGAACGCGGTTATGAACTTGCCGCTTCCGTCCGGCTCGTCTCCGCCGGAGAATCCGCCGGGGATAAAGACCATCTGGGCGTCCTTTAGAAGCTTTGCGAAGCGGTCTACGCTCGCGCTTATCCCTTCGGCGCTGAGATTGTTTATAACGAGTATCTCGGGCTCTGCTCCCGCATCGGAAACAGCCTTTGCGCTGTCATATTCGCAGTTTGTGCCGGGGAAGGCAGGTATCAGCACCTTGGGACGCGCACACTTTATTGCCGCGGACTTATGGGTGTCAACACTGTATGAGAAGTTTTCAAACTTAGTGCCGCTGTTTTTGATATTGCAGCTATAAACGCTCTCGAGCTTGTCCTCATATATCTTTAAAAGCTCGTCAAGCTTAATAGACTCATCCATAAAGCTTATTTGTCCGTCGTCTGTAGTGACTCCGACGACCTCGGCGTCTATATCGCAGGTCATCTCGAGCAGGAAGCAGCCATAGCTGTAGCCGAATATCTTTTCAACGCTCATGCCGTCGTCATATTTAAAGCCTATGCCGTTTCCTAAGCAAGCCTTCATGACAGCCTCGGCTATGCCGCCCATACCGGGTGTGTAGCACGAAACAGCTTTCTTCTCCTTAAGAAGACCGCTCACCCTGTTCATAAGCTCCACAAGAGAGCTTGTCACGGGGAGTCCGTTTTTATCAAACTCGGGGCGAAGTATGACTACCTTGTGTCCCGCTCCCTTAAAATCGTTTGAAACTATCCTGTCGGTTGTGGAGGTAGTTACCGCAAAGGAAACAAGCGTCGGGGGAACGTCGAGATCCTCAAATGTTCCGCTCATGGAATCCTTGCCGCCTATCGCGCCTATTCCGAGCTCAAGCTGAGCCTTAAACGCTCCCAAAAGCGCCGCCAAAGGCTTGCCCCAACGCTTGGGGTCACGGTTCGGGTGCTCAAAGTACTCCTGGAATGTAAGGTACACGTCCTTGAAGTCCGCGCCTGTCGCTATGAGCTTGCAAACCGACTCAACAACCGCAAGATACGCTCCGTGATAAGGGCTCTTTTCGGTTATGAACGGGTTATAGCCGAACGACATGAGCGAGCAGTCGTCGGTGTGCTTTTTCTCCACCGATATCTTCTGGACCATCGCCTGAATAGGTGTGAGCTGGTTCTTTCCGCCGAACGGCATCAAGACAGTTCCCGCGCCTATGGTAGAGTCAAAGCGCTCCGAAAGCCCCCTCTTTGAACAGATATTTAAATCCTGTGCGCAAGCCTTGTAATTTTTTGCAAAGTCTCCGGAAACGGTTTTTGATATGTCGCCCGGAACCGCGGGAGCTATATCTATATGCTTAGGCGCGCCGTTTGAATTCAGGAACTCACGGCTTATATCAACTATGGTTTTGCCGTTCCACATCATGCGGAGTCTCGGCTCTTCCTTTACTACAGCCACAGGACATGCCTGGAGGTTTTCCTTTGAGGCAAGCTCCAAGAACTTGGACACGTTATGCGGCTCTACGACGACAGCCATTCTCTCCTGAGATTCGCTTATCGCAAGCTCAGTGCCGTCAAGTCCCTCGTACTTTTTAGGAACCGCGTTCAGGTCTATTTCCAAACCGTCCGCAAGCTCGCCTATGGCTACCGAAACTCCTCCCGCTCCGAAGTCGTTGCAGCGCTTGATCATAAGGCAGGCTTCCTTGCTTCTGAACAGCCTCTGAAGCTTTCTTTCCTCCGGCGCATTTCCCTTTTGTACCTCCGCGCCGCAGGTCTCAAGCGACTTCGCTGTGTGAGACTTAGACGAACCGGTTGCTCCGCCGCAGCCGTCGCGGCCGGTGCTTCCGCCCAGAAGTATTACCACGTCTCCGGGCGCCGGGACCTCACGCCTTACATTTTCAGCAGGCGTTGCGGCGATGACCGCGCCTATCTCCATCCTCTTTGCGGCGTATCCGGGATGGTATATTTCATCGACTATGCCGGTGGCAAGTCCTATCTGGTTGCCGTAGGATGAATAGCCTGCCGCTGCGGTGGTGACTATCTTTCTCTGGGGCAGCTTGCCCTTTATCGTCTCGCTTATCGGCTTGAGCGGATCGGCGGCGCCGGTCACTCTCATTGCGCCGTATACATAAGATCTTCCCGAAAGCGGGTCTCTTATAGCTCCGCCTATACATGTCGCCGCACCTCCGAAGGGCTCTATCTCGGTCGGATGGTTGTGCGTTTCGTTCTTAAAAAGAAGCAGCCACGGCTCTTTGACGCCGTCAACGCTCACGTCTATCTTGACGGTGCAGGCGTTTATCTCCTCCGACTCGTCGAGCTTGTCAAGCTTGCCCTGCTTCTTAAGGTACTTTGCCGCAAGGGTCGCGATGTCCATAAGGCATATGGGCTTGGTGCGACCAAGCTCCTTTCTCACGGAAATATACTCGTCATACGCGCTTTGCAAAAGCTCATCCTCAAAGCTGACGCTGTCAATCTGGGTCAGGAAAGTGGTATGGCGGCAGTGATCCGACCAGTAGGTATCTATCATCCTTATTTCGGTGATAGTCGGATCGCGGTGCTCCGACCTGAAGTAGTCCTGGCAGAAAGCGATATCGTCGGCGTCCATAGCCAGTCCGTAATCTCTTACAAACGCCTCAAGACCGTCTCTGTCAATACCCGTGAATCCGTCAAGGGTCTTGACCTCGGTGGGTATGTCATACTTGACATGAAGCGTCTCGGGCTTTTCAAGCGACGCCTCTCTTGCCTCAACCGGGTTGATGACGTACTTCTTTATCTCACCGATCTCATTCGCGCTCAAATCACCGTAAAGCGCGTAAACCTTAGCGGTGCGTATAAGCGGTCTGTCTCCCTGAGATATTATCTGTATGCACTGTGCGGCAGAGTCAGCACGCTGGTCAAAC
>CASDRM010000095.1 GCA_949283135.1 uncultured Ruminococcus sp.
ACTCGCAAAATACCAAAGCATCTGAAATCAGATGACCAACTTTAGCGTAGCAGAATAATAGTATTATATGAAAAAATAATTAACATGTCAATAGGTTTTAATAAAAACACAGCTAAATTTTTTAAGCTTTCACATGAAAACTTAGCTGTTATTTTTCTAAAATTTTTGTCGTAAACCCATATTTTATACACATTACACAAAAACAAAAATAATTTCTGTGTAAAACACGAAAACATAGTCGTCTTATATTGAACTCTCGGAAAACTTCTGATATACTTACTCGATATGAGCACACTTTTGTTGCTCGACCAATCTACTACAATTAAGAGGATACAGTCATGAGAAATTTAGTTAAAAAAGCTACTGCGTCTGCGACAGCCGGTATTATAGCGCTTTCGACGCTGCTTACATCCGTTCCGGTCAGTGCCGAGGGCAACGGTGAGATTACTCAATTTATGGACTGCTTCATGCCGATGCCTATCATTGAGGAGCTGACTGACGACTGCTGGGGCGCAAGGGCAGGTCTGAGAGACCAGAGCAACGGTCTTGAGGACAGAGAGATGGATGAGTACTGCTACTGGGACGGCGGAATCATCAAGGATGAGGAAACAGGCAAATATTACATGTTTGCAAGCCGCTGGAATCAGGCGGGCGGTCATTGGGGTCAGAACGGCATCTCAGGCTGGCAGGGCTCTCAGGCGATATATGCCGTCAGCGACAACCTGTACGGACCGTATACGGACATGGGACCTATCTGGCCGGACTGGTGCGACGGAGCAGGACACAATGTCTTCCCTTTCATGATAAGTGAATCAGACCCGCTGTATGACGAGGGCTACAGATACGCTATCTCTATAAGCGATACCGGTATGCACGGTGAGATCGCGAACGGAACTATACACATTGCAAAGAGCCTTGACGGTCCATGGGATTTGATTCAAAGCGGCAACGGTGGAAGACTTAAGGCTGTCGGTACAAGCGGCTACTATCTTTCAAACGTAAGCATAACCCTTAGAGACGACGGAAAATATGAGGCTATAAACAGAAACGGCGACATCGCCATCGCAGACTCGCTCGAGGGCGACTGGGAAGTACAGCTTTACGGTCTGTGGTGGCAGGTCGAGGGTATGCCGAATGTCAATGTTGAGGACCCGGTAATCTGGTATGCTGACGGTCTTTACCATGTAGTAGCGAATAAGTGGGATACCAAGGAGGCGTTCTACCTCACCTCTGAGGATGGCGTCACAAACTGGGTGCGTCACTCCGGAATCGCCTACACTCCTAACGAAAATTTTCTTACATACGAGGACGGAACGGAAAACAACTGGACAAAGCTCGAGCGTCCGAACGTCTACATTGAGGATGGAACTATAAAGGCATTCACATTCGCAGTAATCGATGTGGAAAAGGAGCAGGACCTCGGAAACGATTCTCATGGAAGCAAAGTAATAGTAGTGCCTTTCAACGGAGAGGGTCTTGATGAGTTCGCAAGATCTGATGTGTATGTTGACCCGATGGCTCACCGCGACGGCATCGAGCCGATTGCCGATACTACCGCCCAGTCATGGGGTAATGAGGCTGAACTCAACTACGGCGGAGAACCTTTCTTACAGCTTCAGAGAAACAGTGCTCAAGGACTTTTCGGTGAGGGAGAAAAATCCATAGATTCATATGACTGCAAGATAGCGTACATCAAGTACGATATATCCAAGTATGTCGAAAAGGAAATTGAGGACGTCACCCTTTCACTCGTTTATCAGGGACGGATGGCGGGCGTAGATGCAGAGAATAAGATTGAGATTGCGCTTGCGGATTCTGACTGGGAAGAAGGCATCGGAGGCTCGAACGCGCCTAATTCCAACGGAAACATCTGCCAGACTGAGGACGATGTTATCTGGAGCAACCAGCCGACTATCACATCATCTGCCGATGAAACTGTTACTTCTGCGACTTTCTCACAGTCTGAATCGCCAGCCGAAATAAAGATAGATGTTACCGACATGGTCAAGGATTATATTGCAAACAACCCAGGCGAGACAGAAATTACCTTCGCTCTTTGTGAATCCAACGGCAATCGCATCCGCATAGGAAGCAAGGAGGGCGGAATATCTACAGTTCCCCTGCTCGATGTAAGCTATGTGGGACAGGAAGAGGAAGAGGCCGCGCTTGAAGAGGCGGAGGAGAGCGACTCATCCAAGCTTGGTATTCCCGTAGTAACAGGCATAGTTGCCGCCGTAGTTATCATCGTTATTTGCATAGCGGCAGCGATAGCTCTAAAGGGTGGAAAGAACAGGAAAGAGTAACGACATAAGTCAGTTCTGAATTTTATACCGAGAAAAAAATCCGTCTGCCGCAGAGAAACACCTCTGTGAGCAGACGGATTTATTTTTATATTTATTGTATTATTTTGTGCCCAGTATAACCGTAAATCTACAGCCTTTTACAGGCAGATTTTCAGCGAACACCTCTCCGCCGGTCATCGCAAGTATCCGTTTCACCAAAGCAAGCCCCAGTCCGTTGCCCTCCTGCTTATGAGATGTATCCGCTTGATAGAATTTATCAAAAATATGCTTCTTTGCTTCTTCTGACAATCCTGCTCCCTCGTCCTCAATAAAGAAATGAATTTTATTCTCCTTTTCGAAAAGCCTCACCTTTACTATTCCTGCCTGGGGGCTGAACTTTATGGCGTTGCCTATCAGGTTCATCCATACATGATACATTAAATTCTCATTTCCGAAGTAGTGTATTTCCTCCAGGTCGACGTCAAAATCTATTTCCTTTTGTTCCCACGCGGACTCCAAAGCAAGTATGACTTCCCTTATCTGCTCGTCAAGCCTGTATGTCTCTTTATGCGCGGGAATAGACTGATTCTCTATTTTAGACAGCAGAAGTATATTGCTCACCAAAGAGGAAAGTCTTCTGGTATTAAGGAGAATTTTCTCTATGTAATCGCTTTCTGTCCCGTCGATATTCTCGGCGTTTTGAAGCAAAGTCGTATACCCTTCTATCGCGTTTATCGGAGTTTTAAACTCATGCGATACATTCGACACAAAATCAGTTTGAAGTATTTCGGTGGATTGAAGCTCATGAGTCATCATATTAAAGCCGGTTATCAGTTCCTGAATCTCCTTAAACGAAGAATCTGTTTCAAGCTGAACGTCAAAATTACCGTCAGATACCTTTAGCATCCCGTCTCGCAGTTCCTGGATCGGATCGCTTATCAGTCTCGTCACTATTCGGGCTACGATCACCGCCACGATTAAGCTGAGAATGTTTATCTCGAGCAATCTCGGAATCTTTGTAAATATCGGAAACCACCATTCAAATAAGAAAGTCATGCCAAAGGCGGAAAGTATACTTATGAGAACAACGCCTGCGATGAGCATGGTGAATTGAGTATGCAGGCTGAATCTGCTCCTTTGCTCTCTAAGCTTTTTAAAAGTGTCTCTTCCTTTCACTGCTTCACCACCTTGTAGCCTACTCCTCGCATCGTGACTATTTTGAAATCCATATTGTCCCTGAACCGTTCCCGCAATCTTCCGATATGAACGTCCACAGTATGAGGATCGCTGTCCGAGTCATACCCCCATACATCGTCCATCAGCTGCTGACGAGTAAAAATACGTCCCGGATAGGACGACATTTTATACAATAGCATGAATTCCTTTTGCGGAAGCACGACGCTGGTTCCGTTATATGTGACGGTAAACGTGTCGCACTCCATAACAGTTCCTCCTATAGTTTGCTTGCGGTCGCTTATCATCTGAGCACGCCTCAGAAGCGCCTGAACACGGAGGATCATTTCATTTACATTTACCGGCTTCACCATGTAATCGTCTGTTCCGGAAAGGAACCCCAAGCGCATGTCGTCAAAGGCGTCCTTAGCGGTAATCATCAGAACTGGAGTCGTATTTCCGGTCTCCCTCAGCGTACTCACAAGCTCGTAGCCATCCATAACCGGCATCATAATATCCGATATGATAAGATCGAAGTAATCGTTATCTATTGCGCCCAAAGCTTCTTTTCCGTTTGAAACCACTTTTACCGTATAACCGTTCTTTATAAGCACATGTGCAAACAGACGTCCGAGTTCAAGATCGTCCTCAGCAATCAAAATTTTAAGCATAAATATTAACGTCCAGCTCCATATTCATCAAATTCATTTTCTTAAAAAGCTATCCTTATACTCAGTATTTTATTCTCCCAAGCCTGCACTGTCAAGCAAAACATATATCTTCTCTCCTTGATAAGCTATCAAAGGCGGACTGTCAGACCAAAGTTCAACAATTGTTGAACTTCAGTTGAACCAGAATTGATTTTCATAGAATAGAGTTATATTTGTGGATAGTAGTATTTATAACAAAAGCTTAAAGGAGTACCGTCTAATATGTCTGAACATTACATCGAATTTGAAAATGTAACAAAAAGCTACGGAAGCGGCAATGCCAAAATTGACGCGCTGAAAAACGTAAGCTTCTATATCGACAAGGGTGACTTTTGTGTTCTGCTCGGCTCGTCCGGCGCAGGAAAAACAACGCTTTTGAACATGCTCGGAGGCATGGATACGGTTACCTCCGGTAAAATTTACTTTGACGGAAAGGAAGTATCGTCTTTAGGCAAAACCGAACTTATCGACTATCGACGTCACGACGTAGGGTTCGTGTTCCAATTTTACAACCTGATACCCAATCTGACTGCGCTTGAAAACGTAGAGATAGCAGCACAGCTCTGCAAGGATCCAATACCTGCAAAGGAAGCCTTGGAAATGGTTGGTCTTGGCGATCGAGAAAATAACTTCCCGGCTCAGCTTTCAGGCGGCGAGCAGCAGAGAGTCGCGATTGCAAGAGCTCTCGCAAAAAACCCCAGCCTTTTACTCTGCGACGAGCCGACCGGCGCCCTTGACTATGTTACCGGCAAGTCGGTGCTTAAGCTTCTTCACAAGCTAAGCACCGAAAGAAACACAACAGTAATCATCATCACACATAATCAGGCAATCGCCCCAATGGCTAAGCGAATTATCCGGATAAAGAGCGGGCAGATACTTTCAAATGAACTTAATGACAACATAACGCCTATCGAGCAGATTGAGTGGTAATAATATGAAATCAATACTTAAAATGACCTGCAGGACAATACGAAGGTTTTTAGGCAGATATATAGCGCTGATGCTTATTGTCGCGCTGAGCGCAGGCTTTTTCGCCGGTCTGAAAATAACAACCGACGCAATGATAAACACCGGCAACGAATATTTGGCAGATCTAAGCTTCTATGACTTTCGTTTGTTTTCTACCCTCGGCTTTACCGAGGATAACATAACAGAGCTCGGCAAGCTTGGGGGTGTAAAAGCTGCTGAGGGTTCATACAGCGTTGACGCCTTGGTGGAGCAGAATGATGCTGTCCTTCCGTTCAAGTTTCTTTCCTTGACAGACAAAATTAACCTTGTGTCAGTTACCGATGGAAGACTTCCAGCTAACAACAACGAGTGCGTAGTAGATGATGAAAGATTTACAGAGAATGATATAGGCAAGGTAATCAAAATATCCTCTGACAACAGCGACGCCACTATGGAGAAGCTTAACTACACCGAGTACACCATAGTAGGCCTTGTCAGCTCCCCTCTTTATATCAGTCTTGACAGAGGCACAACCAATATCGGAAACGGACTAATTAACGGCTATATCTACATTACT
>CASDRM010000096.1 GCA_949283135.1 uncultured Ruminococcus sp.
AGAGCGGCTTCAGGGCGTCTCAAAATCAAATCTGTTGAAAACTCTGTTGAAATGTCAATAACTTGTCCCAAAACCGAGGTTCAAAAAATATGTCGGGAACCAATACCATGTATTTCCTGTCTGACACAAGACCAAAGCCTTAGCGCCGCGGCATATGTCTATACATATACATGATAATCTCGAAGCCGCGCGTATTATGTCAGATAAACCGCAAAAAGGACGCGCCCCCGCCGTCTTTGCAGCGCAGACCTAAATGCTCTTCAAATTTTTGATGATGTCCTCTATTGTTTCGCGCAGATCCGCGTTATGGCTGAGTGTATCCTTGATATCGGCGTAGGAGATGGTCATCGTAGAGTGGTTGCGGTTGAATTCCTTTCCGATGTCGGTAAACGACATTCCCTTGACCTCTCTTATGATGTAGACAGCAACCTTTCTGGCGAGGGATATCTGAGCGTTGCGGTTTGCCGACTTGATGTCCTGAGGAGTCACGTTGAAGGAGGCGGATACGTCGTTGAGTATCCTGTCTATGGTTATCTCGGCGGGCTGAGCGTCGATAAGCGTTTCCTTTATGACTCTTTGAGCCATAGATATGGAGGGAGTCTCGTTTGAGAACATGGTAAGACCCTTCATCTTGTTGACCGCGCCCTCAAGCTGTCTTATGTTCTTCTTGATGCGCTCGCTCAAAAGCCTTGCCACGTTGTCGGGTATATTAAGGTCTAAAAGCTCGGCCTTGCGCTTGACTATCGCCAGCCTTGTCTCAAAGTCCGGCGGCTGAACGTCCGCCTGAACGCCGAAGATAAAGCGGTTCTTTATTCTGTCCTCGAGCTGCCTTATGCGGTTAGGCGAGATATCGGAGGTGAGGACTATCTGCTTGCCGACGTTGTACAAGGCGTTGAAGGTGTGGAAGAACTCCTCCTGGGTCATCTCCTTGCCGGCAATGAACTGGATATCGTCTACAAGCAAAAAGTCGCAGTTGCGGTATTTCTCATGGAACTCGGTGGTAGTTTTTTCTGATACCGCCTTGACGAGCTCGTTTGTGAAGCTTTCACCGGTTGTGTATATCACCTTGAGATCGGGATTATTCTTTTTTACCTCATGCTCGATGGCCTTGAGCAGGTGGGTCTTTCCCAAACCGGAGTCGCCGTAAATAAACAGGGGATTAAACATGGATTTATTGAGCTGGTGACTGCTGACGCTGTTTTTCCCGCTGACAGCTATGCAGTAGGCGTATGCGAGCTCGTTTGATTTGCCCTTGATGAAGTTCTCAAAGGTCAGCTCGTATTCCGAACGGCGGTGGCTGTTTATCAGCTCGTTCATTTTCTTTTCGTACTCACTGAAGCCGGTGGCGTCGTTTTTCGCGCCGTCCTTGACGACAAATTCCACCTCGACCGGGAAGCCGAGCACATGCTCAAGCGCTTTGGCAAAGACGTCGCCGTAAATATCCTGAGTGGTTCTGCGGGTAAAATCGCTGGGCGCGATAAGCGTCACCTTTTTTCCGTCCAGCCTGCCCGGTTCGATACACTTGATCCAGCGGTTATATCCTATCTCGCTGACCTTTGGGTCAAGCTGACAGGCGCGCTTGACGCTGTCAAACAGCTCGTAAAATGAGTTCATAGACCAAAAACCTTTCCCAATTTAGTATTAAAAAGATGAAAAAACGACGCCTCCGCGCCGCTTACTTTGCCGCGGGAGCAAACATCTTCCCATCATCACATTTATACTTAAATAATAACATACAAGTTGCATTTTTTCAAGGTTTTTTAATAACAAATACTATTATAAATATGCGTATTTACATAAGGCGGGGTTTATGTAAACTGACGATTTTGGTCAGAGAGCCTTGCAGTGAGTCAAATAACCGCTTAAAATCAAGGCGAATTTGAATAAAAAACAGGAAATAGGTATTGACAAGCCCGCTTAACTTATTATATAATACCTTATTGCAAAAGGTAGTAATTGCCCGACAAGCTCGGAATGGGGATTTACAACTGTTCCTTACGGGCTGAGGCATATTGATACAAGCCTGATAAATTCGGACAAGGAGGCGCAACCGTAAATGCAGATCAAGAGAACATATCAGCCTAAGAAGATCCACAGATCCAAGGAGCACGGCTTCTTCAAGAGGATGGCAACCAGAAACGGACGCAAGGTTCTGGCTCGCAGACGTGCAAAGGGCAGAGCAAGGCTCACTTACTAATTCCAGGATCACCCGCAGGGGCGTCATTTAAGGGCCACAGGTTTTTTGTGGTCCTTGATTTTTAACATAAGATTTTATTTTTCTCCAATTAGCCATAGCCGTAAAGGAGTCGTGAAAAAATGCTCCATACCGAAATTCTCAAGGACAGCAGGGAGTTTTCAAGGCTCTATAAAAAGGGAATGTTCATAAGCTGCGCCGAGCTCAGCGCATATTTTCTTCCGAATAAGCTTGGCGTGAACCGCTTCGGCATAACGGTAGGCAAGAAAATAGGAAACGCGGTCAAAAGAAACCGCGCCAAGAGGATAATAAGAAGCGCCTACCGCAGCGAGGAAAAACGGCTTCCCGTGGGATATGACATCATCTTTGTCGCGCGGGAGGGCATCGAGGGGAAAAAATCGAGCGAGATAGAATGGTTCATAGGCGGCAGACTGGCAAAGGGAATCAAAACCGGCGCCGGAGTGCGCCAAAGCTCGTTGGGTAAAAATAAGGGCGTGAGAAAGCCCGGGTCAGGCGGCTCGGGGAAAAATAACGCTCCTAAAAAACATGATCCTTGAAAATGCTGAAAAAAATATTTGAAACCCTGATCATTTTTTACCGCAAATTCATTTCTCCACTGAAAAAACCATGCTGCCGGTATTACCCGAGCTGCTCCCAGTACGCTCTCACGGCCGTGAGAAAGCACGGCGCGCTCAAGGGCGGCATACTCGCGGTGTGGAGGCTATTGCGGTGCAACCCGTACAGCGGCGGAGGGGTGGACTACGTCCCCGAAAAATTTCACCTGTATACCCTTAAATCAGAGGCTCGCCGCAAAAATAAAGAAGGACAAAAGTAAGTAATCAAAAAACTCCAACCTTGTACAACTAACCTTGAATCTTAAAGGAGACATTTTATGTGGGAAATAATAGCCTGGCCGTTCGGTAAGATACTTTGGCTCTGTTATCTTTTAGTCAAGAACTACGGAGTGGCGCTGCTGCTCTTTACTATTATAATCAAGCTTATCATGCTTCCTTCCGCTGTGAAGCAGCAGATGAGCATGGCGAGAATGTCAAGGCTCAATCCTAAGCTTGAGCAGCTCAAGAAGAAGTACGCCAACAACAAGGATAAGCTCAACGAAGCCACCATGGAGCTGTATAACCAGGAAAATGTCAACCCAATGGGAAGCTGCCTGCCGATGGTCGTAACCTTTGTAATACTTTTTGCCATCATCGAGGTAGTATACGCTCCGCTTTCATACATCAGCAACGTCCCCAAGGATAAGCTTACACAGGCTCAGAACAACGTCTATGACGCCTATGTGATCAGCACTGAGATAGCCGATCATCAGACCTCTGTGGAGGCTATTTTGGAAAACGGCGAAGCCTCTGTTTACGACACTCTTCTTTCCTTCAAGAGCGAGGAAAAGTCTGCGCTTGCGGAATATGACGACGACAGACTGGCGGAAATAGCAGCCGTATTTGAGGCTAATCCCGATCTCGACCAGTACATGACCGACGACACCAAGGTCTCAAAAAGGCTCATCTCCGGAAATACCAACAGGGCTCAGCTTGTTCTGATGTCCGTGGCGGTGGATTATCCTGATCTATTCGATCAGGAGGTAGTCGATGTCTGCCGCGAGCTGGATTACACCTTCCTCGGAGTATATCTCGGAGCGTATCCGAGCTGGTCGTCGGTGCTTGTCCTGATACCGATTCTGTCACTTGTTTCTCAGCTCGTGCTGACCTTCATTTCGCAGTACTTCCAGAAAAAGAACGGAGCGAACGCCGCGGCCGCGAACAAGTCGATGAACGTGATGCTGTACACCATGCCGCTTATTTCCTTCTGGATAGCCTTCAGCTTCCCGGCAGGTATCGGTATATACTGGATATTCTCAAGCGTTGTTTCGCTTTTGCAGACAGTCGGACTTAATCTTTACCTGACTCCCGCAAGGACTGAAAAGCTGCTTGCCAAGCAGGATAAAAAGTCAAGAAAGAAGCCATCCTTGTATCAGATGGCGCTTGAGAAGCAGAAGGAGCAGCTCGGCGTGAAGTATCAGGGAGAGGAAGCCTTAGACGAGGCTATGACCGAGGAGGTCAAGCTCTCAAGGGCGGAAAAGAAGGAGGCCCAGAGGATGGCCCTCAATGAGGCGAAGCACCGCTATGTTGATAAGTACGGCGACGGCGAGGCAAACCCGGAGGACGAAGCGGCTCTTGAGGCGGCGAGGCAGCGCTACTACGCCAAGTACGGCGACAGCGGAGCTACGCTTTTCAACTCCGATGTAACAACAGAGGAAAACGACAGCTAAAATCAAGGAAATCACGGCAGGAAGCCGCCTACTACACATTTTCTCAAGGCTTCTGCCGTTAATAAAGGAGAGATAGCTAAAATGGCAACTAAAACCATCACTGCAAAAACAGTAGCCGAGGCAAAGGCAAAGGCAGCGGAGCTCTTCGGAGTACCGGAGGAGAAGATAAGCTTCACCGTGCTTGAGGAGCCGAAAAAGACCCTCTTTGGAATGAGGGGAGAGGCAAAAATCGAGGCTGAGTATGTTAAATCCAAGCAGGAGATAG
>CASDRM010000097.1 GCA_949283135.1 uncultured Ruminococcus sp.
AGTTCCCGTTCCTACCGGTTCCACCACTATCCTTACCGCTGTTGTTAAGGGCAAGGATATCACCAAGGAAGGCATCAACGCCGCTATGAAGGCTGCTGCTTCCGAGTCCTACGGCTACAACGAGGATCCTATCGTTTCTTCCGATGTTATCGGCATGAGATATGGCTCACTCTTCGATGCTACTCAGACAATGGTTGCTAAGATCGCTGATGACCTCTATCAGGTACAGGTTGTTTCTTGGTACGACAACGAGAACTCCTACACCAGCCAGATGGTAAGAACAATCAAGTACTTCGCTGAGCTTTAATTTTTAAAGCTTCTGTAAAAGTATATTACCATACCGTCTTCGGAATTCCGAAGACGGTTTTCTTATGCAAAAATGCGCCCCTAAAGCTTCCATGCTTTTGAAGGCGCATATCTATTGCATTCAATTTGTTTAGCGGCTGTTTATACGTTGAATCTGAAGAGAACTACGTCTCCGTCGCACATTACATACTCTTTTCCCTCGGAGCGGACAAGACCCTTTTCTCTCGCCGCAGCCATTGAACCGCACGCCTCAAGATCAGAAAACGCCACTACCTCCGCTCTTATGAAGCCTCGCTCAAAGTCGGTGTGTATCTTACCCGCCGCCTGCGGAGCCTTTGTTCCCTTTTTGATAGTCCATGCTCTGCACTCATCCTTTCCAGCTGTGAGGAAGGATATAAGCCCAAGAAGCGCATAGCCCTCCTTGATAACTCTGTTAAGTCCGGAAACCTCAAGACCCAAGTCCTCAAGGAACATTTTTTTGTCCTCCTCGGACATATCCGAAAGCTCTGCTTCTATCTGCGCGCATATTGGAAGGACTGCCGACTGCTCCTCAGCCGCTATTTTTTTGACTGCCGCGTAGTGCTTGTTGGTGTCAAGGTTATTGCGAAAATCATCATCGCTGAGGTTCGCAGCATATATTACCGGCTTTTGGGACAAAAGCGGCGTCGACTTTATCATTTCGCGCTCTTCATCGGTAAACGGATAGCTTCTTGCCGGCTTTCCGTCAGACAGATGCTGAATAAGCGCTTCCGTCATATCGACATCAGATTGATATTTCTTGTCGCCCTTAATCATCTTCTTTGCCTTGTCAAGTCTTCTCTCGAGTACTTCCAAGTCTGCAAGGATAAGCTCAAGGTCAATAGTCTCGATATCCCTTGCCGGGTCAACAGAGCCCTCTACATGGATTATGTCATCAGACTCAAAGCACCTTACAACGTGGATTATCGCGTCGCACTCCCGAATATTCGCAAGAAACTTATTTCCAAGCCCCTCACCCTTTGACGCGCCCTTTACAAGACCTGCTATATCAACAAACTCGAGTGTCGCAGGGGTGAACTTTGTCGGATTATACATCTGCGCAAGCTTTTCAAGCCTCTCGTCCGGGACAGAAACAACTCCCACATTAGGCTCTATTGTGCAAAAAGGATAGTTTGCGGACTCTGCTCCTGCGTTGGTCAGAGCGTTAAAAAGAGTGCTCTTTCCGACGTTTGGAAGTCCGACCATTCCAAGCTTCATAACTTCATCTCCAAAAATTCAATCAATCAATATCCGCCGACAATCAGACGGTAAATAACGTACACCCAGCTCAGGCAGCCGTGTATAATAGCCCATAAAATCGAGTGGTTGCAGGAAAACGATATTATCATGGCAAGGCAGGTTCCCATCGTTATCCCCGCAGCCGCAGCCGCTCCTCCCTTGTTCATCAACGCTTCCTCCGGTGATGCCGCAAGGCTACCTGTAGTCGACAAAGCCGACCTTGCGGTAAACCTTTGTCACAATCTTGTTTGATAGCTTGAATGCTCTTTGCGCGCCGTCTGTATAGCACTCCTTGAGGTATGCCTTGTCGTTCATAAGCTCGGCAAATCTCGTTCTCACAGGCTCAAGATGATCCGCTACAGCCTCGCCGACTGCAAGCTTAAAGTCACCGTATCCCTTGCAGCTGAAATCGCTCTCTATCTCATGCATGTCCTTGCCGGTAACGCAGGAATAAATTGTCATAAGGTTGTTTATTCCGTCCTTGCCATCGGCGTACCTTACTTCGGCGTCGCTATCGGTAACGGCTCTCTTGAACTTTCTTATTATGGTGTCCTTGTCATCGAGTATATAAATGCAGGCGTTCGGGTTCTCATCGGATTTTGACATCTTCTTGGTTGGATCCTGAAGACTCTTTACGCTCGCGCCGAAGCTCGGTATATAAGGCTCTGGAATAACAAATGTATCCCCGAAGCGCTGGTTGAACCTGACCGCAATGTTTCTTGCGAGCTCAAGATGCTGCTTCTGGTCTGCTCCTATCGGGACCAAATCGGCGTTATAGGTAAGTATATCGGCAGCCATGAGCACAGGATAGGTAAACAGTCCCGCGTTTACATCGTCAGGATGCTTTTTGGACTTGTCCTTGAACTGTGTCATACGCGAAAGCTCTCCAAACTGTGTCGCGCAGGCAAGGATCCAATTAAGCTGAGCATGACTTGGATTATGGCTTTGTATGAACGCTATGGACTTTACAGGGTCGATTCCGCACGCCAAAATGAGAGCGTATGCCTCAAGGGTCTGCTGTCTGAACTTGACAGGATCGCGCTTCACCGTCAGAGCGTGCATGTCCACTATCGAGTAAATGCAGTCGTATTCATCCTGCAGCGGTCCCCAGTTTCTGATAGCGCCTATATAGTTTCCCAGCGTGAAAACGCCAGTAGGCTGTATTCCGCTGAATATAACCTTTTTCTTTTCCGTGTTCTCAGGCATACATAAGTCCCCCATTAAAAAGCATATTACTTTTGCGCTATATTGTGCGCAAACAAAATGATATAGTTAGCCCACCTTTCCTGTTGCCACAAAAGTGACGAGGAAAAAGCTACTTTATAAAGTACAACAGCTATACCTGCGTATTATAGCATAGATCATCATCATTGTCAATTTATACACAGGATGCAGATAAAAAAGAGCATACCACACTTAACTTGCGGTATGCTCAAAATTTTATGCTACTGTATTGTGAACGCGGTCAGCGCTCCGCTTACACCCTGCGTAAGCTTTTCGCCTCCTGAGTACTTCGGATTTGTATAAACTCCATCGATATTATCCACGCTTGAGTTCTTTCCTCCGTAAGAAACTGTGCATTCAGCGCCAGTCTGGATTATCGGAGAGGAGAAAATCATGTAGCTCACCTGCTTAGCGTTCTTGAAAACATAGCTTGCGCTCGCCGACGATATACCTATAACCTCGTCGGCAGCTACGCCGCCTGTGAAGTCAGCCACGATGCAGTTCTGGGTGAAACCGTCATAGATCGGCGCGTTTTTGCTCGAACCGAGGGCAAGCAGCGTTCCTCCGTCAAGCGTAAAGCTCCCTGCATGATCAATCAAACCGTATTCAGTAGAAGGAGCAGCGTACATTATGAGCGTACCGCCGGAAAGAATAACGTCTCCATTTGAGTCTATTCCGTCGCCATCGGACGTAATGTATACATATCCGCCTGACACTCTTATAAATACCGGCTCGCCTGACGGAACGCTTGCGGCAGTACCGTCAAAGCCCTCGTTGTCGGAACCTCCGGCTGCGTTGATGCCGTCCTTTTTGGAATTGATGTAAACATTTCCGTCAGAAACGTCAACAGATATGCCCTCAAGACCCTCCTTGCACTTTGTCACAACCGTGGTTCCGCCGGTAATGTTAAGGGAGAAATCGGAGTGTATCGCGTCATCAGATGTGGAAAGATTGAGTACTCCTCCGGAAACGGTAACATTCCCGGCAGCGTTTATCGAGTCGTCGGCAGAATCAATTATGATATTGCCGCTTAATATGCTAACATAGCCCTGATTGCACTTGATGCCCTTTTGACTGTCGACAGCGTCGTTTGATGATCCGCCGCCGCAGACAATGTTCATCGAGCAGTTATCAACCGTCAGCCCAGTCTCAACCTGTATTCCGTCGCCACCGGAAGTAACGGTTATGTTAGAGTCCGTAAACTGACCATAGCCAAGCGTTGGATCATCGTCCTTTGTCGACCTAAGGCCATCGTTACCTGCGTTTACAGTAACTGTGGAGTTCTGAATAACGAGAAAATCCTTGCCGTTGATGCCGTTGTTTACAGCGTCTACCTTTACATTGGTGTTTACTATCTTAAGGGTGTCCTTGCATATTATTCCTGCTGAATATTTTCCGTTGACCGTTATCGTTCCGGTTCCTCTTATAATCATATCAGCCTTGGAAAATACCGCAGCGTTCGGTTCGGAGTTAAGCGTGTCGCAATAGTCTAAGCTAAAATCGTACGAAGTGCCGTCTGTGAAAATGTTTTCTGACTCTCCGTTGGCAATCAGGGTTACAGTCTTGGCTTTGAATACATAGAGCGCAGGACCGTCAGAGTTAGTTATATTAACGCCGTTGAGAATAAGAACCACATCCTCGCCGGAGGCGTTTACCAGCACCCTGCCGTTGTCGAGGCTTCCGGAAAGTTGGTACACTCCCGCGCGGTTTATCATGAGCGTCCTCGCATCCTCATCATACGACGCACCGGAGCCCTCAACTGTCGCCGTGCTACCGCTGAGCGATATAACTGTGTCTCCAGTTTCATTAGAGGTTTGAACAGGCATAGTAGCGTCAGGAAGTGAGGACTCGTTCAAAAGCTTTTTGTAGGTAGAGCCGTCAGCAAGCTGTACAAGCCCGTTTTCGTCAGACGATATGCTTCCTTCCGGTTCTTTATCCCCGGGTTTGAATATCAACACCATCGCCGCAATCACGACAATCGCAAGCAAAATGATAATTATAAGCGGCTTAGTCGCTGTTGACCTTGATTTTCTGCGGCTTTTTGTAGACATATAAAAATCACCATTCTTCCTTGAAAATCTCTGTTGTTTCGATTATATCCCATTCAAGAGCGTTCAGTCAATAACAAAAACAAAAATAAAAATGAAATTTTTTATAGTCAAACGCCTCAAGGGATATTCGAGACAAAACGTACGGATATAATGGGTATAAAAAAACCGGTGCTCAGGCACCGGAAAAAATGTGGGGTGGGTAGTCGGATTCGAACCGACGGTCTTCAGAACCACAATCTGACGCGTTAACCAACTACGCTATACCCACCATATGTCACGCGCTCCTCAAACATATCCAACCGAGAACGCAAGTGACATTATAGCATGTCAAAAATAAAAAATCAAGGGCTATTTAAAATTTTTTATTTTTTTATTGCTTAAAATCATGAGCTTTGCTCAGCAGTAGTCAAAGCATCAAACATTATCGCAGTCACAGACAAAGTCCTCGACCACATCCCGTATATGTACGCTTGAAAGCTTCAGCGAGTTACAACGCCGTACCAGCTCGCACGTTCTTTCCTTATCAAAGCTGAGATCGGCACAGATAAAAATGCGATTTCCATTTTCATCATAAGCTGCAATGCCATAGACTTCTTCCTGCCCACAGCATCCCTCAATGCTTATTTCAGACTCAACCAGTTCATACCTTACAGTCATTATTTTCCCCTCCAAATTTTACATGAGCTTCATTTTTGCGTTGCCATATATATGTAACGGTATATAGCTTGTCACATATAGTCTGCGAAATATGTCGAATCATGTCGAATAGAACGAAAAATTTTTGGCTGTAACGTACGCCAATTTGCTCAAGAATAAGAAATAATTTGTAATGTTAATTTACTTTACATATTATGGTATCATGTTTCTGAACATATAACTCGGAATATTCAAGCGCATCGTTATAAATTTTCCTTGCCTCTTGAAGGGACGACTCTGAGTTTGAGTAAAGAATAGCTATAGTATCACCTTTATTGACCCTGTCACCTGTCTTGGCAGCTATTACAATTCCGGCGTTGAGATCTATTTTATCCTCTTTTTTTGCTCTTCCCGCGCCAAGGATTGACGACGCCCTGCCAATCTCCGCAGTATTCATTCTGCAAATATAACCTGAGCTTGGTGATATAACCTGCAAAGTATGTGCTGCTTTTGGGAAAAGGGACGTATCGTCAAGCATACGTATATCTCCCCCCTGAGCTGCTACCCACTCCTTAAGCTTCTCATACGCCATGCCGCCGTCAAGGGATTTTTCCGCTTTGAGATGTGCCTCGTCATGACTTATTCCCAAGCTCATAGTAAGCATTTGCGCCGAAAGCTCAAGGCACAGTTCTCTGAGTTCACCTTTTTCCTCACATTTAAGAACCTTTACAGCTTCAATAACCTCAAGCGCGTTTCCTACGCTTGTGCCGAGCGGAATATCCATATTTGTTATAAGCGCCGAAATATTTCTGCCGCAATGCCTGCCTATGGCAACCATTCTTGATGCCAGCTCTTTCGCAGAATCAATGTCGGACATAAACGCGCCGCTGCCAGTCTTGACGTCCAGAACAATCGACTTTGCTCCGGAAGCGAGCTTTTTTGACATGATGCTCGATGCTATGAGCGGAATCGAATCCACGGTTGCGGTCACATCGCGAAGAGAGTATATCTTTTTGTCAGCAGGAGCGAGGTTTCCGGTCTGACCTATCACAGACGCTCCGACAGTTCTCACCTGTGAGAAGAATTCCTCCTCGCTCAGGCTTGTGCGATAGCCTGTAATGGCTTCGAGCTTGTCAACTGTCCCTCCCGTGTAGCCGAGTCCTCTGCCTGACATTTTTGCGATTTTCGCGCCGCAGGAAGCAACTATAGGAGTTATTATCAGCGTAGTCTTGTCGCCCACACCGCCGGTTGAATGCTTGTCAACGCTGAGGCTGCCGAATTCGGACAAATCCACCTTGTCGCCGGAATCAGCCATGGCATAAGTCATTTTGGCTGTTTCAAGATCGCTCATAGAATTAAAGCAGATAGCCATGAGCAGCGCGGACATTTGATAGTCGGGTATTTCGCCCTTTGTAAATCCGTTTATAACAAAGCGTATCTCCTCTGCGCTCAGCTCCTGCCCTTTTCTTTTCTTAAGGATGATGTCGTACATTCTCATTTTGACTCGCCTCTCCTCATTTTGATATATCGCCAGTCAGATTGTCCGGTCCGAAGCTTACAGGAAAAAGCTCAGAGAGTGTATAGCTATATGCCTTGTCAGATGTTACGAGAATGATTTCAAAATCGTCACGGCAAAATTCTCTCATCACCTGCCTGCAAACTCCGCAGGGAGGAAACTGCTCCGCTGTAAGCACACTTTCTTCTCCGTGAATCGACCTTCCGCCGCATATAGCTATCGCGGAAAAATCACGTTTTCCCTCACTAACAGCCTTGAATATAGCTGTTCTTTCCGCACAGTTAGTAACTGAGTAGCTTGCGTTTTCTATGTTGCAGCCGGTGTATACGCTGCCGTCAGAGCACAAAAGCGCCGCTCCGACCTTCACTCCCGAGTATGGCGAGTATGCGTTATTCATAGCCTTGATTGCAAGCTCTGAAAGTGCTTTTTTATTCATGATTTTTCCTCATTTTGTTTGTAAAGAGAATTTTCCCGGGAAATTATTTTCTTAAGAAAGCTTATCCCATCAGTTGTATAGCTCACGTCCAGATATTCGCATACCGACGCGGCTATATCCGAAAAGCTTTGTCTTACTCCGAGATTAACATGATTAACTGCGCTGCCGTATACCAGCATCGGAACATATTCTCTTGTGTGGTCTGTGCTGACGTCTCCCGGGTCGCAGCCATGGTCTGCCGTTATAATCAGCAAATCCTCATCACGCATTTTGGGAACAAATCTGCCAAGCCAGCTGTCAAATTCATTAAGCGCCTGCGCATATCCGACGGCGTTATTCCTGTGACCGTAGACCATGTCATAATCAACAAGGTTGATAAACGCAAGACCATTAAAGTCATCATCTGCAAGTCTGTCAGTAGCCGCCATACACTCAGGATTTCCGTGAGCGGTAACGGCTTTTGTTATTCCTCTGCCGGCAAAAATATCAGAGATTTTTCCTACAGCTATTACATCAAGTCCCGCTGATTTTATCGCATCAAGCATTGTCTCTCCGGTCGGCTCAAGTGAAAAATCTCTTCTATCGGCTGTTCTCACAAACTCCCCGGGTTTACCCGTAAATGGCCTTGCAATTACGCGTCCAACTGCATTCTTGCCGGTTAAAATACGCCTTGCGATCATGCAGCAGTCGTAAAGCTCGCTTAAAGGCACCACATCCATGTGAGCAGCTATCTGAAACACACTGTCGGCAGACGTATAAACGATAAGCTTTCCGGTTTTCATATGCTCAACGCCGTAATCTTTTATCACCTCTGTGCCGGAATAGGGCTTATTGCAGAGAACTCCCCTGCCTGTCCTTGAGGTAAACTCATCTATAAGCTCATCGGGGAAACCGTTCGGATATGTCGGAAATGGACTTTTTGAGACGAGACCGGCTATCTCCCAATGACCTGTGGTAGTATCCTTGCCCATGGATTTTTCCGCAAGCTTGGCGCACGCGGCGTTCTGAGAAGGCTCCGTGCCGAGGAAAGAAAGTCCGTCGATGTTGCCTATACCCATCTTCAGCATGTTGGGAATGTTCAGCCTGCCGGTGTTATAACAGCTTCTAAGAGTATTCGCGCCTTCATCACCGAACAGCCCCGCGTCAGGAAGAGCTCCTGCGCCCACGCTGTCAAGCACAATTAAAAAAACTCTCTTCACTATTTTACTCCTCCTCACCAGGTAATACTAAACCTCAAAAATGCTTAGCTTTCTCAAAAATAACCGCCCCTGATACCGAATCATACTCAAAGCCCTCGTTATCATCTGCGTAATAGACTATCTCAGGGCAATACCAAAGCGGGATATAGAAATAATCCTCAATCAAACCAAGCTCTGCCTCGCGAATATCGCTGAGCGCAGCTGTAAGGCTGCTGTACTTGCCAGACTTCTGCAAGAGCTCCATACATCGGTTTCCGGCGATTCCAAACTCCTCGCAGGCAAAGCCTGAAAGATAGTCCTCGGCGTCACAGCCTTTAGGGTCAATTACGGCGAGAAGAAAGTCAAAATCGCCGCTTGAAACCCTGTCCGAGTAGTCATAGTCGTTTACAACCTCTATGGCGATTCCTACATTCAGCGCGTCCTCCCACATTGCTGCCAGATCCTCAAGGCTCTCCCTATCTGCAAAGCTTTCAGGAACCAGAAGCGTCATGCTTTCGGCAAGCGATTTATCGTCTTCGCTGACACTTATCTCCCATTTATACTCCGCAAGCCGGCTGTTATACTCAGGCTCATTAAGCACGACGCTGTCGCGGTAGAGCGTCCCGCCGACATAAGCCGCCGGAGGCACGATTCCATACGCGCTTATAAAATGTCCATAAGCCGCGTCCGACAACCAATCACGGTTAATACACAGAGAAAAAATCTCCCTGATATCCTTTTCAGAGAAAAGCTCATTTTGCGGATTTGGTATTATTCCAACCGAGCGGTTATAGCTTTCAATACATGAAAATCCGACAAGCGAGCCTTCTGGAGCATCTGAGACGTATAAATCAGTAACGCCTTCCGTAAAGTCATACAGCTTTTCAGCATCATCCTTTACGACAAGATAGTTTATGCCTGCCGGATAAACCCGTGAAATTTCGGAATAGTCGCTGTTTCTGCGCAGACGCAGGTAGTTATTGCTCCCATACTCGTCATGCAGCCAATACGCCGCGTAAAATGGTCCGTTGGAAGCTATGCTATCCGTCTCAAGTCCGTATTTCCCCTTGCAGGACTTAAAAAACTCCCTGCTGCACGGAGATGCCGGAAGCTCTGTAAGAAGGCTGAGAAGCTCGGCATTCTGGTACTCAAGACTTATTTCAAGCGTATACTCATCAACAGCTATAACGCCGAGACTGCCTTCTCCGGTATTATAAAGCTCGCTTGCTCCGCTTATACATAAATAATCAGAAGCATACGGCGAGCCTGTCTCTATGTCAAAAATACGCTCAAAGGCGAAGACAAAGTCGTCCGCTGTCACCGGAGCGGAAAAATCCGACGCGCTGTCCCATCTGTAACGCTCGTCAAGATAAAATGTGTAAACAAGACCGTCAGAGGATATTGAATAATCCTTTGCTACTCCGGGGATGATCCGTCCGCTGCCGTCACAGCGAAGCAGCCCTACAAACATATTTTTTGCTATCATCACAGAGCTGTCGTCAGCAGCGATCTGCGGGTCGAGATTTCGCGGGTCGGAATCTATTGATATCTTAAAAATATATCCCGAGCCATCATCACCAAAAAAGGATATGATGCCGTCCAAAGGAGAACAAGCCGACATCAAAACAATGCAGCTTAGAATTATAAAGAATATTCCAGAAAATTTTGCTCGGATGTCTGACAAAAGCATGACCTTCCTCAATCAGCCCTGAATAATTTGTCTACGGCGGACTTTGCCGCATCAAAATCCGACGATATTACCAGAATATCATATAGACCATAGCTTATAACGCCGGAATCCTCTATTTTTTTAACCTCCTCCGGAGCATAGCCTGTGAAGTCGGCAAGCCTCGACTCGGTAAACTCGTCCAGGAACTCGCGCGTCTCAGACTGTATCTGCGAGTTTTCAGACTTGAACACAGCTATTATGTCCGCGTACATGGCGTCCGTGGAGTAAAGAACGGAAACAGCCTCATAATCCTCAATATCACAGCCGAAAAGAACGGATATCTCCGTGTCGGTCGCTGTGCTGAAACCGCTTTCAAGAGTTACCGCCGAGGTAACGGCGTCGATGATCTCAGACACCTCAGGCTCGGGAAGACTTGTACATGAGGAAAGCATAATAAGAAGCATAAGCGTGAACACCGTCAACAGGGCTTTTATTTTTCTCATGATTTCACACCGTCCACAGTATGGGTCAGAATATAATCCACCATCTTCTCATATGTCGAATATTTGAAGTGAACTCCGTCATTTTCCGCGTCTGCGGCAGGCATACAGCCTGTGTCGTCCTTTAGATAGCTGTTAAGATCAAGGAAGTATATCCCCTTGTTGTTGCACAGCTCGAGCATCCTCTCGTTGAGATCGTCTATATCAGAGTTACTCACAGGGCTCTCCACAGAAGCCTCCTTTGCGGCTGTAACAGGAGGCACTGCGATAATATAGATATCAGAATCTGGACACAGTTCGATAACCTTTGTCACAAACGACGAATAGCTGCTGTACATCTCGGACGGGGTCAGCCACGCCGCTCCCTTGGAGCCGAGAAGAATGTAGATATTCCCAGGTATATCCGCCTCAAGCGCCTCCAAAATGGTGATATCTCCGTATTGGGTCTCAACCGGCTCTGTCTCTGCCTTCGTGACATTCATCGACATACTTGCGTAGACATTGGAAGCAGGAACTATGCCATACGACGACATGCCGTATACTATCGAATCTCCTATAAACACGCAGCTCTGAAGATACTCGTCCGATACAGCCTCAGACTCGGCAATGGGATTTACACCGTCTTTAGCGCCATCGTCTTCGACATTATCAGAGCTCTGAGACTGCTCCTCTTGGTCGCTGTCCTCGTCTTTTTCGGCGTCTGACGCGCCGGGAACTACGACTTCTTTATCCTGCGTCAAAACATCCTCAAGGGTGGTGTCCTTCATATACCTGTAAAACATCACTCCGAAGATAATAACCGCGGCAAAAAAGACAATACTGAAATGGTACCTGACTTTTTTCGGCTTTTTCCCGGTCGGGGCTGTGCTTCTATATTCCACTTGTTGATTCTCCAATCTATATCAAATTAGCTTATTTCTGAATAATATTATATAAGATAGAAAAGGCAGTTTCAAGAAAGTTTTTCAAAATTCATAAACTGTAACCTTCATGTAACCAATATCTCACTCTCTCACTTGAAAATGTTATCGGTATCAGATATAATAAGCTGTGATATTCGGTTTATACTTTAACTTTCTACATATAAAGCGAGGTAGCATTTATGTGCGGTTTTGTCGGATTTACAAATAAAATCGGCGATTCAGGAGAGGTTCTTAGCCGTATGACGGAGTCCATTAAGCACCGCGGTCCGGACTCTGAGGGTGAATACATCGACAGCGATATAGCTTTGGGGTTCAGACGACTGTCGATCATAGACATCTCAACCGGAAGCCAGCCGATATTCAACGAGGACGGCTCAAAGGTTCTCGTTTTTAACGGTGAGATATATAACTACCGTGACCTGAGGACTGAGCTGGTTGGCAAGGGACATACATTTACAACTAATACTGACTCAGAGGTTCTTCTGCATGGCTATGAGGAGTGGGGTCATCAGCTTTTAAACCGCCTCAGGGGCATGTTTGCCTTTGTAATCTGGGACAAAAAATCAAAGGAAATATTCGGAGCGCGCGATTTCTTTGGAATAAAGCCCATGTACTATGCCGACATGAACGGCACGTTCATGTTCGGTTCGGAGATAAAGAGCTTTCTGTGCCACCCGTCTTTTGAAAAGAAGCTTAATACCGAAGCGCTTGAAAATTACCTTACCTTCCAGTACTCCCCCTGCGCCGAAACCTTCTTCAAGGGAGTATACAAGCTGCTACCCGCTCACTGGTTCAGCTACAAAAACGGCATCATGAGGACGGAGCGCTACTGGAGCGTAAACTTTGACGATGACAATAAGCCTGATCTTGAGGAGTGGGTGAACAGGATATCCAGCACCTTCCGCGACTCGGTAGAGGCGCATAAAATCGCGGACGTAGAAGTCGGAAGCTTCCTTTCCAGCGGCGTTGACTCAAGCTATGTGGCGGCTGTAGCGAATGTCGATAAGACCTTTACAGTCGGCTTTGGCGAGGATGAGCGCTACAATGAAATAGGCTACGCAAAGGAATTTTCAAAATATATAGGCAAGGAAAACATCTCTAAAGTCATAACCGCAGACGAATACTGGGGAGAATTCCCGAAAATCCAGTACCACATGGATGAGCCTCTTGCTGACCCCGCTGCGGTAGCTCTCTACTTTGTGTGCAAGCTTGCCTCTGAGAGTGTCAAGGTGGTTCTTAGCGGAGAGGGAGCGGATGAGCTCTTTGGCGGGTATAACATATACAAAGAGCCTGACGATGTAGCCATATACAACGCCGTTCCAATGCCCATAAGACGCGAAATAGGAAAGCTGTGCTCCAGACTACCCCACAAAAGGGGCGTGAACTTCTTTATAAGAAGAGGCAAGACGCTTGAGGAAAGATTTATAGGCAACGCATACATCTTCAGCGAGTCGGAGCGCAAGGATATACTCGCGATCAAGACAAACGCACCTGCCGCCGCAGAGATAACTAAGCCGTTTTACGACATGGTAAAAGGCAAGGACAATGTCACAAAAATGCAGTTCCTTGACATAAACCTATGGATGACCGGAGACATACTCCTCAAGGCTGACAAAATGAGTATGGCCAACTCCCTTGAGCTCAGAGTCCCCTTCCTCGACAAGGAGGTAATGGCTCTTGCGCAGAGGATACCGAAGAAATACCGCGTCACCAAGGAAAACACCAAGTACGCCATGAGAATGGCCGCCCACCGCGCATGCCCTCCCCGCACCGCCGATAAGAAAAAGCTCGGCTTTCCCGTGCCGATAAGGGTATGGCTCAAGGAAGACGAGTACTATAATAAGGTCAAAGCCGAATTTGAGAGCGAAAACGCCAGAAAGTTCTTTAAGCCTGAGAAGCTTATTTCCCTCATTGAAGATCACAGGGACGGCAAGTACGACTATTCAAGAAAAATCTGGACCGTTTACACATTCCTTGTCTGGTACAAGGTATACTTTTCATAATTGAATCACAGAATTAAAAATCCTGCCGTTAAGCCCTAAAAAATGGGTTTAACGGCAGGATTACTTTTATTAGAGCTCCTCCGGGAATACCTCGCCGGAAAGAGCCAGTATGCTGTCGTATGGTATAACGCTTCCGTCGTCAAAAACCATCGCCCTCTCAAAATCGTCAAGCTTTTTTACGTGCCCGATGGCTGTCAAATACGCCCCGCCCTCCTTTTTAAGGTCGGGTAAAAAGTACACAGCAGTTACCTCAGGGTGAAAAGATATCACTTCCTTTAAAAACTGCATCTTGCGGTCAAGCTCTGTCCTCGCATCATCGCTCAGCGCTGCCTGTCTATCCGTAAGACGGGCGGTCTCATCAACGGCGTCGTCATAGCCGTCAAGCGCTGAAAACGGAGAAAACTGCGCCGCACGCTCTATTAAAGACATCTGAGGTCTTGTTTTTGAGACGTGGTGCGGCAAATTTATTATATCCTCGTACATTTTTCCTCCCATGCCACAAAACTCTTCATTAGAAACAGCTTATTGCCATATTATTTTGTACCGCATATCAGGCTACCGTCACAAAGCGCAGATCCTTTACGCCTTATGCCCGCCTATCTGCGAGTTTCTGTCCTTGGCAGTCGCACCCTCCTCAAAGTTCATACCCTTAAGTATCGAGTTTTTGCCGAACCTCTTTTTAATGGATATTACCGCCTTTTGCATTCTCTTTTCCCGCTCAAGCTCATACTCTTCCTTTTTCCTCTTTTCCTCTATGGCAACGTAATCGGTGAACATGTCGAGCTGCTCGTAGCCCTGCTCAGACCTTTGAAGCAAGTCCTCCCCTATGACGTGATTAACGGTTATATTCAGCTTGCGTATGAGAAGAGCCTTGTTTACAATCCTGTCAAACAGTTCCCCTGCCGCGTCCATTATCTGCTTGGACGATGAGGTATATCTTCCGAGATTCAGAGAGCCGTGCGCACGCTTAGGCATTTTTCTGCCGTATCTGTCGCTCACTACCTCGCCTTTGTATTTTTTCGCCCTTTGCGGGTCGGAAATATTTATCGTGTCATAGCTTATGCTCAAAACAAGCTGGTCTGTAACCATTCCCTTGTCCACCAGCTCCATTGACATTAGATCCGCCATCTCGCGCAACACAAGCCTCGCTTTATCCGCCTCATACGGCTGATGAAGCACCTGTCCTGAGCAAAGACTGTTATTTTCCGGACGATAGGCTTTCACCGCTTCCACCGTCGCCGGCTCCCAGCCCCATGCGTGGTCGATCAATAGCTCCGCGTTCTTGCCGAAAAGCCGGTAAAGCAAATCCTCGTTGTCAACCGAGCATTTTGCAATATCACCCATGGTGAACATGCCGTTTTCCTCAAGCCTTTTTGAGTACCCCCTGCCAACCCGCCAAAAATCGGTGAGCGGCTGATGAGACCATAGCGTCCTGCGGTAGCTCATCTCGTCCAGCTCGGCTATTCGGACGCCGTTTTTATCAGCAGGCATCTTTTTCGCGACTATGTCCATAGCCACCTTACAAAGATAAAGATTACTTCCTACTCCTACTGTGGCTGTTATGCCTGTTGTTTCAAGCACATCGAGTATTATCTTCATGGCAAGCTCACGCGCACTGAGCTTATACGCCATTAAATAGTCGGTCACGTCAATAAACACCTCGTCTATGGAGTAGACTATTATATCCTCCGGCGAGACATACTTCATGTAAACCTTGTAGATTTTGGTGCTGTACTCGATGTAGTATGCCATACGGGGCTTCGCTATTATAAAATCTATCGCCAGTGACGGATTAGCTGAAAGCTCGCTGAAAAAACATGAGGAGCCGTTGAGCCTACCGGACGGCGAATCATGCCGCCTGCCGGCGTTTGCCTCCTTTATCCTCTGCTTAACCTCAAACAGCCTTCCTCTGCCGGGTATACCATAGCTTTTGAGCGTAGGAGTGACCGCAAGGCAGATAGTCTTATCAGTCCTTGCTTCGTCTGCCACCACAAGATTCGTATCCAACGGGTCAAGCCCGCGCTCACGGCATTCTACCGACGCATAAAAGCTCTTTAGATCTATAGCTATATATGTTCTCTCCTTGGTCACGGCTTTCCCCCTCTTCCCAAAATTTATCTGCGCTTTATCATCACATAATTTTCCAGCAGCACTCCGTTGCGCTCAACCTGCTGCTCTTTTATCATCTCATATCCCCTGCGCTCAAAGAAAGGCTTAGCGGTTATAGAGGCATGCGTGACTATGTCTCCTGAAACAGACTGCTCCAGCCTGTCGCAAAGCGCCGTCGCTATCCCCTGACGCTGATAATCCTTATGCACATACAGCCTGTCGAGATATCCCGCGCAGTCTATATCCGCAAAACCTGCTATCTCACCGTCAGCCACCGCGACAAGGCTTGTATGCTCCCTGAAGGATCTGTCCCAGCCAAGCTTATCTATGCTGCCAGTAGCCCATGCGTCAAGCTGGGCCGGTGTGTAGTCAGCGGCGTTCACAGAGTGAACGGTATCATAAAACAGCCTCGCAATTTCATCCAAATCGCTGCCGCTATATTTTCTTATAATCATCTTTTTCTCTTTCCACATGGATTGCGCATCCATACCAAGAAACCTTATTTTTCACTTAGCTTCCGCTCTGTGCCGCTGCGATGCTTAAGTGAAGCATGATCCATTTTATCAAAGATAATCACCATGCAGCCTTCCATCCACGCTTTTTATCAAATTTCTTTCCGTCAAACTATAGCTATGCAAATGATTTTTATTGGACCGCACTCCGGCTTGCTCCGCAGCGCTGAATTGACATCCGGCAGAGGTATGTGCAACGTAATGTGCACAGCCTCACGGTCTATCCTCAAAGCTGACGTTTGACCGCTGTTGCCGCGTATATATCCAAAAAGTTCCGGAACAAATGTTCTTGTAAGCTATTGACGCGAACAAATGTTCGCGGTATACTAAAAGCACAGGAGGTATCAGCGACCCTCCCGTATAATCATAGCACACGCTCACATATGCGTCAAGGAGTGATTTCATGTCAGACAACGGTCGCCGCAAGGCTTATGTATCGGTAAACATAGATGTCGATGAGGACGGCGGAGTTCATCCAAGGCTTATCCGCTGGGAAAACGGCGTGACCTTCAAAATAGAAAAAATCGTATACAAATGCCGCGCGTCGTCAGAAAGGGTCGGCGGCGGAGGGATACGCTACACAGTCCTGATAAGAGGAAAGGAGTCATACCTGTTTCAGGAGGGAAACAAATGGTTTGTGGAGGCGAAAATGTGATTTTACGGCAGGAAATGATTGCGTTTACCTGAATTTTATGATATGATTAGATGGCGGAGCACAAATAGGATTGCACCAATTATGCCCTGCCGCTATGCATGGTATGGCAATACTTTTACAGGAGGTTCAGGTTAACTATGGCAACTATGCTATATCAGGGACACGGAAGCTTCCGACTCACTACAGACACCGGCAAGGTGATATATATAGACCCGTTCGCGGGAAGCGGGTATGACCTCCCGGCGGATCTCATTCTTGTTACACACCAGCACCACGACCACAACTGCATAGACCTGCCGGCAAAGAAGCCGAGCTGCGTCATATGGCAAAGCTTTGACGCTCTCAATGACGGAAAATACAATACCCTCTCCCTTGACTTCGCAAAGGTCGAGTCGGTAGAGGCGTACAATCATCACCACAAAAAGGAGGAGTGCGTGGGATATATCATAACCGTTGACGGCAAGACTATCTACTTTGCAGGAGACACCGGGGAAACCTCCATGATGCCGAAATTAGCCGAAAGAAAGCTGAATTATGCGGTGCTTCCTATGGATTACACCTATACCATGGATATTGACGAAACAATCAGGTGCGCTAAGCTTATAGCCGCTGAGCACACTATTCCCTCCCACATGTCTCCCGGAAAGCTGTTTGACATGGAAAGAGCCAAGAAATTTACCGCACCAGGAGCGCTGATAGTTCGGGACGGCGAGAGTATAAGGCTGTAAAAGCCACAGCATATTAAGGCGCTTTGCGGCGCCTTTTTATTTTTAACATATTTAAGCTGAAATTTGTGCAAAACTTGTTGTGCCAAAGCTGCTTTATTCATGCGGATATCTTGACAGTAATCAAGTTTGACCATATAATTTCTGTAGTTATAATTATAATACTTGTGAGAGGTCGTATAATAAATGGAAATGCTTGGTTGGGTAATTATTATTACCGCTATAGCTGGCATAGGCGGAACGGGTCTCGGAGGACTGGTCGGCGCGCTATTCAAGAAAAACACCGAAAAGTCGGTAAGCCTGCTTTTGAGCTTTGCCGGCGGAGTAATGCTCAGCGTGGTCTGCTTTGATCTTCTTATGGACGCCATGAACCAGTTTGATGACGCCACTATGAACCTTCTGATCGTAATAGGAATGGTGCTTGTGGGCTATGGGGTCATATACATACTGAACTTCTGGATAGACAGAGCGACAAACCATGAGGTGGCTCATATTGACAATAAACACCCCAAGACGGCGGATCAGCTATCCGAGCTGATTCACAGCGACCATTTTGAAGAGCATAAAAAGAAAAAGACGGTAGCCGACCTGTTCATAGGCGGAGTGGTAATGGCGTGCGCCATCGCATTGCACAACCTCCCGGAGGGAATGGTGATCGGCGGTTCATACGCCCATGACGGAGTCGTAGGATTCACTCTCACGGGCGGTCTGACAATGGCGATAGTAATAGGTCTTCACAACATTCCCGAAGGAATGTCGGTAGCAGTTCCCCTTATAGCTGGCGGAATGAACAGGGTAAGAGCGGTTCTGATAACCGCCGCGACCGGCGCTCCCACGATTATCGGTGCTATCATCGGCTACTACCTTGGCGAGGCAGGACCGCTCAGCATGGTGCTTTCACTCAGCTTTGCGTCAGGAGCGATGCTCTATGTTGTCTTTGGTGAGCTTTTGCCTGAGGCTATACTCATGTGGCGCTCCAAAGCTCCTTCACTTGGCATGCTTATAGGGGTACTAACGGGTCTGCTGATAATCTACGCATAACCTGCTTTACAAAATCAAATACGGCGTTCTCGAAACCGGGAGCGCCGTATTTTTGTATCTAATCTCAATTTTTCACATCGTTTCGCTATTTGTCCGATACGGCTTTTTTCTTAAGCCTGAATATTTGGCTTCTGAACAGTATCAGATTCATCACCGCAAAGAAGCCGATCAGTATCAGCAGCGTCAGCGCCGGCTCTTTAGGGGCAAATGTGGCAAGAAGCATCATCGGGAAGCCGAACACTATCGCCGGGAAGTTCTGATATACCATGTTGTCCATCGCGGGAGTGCTGAACTCGCCGTCAACCTCACGCAGCAGGATTACACCGGTGCTCGCTGTGCCAGTCAGCATTCCGTACATCATCAGAAACTGCTCTTCGGTATATCCGGGGAATAGCTTCTTGGCTACAAAATAATTGTAAACATAGGTTATAACCAGTCCGACAACGCCGAGTATCAGCATAATGCCCCAGTACTTTTCCAATACGCTAAGCCTTATCGCAGCAATTCCTGCTACTACCATGATATCAAAGAAAAAGTTGCTTGCCCTTGTCATAAGGAAGCTATTGGTGTACTCCTTTTTGATAGCGCCGACCTTTTTGAGAAGGTTCATCACAGCCTTTACAATTACCGCCGACAAAACGCCAAGCAGGAAGTTAAAGCCGAATATTACCGACTTCATTCCTGGAAGCAAAAGCCCCAAACCCCACATAATGAAGTATGCAATCATGTACGCCAAGGCTATGAGCGCTACTTGAACTGTGAGCTTGTCGAGACTTTCCTGCATGGGTATCTCATTATCAGACTGAATTTCCTCCGAGCGAAGAGCCCTCTCATCCAAATGCACTATCTTTATCTTTCCGCGCCGCTTCTGGATGTTGAGGTGGATCACTCCGCCTATGCTCGCGCTCAGGAAGCCGAGAGCGGCAATGGTAAGACCAAAGCTCGCGCCTCCGCTGAACCCGAAGTCATTCTCATATATCGTACCGTAATTGAGAGCCTGACCTGTTCCTTGACCGTAGCCAAAAGGAAGAAGTATACCTGCCGCCGGGAAGAAATCAGTCATTACCATAGCGGCGACTATCGTGATTCCCAAGCCGAAAATAGCCTGAATAAGATATGTAGATACAGTCGTGACGCCGGTATTGAATATTTCTATGCCGCGCTGTTTTGTCACTTTGCCTTTTGACGGCTTGAAGGTCGAGGCAATAAAGCCGAGCGCAAGCATATGATAGGTAAGGATTTCGAGTGATTCCGTCCCGTTTCCGCCGAAAAACTCAGTGTCGAACATGTCCCCACCGTCGGTTAAAAGCTTGTATATGCCTGATACTATTAAAAGCAGGCAGCCTCCTATTACAGAGGCAGGGATAAGCGAAGCCTGAAGAAACTTGACTGACTTCTTCAGGATATTTGCTCCCAGCAGACTCAAAAGAAGTATAGCGATTAAATTAAAGTTGCTCCAAACGCTAAAGTCCCAAAAAATTTCCATTTGCGTCACCTTTCTTTATGTTTTTATAGCGATAAAAGATGTTCAGGTACTTTACAGCGTTGAACCTCCTGCCGCTTTTTAGCTGATAAAGCGTCTTGCCGCAATAAATATTCAGCTTGTTTTTTCCCAAAACAGAAATAGCGTGTATGTCATCAAAGCCAAGCGTCAGCGGGTTGCTTCCGAACTCGTCTATCACAATCCTGTCTCCGTAAAGCGATACTCTCGCCTCTTTGCGAAGAAGGACCTTGTTCTTATATAGGATAACCTTTGAAATGCTCGACAGGTCGACATACATCGGCTTATCAGTATAATCAAGCGGATTAAGCCCGTTGACAAAGCTTTCCTGATAGTCGTACCACTCGCCGTAGAACCTAAACGGAAAATCAAAGCCCACTCCCCTGAGGCTCTTATCCTCAAGATACTCTATCTTCCTGTGACAGCGCTTGCATTCTATAAGATTTCCGCTGCTCTCAAATTCGGACAACCCGCAAAAAGGACACACATACGCCGTGCGCTCAAGGTATTCCGCCTTGACCGAAGACTTGAAGCTTCCGTCAGACCTGCCCTCGTCTACATAGAGCTCTTCCTCTATAATCTTAAACAGCTCCTCGCGGCTCATTTTGGCATATTCCTGCGGCTCGATCACTTTAGTGACTCCCGCGTGCATTTTGCCCTTTCTGACCTTGTCAGACCACCTCGGCTGTACACCGTATCCGCCCTCTATCCTCACAAGCGCGACCGGCAGCTTCACATGCTGTATGAGCCCGGCTATAGCAGGATTTATATACGAGGTCTTGCCGCTGAAGGTCCTGTTGCCCTCAGGAAAAATCGCTATTGTTCCGCCCTCTTTCGCGATTCGCTCTATAGTCAGAACAGCCCTCACATCGGTTGCCTGCTTCTTTATCGGGATCGGCGCCACCGCCCATTTAAGCAGTTTCGATATCCAGCCCATCGAGAAAAGATCCTCGCTGGCGACATAGTATACCGCTCCGCTGAAAATCATGCCGATGAAAAACTGGTCAAAGGCCGTCTGGTGATTTGAGATAATAAGATATGGTCTGCGGTCTTTGTTGTCAAACCGCTCTATTCGTGCGTGATATTTTAAACTGACTACAGGCTTCAAAATCAGATACGCCAGATTACGCACAAACCTGTGCCTTGACCTAATCCACGGCTCCCTCTTCTTTGTTTTACTCATCTGTAACACTTCGCTCTTTATTTCCTTGCATTACTGTATAAATGTATAATAACACATGGATTTGATGTTTTCAAGCAAATCGAAAAATTACACATACTTCTCACATTGGCTGTCATACGCAGTTAATTTTCACAACCATACGAAAAAACGCGGCAGAGACTTATCCCTGCCGCATGTTTAAAAATCTTACCTACTTTTTGTTTTTGTTTCTTTTAAGAATAATGAAAACGACTATTACCGCCACAACGACTACAGCAGCTGCCACCACCGGAATTACTGACAAACCGCCTTTAGCTTCCGAAGTGTCAGTGTCCGCAGGAGCCTCGGATGATATCAGGCTCTCATAAGAGCTCTGAAGTTCTACAGTCTTTTCATCAACAGTCTCCTGAGACGCCGACCTTGTGTTGAGCGTGTCAATCGCATTATACAGCGCGCCATTAAACCCTTGGAAATTCTCGGAATTATACTCTTTAGCGTCTCCGGTATAAATTACTCCGAGCGCGCCGGCTATCATAGCTTTAAGCTCGGTGAGCTCCTGCTCCGGGTACTCTACAAGCTCATCCCTTGCCGCCAAAAGCTCTTCTAAAGCGGCGTCAATATCTTCCTGAGTATAGCCGCCAGTGGTGCAGATCAAAGAGGCGTCCTCAAGCGCGTTTTCAAATTTGATCCAGCCGGAATCGTAATTTTCCTCACGAAGAAGTGAACACTCGGCAACAGCCTGCGCAAGCTCCTCACGGTTTTCATCGTCATGCGAAAGATCAGTATAGTACTGAATGCAGTCTATGCCAAAAACGCCGGTCGGCTCTATCCTTATAGTGTGTTCGCCGTACTCGAGTTCTCCCGAGTCATACGCCTGTTCATATACGTCCTGCGCCGCATAGGTACTTATCTCCTCAGCCAGCTCGCCGTCTATATATATTCTCGCGCCGACTTTGCTGCCGTCCTTCTTGGCGATGACTCTCACCCTCGAGCCTGTAAAGCTCTCCTCAATCGCAGAGCCATTGAATGTCCCGGCGTCCACATACAGCTCGTAGCCGGTAATCGTATTTGACGCTTCCCACTCTCCCCAGTTGCCAATGGTGTTCATCATATCGCCTGTGATATCTACCCAGTATCCGGTATTAACAGAAGCTGCGGAAGCTGTATACCTGCCCTTTTCCGGGTCGCCCTCAACTCTTGACGTCATTATAATCTGAGATACCGGCATCAGTGTCGCCTTATCCCAAGCCACAAAGCTGACATACCCGCCGACAGGAAGTTCCTGAGGAATTTCTATGGTCATACCCATGACTGAGGTGGAATTTGCCGCTACCACAGTCTCACCGTACTCGGCTGCCAAGAGCGTTTCGTCTAAATCATATACAGCGAGCGAAGCTGCAATTTCACGCTTTACGCCTGATTTGTCGGAAAACTCTATTTCAGTTACATAATTGTCACCCGGGACTATTGTCTGAGTCGCCTCGAAGTAATTTACGCTCATGTCCTCACTGCTCAGCGTGATATCCCTGAAAGCTCCTATCAGCCTTGCATCAGCCCAGTCGACATGAACA
>CASDRM010000098.1 GCA_949283135.1 uncultured Ruminococcus sp.
AGACAGGATTTTTAAAGTCGGAGGCGCTCAGGCCATAGCGGCGCTCGCCTACGGCACCGAGAGCATTCCAAAGGTGGACAAGATAGTGGGTCCAGGAAACGCCTATGTGGCGGAGGCGAAAAAGCAGGTTTACGGAAAAGTCTCCATCGACATGATAGCGGGTCCCAGCGAGATACTGGTCATCGCTGACAAAAAAAGCAATCCCGCCAACGTCGCCGCCGACCTCCTTTCGCAGGCTGAGCACGACCGCCTCGCGAGCGCGGTTCTTATAACAGACTCCGCCGAGCTCGCCGACAAGGTATCCTCCGAGATAGAAAGGCAGCTAAAAACCCTCCCCCGTGAGGAAATAGCAAGGGCGTCTATTGACAACAATGGTAAGATTATAGTTGTTGACAGTATTTCGGAAGCCGTTAAAATCTCAAACAGAATCGCGCCTGAGCATCTCGAGCTTGTAATGGACAATCCGTTTGAGTACCTCGGCATGGTGGAAAACGCCGGCTCGGTATTCATGGGCAGATATTGCCCGGAAGCTCTCGGAGACTACCTGAGCGGAGCTAACCATACTCTTCCCACCAGCGGAACAGCCCGCTTCTCCTCCCCTCTTTCGGTTGACGACTTCGTCAAGAAAACGCAGTACACCTACTACTCAGAGGAGGCGTTCAGGGGCGTATACAAAGACATCGCCCTCTTTGCGCACAAGGAGGGGCTCGATGCCCACGCAAGAAGCGCTCTGATAAGATTCCCGGAAGACTGATAAAAATTTAAGCCGCAAAGGACAAACCCAAAATGAGCAGATTCTTAGTTTCAAAATATTCCGACCTTGAGGCGTACACTCCCGGCGAGCAGCCCAAGGACAGAAAATATATAAAGCTCAACACAAACGAATCCCCCTACCCTCCCTCTGAGGGAGTATTGAGGGCGGTCAATTCCTCTCAGGCCGAGCTTCTTAGGCTCTACCCCGACCCGACCTGCTCGCAGCTCAAGGGAAAAATAGCCGGTCTTTACGGTCTTGCTCCCGAGAACGTATTTATCTCGAACAGCTCTGACGATATGCTCAATATAGCATTCACGGCTTTCGCATCTGATGAAAAGCCTGCGTACTACCCGGATATAACCTACGGGTTTTACAAGGTGTTCTCAAAGCTTCACGGCACAAAGACAAAAATATTCCCGCTCAAAGAGGACTTTACGATAGACCCGCAGGACTACATTGGACTTGCAGAGGGCTTGATAGTAATAACCAACCCCAACGCCCCAACAGGTCTTGCTCTGAGCCCCGAGGACATAAAAAAAATATGTCTTGGCAGCCCTGACTGCATAGTCATAGCCGATGAGGCGTATGTGGACTTTGGCGCCGAGAGCTGCGTTAAGCTTATTGGAGAGCTTGAGAACCTGATAGTATGCAGGACTTACTCCAAGTCGATGTCGATGGCGGGAGCGAGGCTTGGCTTTGCGTTCGCTTCAAAGGAAATAATACAGGATCTTGAGAAGATAAAATACTCGACCAACCCATATTCGGTGAATCGCATAACCCTTGCCGCCGGAGAAGCCGCGATAGACGATATTGAGTACTACCGAAATAACTGCCGCAAAATCATTGAAACCAGGGAAAAAACATCGCAGGAGCTTAAAAAGCTCGGCTTTGAGCTTACCGATTCAAAGGCGAACTTTATCTTCGCCAAGTCGGACAAGCTCCCCGGAAAGCTTATTTTTGAGAAGCTTAGAGAAAAGGGCATACTCGTGCGCAGGTTTGAGCAGGACAGAATTTCCGAGTATCTTCGCATCACCGTAGGCTCGCCAGAGGAGATGCAGACTCTCACCGAAGCGCTTAAGGATATCCTTTCCAAGTAATATAACGTAAGAGGAGGAATAGCTTTGAGAACTGCGGAGATAAAAAGAAAAACCGCCGAGACGGACATAACTCTGAAAATAGACCTCGACGGCACCGGAAAAAACAACATATCTACCGGCTGCGGCTTCCTTGACCACATGCTTACCCTATTCGCCAAACACGCAAGGTTCGATCTTGACATATACTGCTCGGGCGACACGCATGTGGATTATCACCACACCGTCGAGGATATAGGCATATGCCTCGGGCTCGGAATAAAGCAGGCGCTCGGCGATATGAGAGGCATCACCCGCTACGGCTACATGATACTCCCGATGGACGAGGCGCTTATAATGACCGCCGTAGACATATCGGGCAGAGCTCAGCTATGCTGCTCGCTCAATATCCCCGTACAGAAGGTGGGCGACTTTGACACCGAGCTGTGCGAGGAGTTCATGGCTGCGCTAACAAGAAATGTCGGCATGTCTTTGCACATCAGACAGCTCGACGGAAAAAACAGCCACCACATCATAGAGGGAACATTCAAGAGCCTCGCCAAAAGCATGCGCACGGCGGTCAAAATAGATCCTGACGCAGCCGGCGAGATACCCTCGACCAAGGGGGTGCTTTAATGATGATAGCTATTATTGACTACGACGTCGGAAACCTGTTTTCGCTGCGTGCGAGCCTTGAAAGGATCGGCGCAAAAGCTACAGTCACCTCTGACAAAGCCGAAATAGGGCGCTCGGACAGGATCATTCTCCCCGGAGTAGGAGCGTTTGAGGACGCCGCGAACAAGCTTCGCACCTCCGGATTAGCCGAGGTCGTCCTCGACGAGGTAAAAAAGGGCAAGCCGCTTATGGGCATATGCCTCGGAATGCAGCTACTGTTTGAAAGAAGCTATGAATTCGGCTGCCACGAGGGTCTCGGGCTTATCAAGGGCTCGGTAAAGCCGCTTGAGGGTGCGATACCTTCTAACCTTAAAATCCCGCAGATAGGCTGGAACAGGCTGGAGATAGTCCGCCCCGAATGCCCCCTCTTCAAGTACAGCGCCGACGGGGACTATGTGTACTTCGTTCACTCCTACTACGGCGCGGATTGCGACGAAAGCGTAGCCGCGTATACAGAGTACGGCAAGAGGGTAACTGCGGCTGTATGGAATGAAAACGTCTACGGCTGCCAGTTCCACCCCGAAAAGAGCGGAGAGGTCGGTCTTAAGATACTCAGGGCGTTCTCAGAAATAAATTGACAGGAGTAAAAAGATGATAATCCTTCCCGCTATTGACATAATCGAAGGCAAGGCGGTACGTCTATACAAG
>CASDRM010000099.1 GCA_949283135.1 uncultured Ruminococcus sp.
AGCTTGTGGACTCGGCAGGAGTTGCCTCGAGGTTGTAGAGGTCGCCGTACTGCTCCTGATAGTCTGAAAGGCGCTCTCTCATGTGATTAAGCACGTCCTTTGTGAACTGCTGGCACTTGGGGTCGGTCATGTCCGCTCTTATCCACTTGGCGTTAAGACCTGCCTCGTTCATGCCGACAAGACCGATTGTAGAGAAGTGGTTGTCAAGGGTGCCGAGGTATCTCTTGGTGTAGGGGTAAAGACCCTCGTTCAAGAGCTTAGTTATAACCGTTCTCTTTACCTTGAGGGAACGCGCGGCAATGTCCATCATTCTGTCAAGTCTTGCGTAGAAGTCTTTTTCATCCTCGGCAAGGTATGCGATTCTGGGCATGTTTATCGTAACGACTCCGATAGATCCGGTGCTTTCTCCGGAGCCGAAGAAGCCGCCGGACTTCTTTCTGAGCTCTCTTAGGTCAAGTCTCAGACGGCAGCACATAGAGCGGACGTCGCTCGGCTCCATGTCGCTGTTGATGTAATTGGAGAAGTAGGGGGTGCCGTACTTGGCGGTCATCTCAAAGAGAAGCTTGTTGTTCTCCGTGGGAGACCAGTCGAAGTCGCTTGTGATGGAGTAGGTAGGAATTGGGTACTGGAATCCTCTTCCGTTGGCGTCTCCCTCGATCATTATCTCGATGAACGCCTTGTTGACCATGTCCATCTCCTTCTTGCAGTCGCCGTAGGTGAAGTCCATTTCCTTGCCGCCCACTATCGCGGGAAGGTCCTTTAAGTCGTTAGGCACGGTCCAGTCAAGGGTGATGTTGGAGAACGGAGCCTGGGTGCCCCAGCGTGAAGGAGTGTTTACTCCGTAGATGAAGGACTGGATGCACTGCTTTACCTCCTTGTAGCTAAGGCTATCTACCTTAACAAACGGAGCGAGGTAGGTATCGAAGGAGGAGAACGCCTGAGCGCCTGCCCATTCGTTCTGCATGATTCCGAGGAAGTTTACCATCTGGTTGCACAGGGTGGAAAGGTGGCTTGCGGGGGAGGAGGTTATCTTTCCGGGAACTCCGCCGAGTCCTTCCTTTATGAGCTGCTTTAAGCTCCAGCCGGCGCAGTAGCCGGTGAGCATCGACAGATCGTGAATGTGCATATCGCAGTTCTTGTGAGCGTTGGCTATCTCCTCGTCATAGATCTCTGAGAGCCAGTAGTTCGCGGTGATAGCTCCTGAGTTTGAAAGAATAAGACCGCCGACAGAGTAGGTGACGGTGGAGTTTTCCTTTACACGCCAGTCGAGAACCTTGAGGTAGTTGTCAACGGTGGCCTTGTAGTCAAGATATGAGCCCTTGAGGTTGCGGAGCTTCTCACGCTGCTTGCGGTAAAGGATATAAGCCTTGGCTACCGCATCGTAGCCGCCCTGAATGAGCACTGTCTCGGCGCTGTCCTGGATGTCCTCAACGGCAACCAGACCGTTCTTGATCTTGGGAAGAAAGTCCGCGGTCACCTTCAGCGCGAGGAAGTCGATGATGTTGTCGGTATAGTCGGTGTTGGTGGCTTCAAACGCCTTTTTGATCGCGTTGGCAATCTTGTTAATGTCAAACTCAACTATCTTTCCGTCTCTTTTTACTATTTGGTACATTTTTGTTTCTCCTCTCAAACCTATTCTATATCCGTTGATAAGTCAATGTCAGAGTTTGTCTCAGACATTTATATGCCCATATGCCTATATGCCTCTAATTTCTACCGACCTGACGAAAGGTCTGACTATGTCGGCAAACCGGCTTAGCTCGTCAGGAGTGAACTGACTCAGTCCCGCAGGGTCTATAAGCTCGCCGGAGTCCTTGAACTGCTGCAAATAATATTCGCTCGCGCCGTCTATCCATTTAGCTATGGATTCAAAATCTGCGTCGGTGTGTATTCCTTTGACGACAGTCGTCCTGAACTCGTAGTCGATGTCTCCTCCGAGCAGAAAATCCTTCGATTCCTCTATCCCGGTGATGTCAAGCCCTCTTACGCCAACGGCGGACGGATAGTTTTCCGGTGAGCTCTTTATATCCATAGCTACCCTGTCGATGAGTCCGTCTGCGACCAGCCGCTTCAGAAGATCAGGTCTTGTTCCGTTGGTGTCAAGCTTGACCTTGTATCCGAGCTCCTTGACCGATGTAATGAAGTCTGCTATATCGGTCTGTAAAAGAGGTTCGCCTCCTGTGACCACGACTCCGTCCAAGAGCCCGAGCCGCTTCTTCAGAAAGCTAAGCACCTCGTCTTGAGGAATCCGTTCGCCGGCTGTGTTGAATACAAGCGAGGAGTTGTGGCAGAAGGGGCAGCGAAGATTGCAGCCCGGCGCGAAAACAATGCACGCTACCGTTCCGGGAAAGTCCAGAAGGGTAAGCTTCTGTAGTCCGGCAATTTGCATTCAATCACCTCCGAAAAATCAAGTGCAGGTCAAGTATAACTCATCTTGTGCCTCATGTCAATAGTAAATACAAGATATAGTGAAAAATTTTAAAGACCGGTTTTCATTTTTTAAATTATATCATGTATAATGTCGCGTTATCTGTGACAAAATCACTCTATGGTCAAAAGAATTCCCTGTAAATTTGATAAAACTGCTTGACTTTTTACCGGTCATATGCTAACATTACAAATTGTGAAATATGGATGCGCTTGTAGCTCAGTGGATAGAGTGCCCGGCTACGAACCGGTAGGTCGTGAGTTCGAATCTCCCCAGGCGCGCCAAGCCGAAGCAAGGTTCGCTTTGCTTCGGTTTTTGTTTAGCCACAACTATTGTGTGCCGCGGCAGGATGTTTATTTCTTCCGCGGCTTTTTCTTTTGTGATGTATAGTGCTTGACACCAAAGTAAAGCTCTGCCATTTAGAGACGGCACGAGCGTAAGATGATGCTTCGGGCACTGTAGGAAGCATTGAGCGCGACCGGAAACTTGCCGCCGCGCCCGCGCCGCAGGCGCGGTTTGGCGACTTTTCCGCTACAGCCATGCTCAAAAATTTTTGTATGCTTTGCTGTTTTGGACTTTGGTTTTAGTGCAAAGTGTTTTATGCGGAAAAGCCGCCGTCAGACGCCCCCAAAAGAGGGCGTCTTGCGGCGGCAAGTTTATTTTGCAGGCAGTCGGCAGAGGCGGCGTTAGCTGATTACAAATTTATAGTTAACGTAGAACGAGGAGTACACATTTGATGTGGCGCTGCTGCCGGTACTGGTGCAGTAGTAATAATAGGAACTCTCGGGGGTTGGGGCTGATACGCTTGCTGTCCCGAGCCACCAGTTTACACCCTTCGTTCTGCCTGCCTGCGATTCAAAGAGCGGAAATCGCGAGCTCCCGAAGATGTCGTTGTATTCTATAAGCTGTATCTGACTGGTTACAGCCCTCAGCTCCTGAGGCAGGGTGTAGTAGTAGGTGCTGCCTATCCAGTTTGTAAGCGCTACCTGACCGTCCCACATCGCTCGTTGGAATTTTGGCACCTTGATATCAAACCAGATGTTGTTACCGCCGCGGTTGATGTCGGTGATTTCCGCCTCAAGGGTGTAGCTTCCGTCATTGAAGCTTTTTGTATCTCCGATGCTCCATATGCTTGCAGCGCTTCCGGACTGAGCCGCCGATTTGATCGTTGACCATGACGCATTCTCAAGTTTGATACCAACGTTTAGCTCGACAACATACTGGGAATCGGAGCTTATTGTTACTGAGACGGAGCTGGTAAGCGCGCCGAATGTCGCTGTTACATTCCATACCCCGGAGTAGGGGATGTCAAAGGAGTACGCTCCTTGAGATACGCCGGTAAGGGTGGTTGAGCCGTTTTTTGCCGTGACTTGGTTCCCGCTCTCAGTTATGACTATGAGCCTTGTGCTTGAGGGGGAGTAGCTGCCGTGTATCAGAATGCCAGCCGAGTCATGTGCGGTGCAGCCTGAGAGCAGCTTGTCTGCGCTGACAGTATCCTGAGTAAGGTCGATTAGAGTGTTTCCTGCGTATATAACCTTATTTACAGCCATCTTATCCCTCTTTTCTACCCTGCAATGGTTACTGTTGTCCCGCCTGCCGAGTTTTGCGACTCGACGTAGCTGATGGCGTTTACCGTGACCTGCGAGAGATAGTCGTAGCCGCCGTCAGGCAGGATGACCTGCTGCTGCGTGGAGGGATTGACGGATTTTGCCTGAGCAGTAACATTTGAGGAGGATTCCATTGTTCCTGTCACGCCGAGTATCTGAATACCGGAGCGAATGTTGGTAGGAATGATTTTAGCCTGCTCGGAAGCGGATATCCCTACTTTTCCGCTTCCATCGTGGTAGCCCTGCGGGATGGCATATTCTTCGGATTTTGCGGCTATACTTCCACTGACCCCGCCCCTATTTGGCATTGTACCGGTCAGCATTGAGCCCCTGGCGTAGGCTGTTTTGCCGCTGAGTATCTCTGCTGTCTGGACTGTGGCGCTCTGTGAATTCACGTCATAGTCGCAGTTGCCTGTTATCAGCGCACCGTTTGCTCCGTGTGCGGTCACGCCGGTGAGCAGGCTTGCCTCGCTCACGGTGTCAGACGTCAGATCTATCAGTGTTTGATCTCCGTAAATTACCTTGCTTATTGCCAAATTATATTACCTCTCTTCCTATATAGACTGTCTCGCCGTCAGCAGGGTTTGAAACCCGGTAGAATGGAATTTCTTTGACGGTGAGGTTGTTGGTCATCAGCTTGTTTTGTGTTTGCAGTATTGTTTCGTCCGTTTTCGGCGTAACTTCATACGGTCCTGTGTACTGTTCCGCGCTTTCGACCACGGTCGCACTTCCGAAATCGGCTTCAAACTTCTTTTCCAAATGGCAAAATGCCGGGTCAAAATCAGCATTGCCGCCGGTAAAGACCGTTTCAAAGCTCTTGTCGGCGTAAGGCATCAGATTTCACCGCCCTTGAGAACCTTTTCCACCTTTTCGCTGATTATCTGGCTTGCAAAGGCAGTACCGGTATTGGTGCGGAATCTTATCTGGATAAGGCAGTCGGCGTCCGGCAGCAGTTTGAGCGTTTCAATCTGCGAAAGGGTCACAGAGGCAACGCAGCTTCCGTCCTCCATGTCTGTAAATGATATGTCATCGCCGCTTTTTTCTATCAGCGAGGAGTTGTTCTGGTTGTAGCTCACATATATCTCGCCGACCGAATAGCTTGGCACCGGCAGAGTAAAGCTGTGAGTTGGGGTCGTGCCCTGTCTCATTATTTATGCACTTCCTTTTTTAGTATTATTTTGACATACTGACCTGTATTTTCTCTGTTTCATCGTAATAAAGCCCGGCTTGTTTTACGCGCAGGTTCCTGTACGCGTTTTGGCCGCTGTTCCGCGCAGCCTGCCGGGAACTCTGCTTTGACTCGCTTTGTACTTCAAGCAGGTAACGAAGATTTTCGCAAAATATTTCCTTTAAGAAACATAATTGCTAAAAAATATTCTTATTACCTCGTCGTCGGTGAGGTCCAGGCAGTCTCGTATCAAGAGAATTTCGTTCTGCTTGAAGGACGTCTGCCCGTGAAGTCTCGAATACATTCTCTTTTTCGAGATGCCTATCTGTGCTGCGAGGGAGGGTATAGACATCCCGCGCCTGATTGCTGCTGCACGCAGTTCGTTTTCCATGCTTTGTCCTCCTTTGTTTCCTCACATAAAGTTTCCTATCCGATACTTATAATAGCATGTAAAATTGAATATGTCAACCCTTTAGGAAACTTTTTCGGATAAGATTTAAAAAATAGTTGCATTTGGGACACCAATATGCTACACTTACACTGAGGTGATATCAATGAAGATCGGCGAAATCATTTACTCGAGGAGAAAGGAGCTCGGACTCACCCTTGAGGAAGTGGGAGAGGCTGTCGGCGTAGGAAAGAGCACGGTCAAAAAGTGGGAGACCGGCAGCATATCGAATATGCGCAGGGACAGGATATCCCGGCTCGCGCAGGTGCTGCGGCTTGACCCGTCGGTATTTATAAATGACGAGACCGGCACAGGAAACAGGATACCGCTTATTGGCAGCATTGCGTGCGGCAGACCGATTTTTGCCGATGAGAATATAAGCGAATATATAGATACCGGCGGGCTTGTCCATGCGGATTTCGCTCTCAGGTGTAAGGGAGACAGCATGACGGGCGCGAGGATATATGACGGTGATATAGTCTTTATCCGCTCTCAGCCCACTGTCGAAAACGGTGAAATAGCTGCGGTGATAATAAATGATGAGGCTACCTTAAAGCGTGTCTATTTAAAAAACGGTCAGATTACCCTTGTGGCGGCGAATCCCGAGTATGAGCCGATGGTGTTTTCGGGGAGAGAGCTTGAAACTATCCATATAATCGGCAAGGCGGTCAAGTTCCTTGGAAATTTAAATTAGGTTGAATTCCAGACAGCAGAGGGTAGAATGGTGCTTTTTGGGTGAAAATGTAATGAAAATTTGTCTTTTCGTTTGCATAATAGAAAAACTATGCTATACTGTAGCTAAGAACAGCATATAACTGCTGTGTCTATAATAGCGTTGATTTTCATACTATACCGTTTATGATCCAAAAATTATGCGGAAGGAATAAAAGATTATGCCGAATTACGATGGTCAGTTATGTACCTCGTGCAGAGAGGTATTCAAGCAGGGAGACGACATAGTTGTCTGCCCAATCTGCGGCTCCCCTTATCACAGGGAGTGCTATAAAAAGGAAGGCAAATGCATCAACACCATTCTTCACGAAAACGGTGAGAGCTGGCGACCTGAGCCATTGGCAGGAAGCCATACTGACGCGGAGGATATTGAAAATACACATGAAAAGACACTGAGCGAGGAGGCTGCCGAGCAGCGTACCGACGGTGTGGTAAAGTGCCGCAACTGCGGAGCTGAGAACAGCGCGCAGAGTCCTTTTTGCTCTGTCTGCGGAGCGCCTATAAATATGGAAAAGGCTGCCGGAGGCTTTGGCTCCGCAAACGCCGGTCAAAGCTATTGGAACGGTCAGCGTCAGTATACGAATTACGATCAGTCCGCGGGCAACGGTCAGCCGTTCTTTGGTGGTATGCCGTTCGCGGGCGCACAGCCTATAAATAATGACATGGATGTCGACGGCAATACCGTCGGCGAGTACTCAAGGTATGTGGGAAGCAACCGGTTCTACTTCCTGCCGAAGTTTCTGCGCTTCGCAAAGGGCGGCGTAGCATCGTTCAATTTCGGTGCGTTTTTCTTCCCGCAGCTGTACTTCTTCTATCGCAAGATGATTCTTACGGGCGTGGTTATGGTTCTTTTGGATGTCATTCTCTCCGCGCCGTATGCTTTGTTTGTACTTGAGACTAACGGCCTTATCTCTCACATCCCCGCTATCAGCCAGCCGTGGTTCGCTCAGCTTATAAACGGCTGCTCATTTGTTGCGTATCTTCTGAAAATTGCAGTCGGAATTTTCGCGAACTACCTGTACTACAGGAAAGCCAAGCATGACGTCGACATGATAAAACACACGATAACGGAGAAAACCACTCAGGACTCAAGGCTCGCCGGCATGGGCGGAGTGTCGTGGGCTTATGTTATCGCGGGCATTATAGCCGAGACTATAGTCGTAACAGCGATTATGCTTTCCGGCGGTATCTTGCTTTAAGAAGGTTTTTGTAAATGGAAGAAAAAAATGATTACCGAGCTTGATCGTAGGCTTGTGAGCGTTACTCCGAGCAAAAGGCAGTTCCTTCATCAGCAGCTTGAGTTTTACGCTTTCGTTCATTTTACCGTCAACACATATACCGGCAGGGAGTGGGGAGACGGTACCGAGGATGAGAATATTTTTAATCCTACCGAATTTGACGCCCGTCAATGGGTGAAGGCTGTCAAGAGCGCAGGAATGACTGCGCTTATACTGACCTGCAAGCACCATGACGGCTTCTGCCTGTGGCAGACGAAAACTACCTCGCATTCAGTTGCGCGCAGCCCGTTCAGGGGAGGAAAGGGCGACATTGTGAAAGAGGTGTCGGATGCCTGCCGTGAAGAGGGGATAAAGTTTGGCGTGTACTGCTCTCCGTGGGACAGAAACAGCGTATACTACGGCAAGGGCAAGGAGTACGATGATTTCTTTATCGCTCAGCTTACAGAGCTTTTGACTGGCTACGGCGATATTTGCAGCGTCTGGTTTGACGGCGCGTGCGGCGAGGGACCGAACGGCAAGAAGCAGTTCTACGACTGGGAGAGATACTACGAGCTGATAAGAAAGCTTCAGCCTGACGCATGCATACATGTGTGCGGACCGGATGTCAGGTGGTGCGGAAACGAGGCGGGTCACACCAGACCGTCAGAGTGGAGCGTAGTGCCGAAGAGGACGACCGAGACTGAGCTCATTGCAGACAGAAGTCAGCATGAGGACGACAACAGCTTCAGGGAGCGCAAAATCGCGGCGTGGGACGTCGATTTGGGTAGCAGGGAAGTCTTAAAGGATGAGCGCGAGCTTGTCTGGTACCCCGCCGAGGTGAACACCTCTATCCGACCGGGCTGGTTCTACCATGATTTTGAGGACGACAAGGTTAAATCAGTCGATGAGCTTCTAAATGTATATGTAAACTCTGTCGGCGGCAACGCGACATTTTTGCTTAACATCCCGCCGATGCCGAACGGACTTTTCCATCAAAACGATGTCAACCGTTTAGCGGAGCTCGGAAGCAGTATCCGCAATATGTTCGCCTGCAACAGGCTTGAGAGCGCAAAGCTTTCGTCTGACAGCTTTGAGCCCGGTCATGATATAGAGAACGTCCGCGAAGACGACTACCAGAGCTATTTTAAGACCTGCGACGGAGTCACCGGTTGTGAGATTTCCGCCAGCTTCGAGTCGCCTCAGGAGATATCCTGCGTGGTGATGAAGGAGAACATTCTTATGAGCCAGAGGATAGAAGCCTTCGAGATATACGCCGACACCGGGCTTGTTTACAGCGGAACGGTAGTAGGCTACAAGAAGATCGCCCGCTTCCCGGCGGTGAAAACAAAGACCCTGCGGATAAAGATAACCGATTCAAGGGTCTGCCCGACACTAAGCTTCATAGGCACGTATTGAGGCAAAAAATAAGTAAAATATTGCTTGACAAATCAGAGTTGACCTGATATACTAACTCTGTTATCCTTGTCTGTCGCAGGTGGCAGACGAAATCCAGAAGGAGGTTCAGTTATGGCAAAAATCACAGGAAACTACGAGGCTATGGTAGTATTCTCGACCAAGGCAGGCGATGAGGCGACCGCTTCATTGGTTGCAAGATTTAAGGACATGATTGAGGCTAACGCGACTAACGCGGAGGTTGACGAGTGGGGCAAGCGCAAGCTCGCTTACGACATCAACTACGAGTCGGAGGGCTACTATGTTGTATACACCTTCGAGTCCAAGCCTGATTTCCCCGCAGAGCTCAGCCGTGTTCTCAACATCACCGACGGCGTGCTTCGCTCAATCGTTATCACCAAGTAAACGCTGACCAAGGGGAGACGGTATAGATGCTGAACAGAGTAATTTTAATGGGAAGGATCACTCAGGATCTTGAGGTTCGCCAGACACAGGGCGGAACCGCTGTACTCAGCTTTACAGTCGCTGTGGACAGGGGCTATGTCAAGCAGGGCGAGGAGCGCCAGACCGATTTTATCAACTGCGTCGCTTGGCGTCAGCAGGCTGAGTTTATCGGAAAGTACTTCTCAAAAGGCAGGATGATAGCCATAGAGGGAAACCTCAGGACGAGAACATATGACGACAAGAACGGCACCAAGCACTATGTGACCGAGGTGTTTGTCGACAACGTGTCATTCACCGGAGAAAAAGCCTCCGGCGGACAACCCTCAAATTCAAATTACTCCTCAAGCTACTCAAAGCCGTCTAATTCCAAGCAGTCAGGCTACAATGAGCCGTCCGACCGTCCGATAGCGATAGGAGATCTCGATGACTTCGAGGAGATCCTCGGCGACGACGGTGTTCCGTTCTAAGTGATCTGATTGATTGCAGGATGTGAAACTACTTAAATCTTAAATTCTTGAAAGGAGATTATTATCATGGAGAGAAATTCCGGCAACGGCAAGCCGTTGAAGAGACATCACAAGAAGGTCTGCATGTTCTGCGCTGACAGAGCTGAGACTATCGATTATAAGGACACTGCAAAGCTCAAGAAGTGCCTCACCGAGAGAGCTAAGATACTTCCTCGCCGTGTAACCGGCACCTGCGCTTACCATCAGCGCGAGCTCACAAAGGCTGTAAAGAGAGCAAGATTTGTAGCTCTTCTGCCTTACTCTGCCGACTAATCAAGTCTGATTCAGGGACGCATGAAAGTATGCGCCCCTGATTTTTTTTCTTTTTTCACAGAAAAACCGCGGCAGGTAGTCTGCCGCGGTCTTATTTTTTGCATGCCGATTATTTATTTAGCCTCGCCGCTCATGCGCTTTTTGACCTCTTCAAAGGACACACCGAACTTTTCATAGATTGTCTTGGCGTATCCGAATTCCTGAGGCGCGCTGCGGATGATCTTATACAGCCTGCGGTTGTCCGAGGTGGTGTCGACGGTCGTCACGATGCTGACAAGCTTGGTGTCGCCCGCAACCTCGTCGTTTATCTTGTCGAGGTTCTTAGCAAGCTCTAAAAGGTGAGTGGCGTATACGCCCCTGACTCCCACGCAGCGGAATATCTTTGTCAGCTCGGTGGCAATATATACGCACTCCGTCGGCGTTGTTGACTGTATCGACTCGTTCAGAAGCAGCATACTGTACCTTGTAGCGTTGTCCACTGTCACCTTGAACTGCTTGCACTCCTGGGTGAAGCGGGAGGTATTAAGACCTACCTCTTCCTCCTTCGGGAAGTGGGTGTAGATAAAGTCGACAGGGCTTATCTCGCAGGAAGCGCAGGGAACATAAATTCCTGCCTGCGCAAGAACCTGAATTATTCCCACCGCTCTTGTATAGGTGGTTTTACCACCGTTGTTTGCGCCGGTGAGAACAAAGAACCTGCCATCGTCGTCCATAGTGACATCGTTGGTTATGATCTTGTCCTTAAGGCTTCCCATCGGGTTGGAGGCGACCATTTGCGTGTAGAACGAGAGGTCAAATATGCCCTTGGCTACAAGCTTTCTTTCCTCCATAGGCAGATACTTCGGTCTTGTCATTTCAAGACCCCTCGCTCTTACCGCCTCTACTATCCTCTTCGCGCCGATGTAGAAGCTCATCTGGCTCTCGAAGGTGAGAATATCCTCGGTGCTCTTTTTGAAGTAGGCTCTTATTGCCCTGTCGAGGTGGCTGATGTACTCCGAGTTTATCTCCTTAAGCTCACGGAACAGCGGAGCTTCAAGGTCGTTTGTACCTCCGTTTTCGTTGTAGAGCGAGTGGGTTCTTCCGATAGCCCTCGTGCCTTCGCCCTCGATATGCTTGAATATCCAGTCAAACCTGCCCTTTTTCTTTATCAGGTCGGTGGAGACGGAAAGAAGCATAGCCTCTACCGGTCTCATCATATCGTCAAAGTTTATTCCAACGGTGACGCTCTTGACTCCCTTTGCGAGAATCTTGAGACACTCGTCGGTCTCACGCTTGACTTCGTCGAAGTACTCCGAGTTGTATACCGACGCAAAGTACTCTACAAGACCCTTGAGCGCAGCCGAGCGGAAGGAGGACTGATACTTCTGGCAGAACTCGTGGCAGTTGGTAATGCACTCGATAAAGGTCTTAAGAGAGCCAAGTCTGGTGTTCAGGGCATAGAAGCTGTCCGCAAGACCGAGCTTCTGGATGTTTACATGCTCGTTGATGTAGAGCTTGTGGACGTTTTCGTAAAGAACCGCCTCGAGCTGAGGCACGCTAAGGAAGTCCTCAAGAATGTCGAGCCGGTAGTTAAGAACCTCCTCGTCTGTGGATAGCTGCGTGAGTATCCTCATGGCGTTGAGCGAGTTTTCCGGGCAGATAAGCCTCGATAAAAGATCAAGCTCAAGGTTTGTGACATAGTCCTGCGGGAGTTTGGCGAGCTCGGCGCCCCGATCAAGCGCCTCCCTCTTTTTTGTCTCTGACGGGTATAACAGGTCTACAAGATGAAGCTCTTCATTGTTATCGTTCTCAGGCATATTTGGTGCTCCTTTCTTTCATAAAGCTAACAGTTTATTAAAGCAGCTTGATTCCCGCTTTTTCGCATCCCTTGACGGTTTCCTCGTCCCAGACCGAGACCTGGACCTCGCCTATGTGGGCCTTTCCCAAGAGGAGGGTGCAGAGTCTCGACTGACCTATACCTCCTCCGATGGTCAGGGGAAGCTCATCATTAAGGAGCATTTTGTGGAACTCAAGACCGGCTCTTTCTTCACAGCCCGATTTTTTGAGCTGCTCCGCGAGCGACTCAGCGTCGACTCTTATACCCATTGAGGATACCTCGAATGCGCATTCAAGGACGTCGTTCCACATCACGATATCTCCGTTAAGCTTCCAGTCGTCATAGTCGGGAGCTCTGCCGTCGTGTGGAACGCCTGATTTAAGCTTGTCGCCTATCTGCATGATAAATGTGGTGCGGTGCTCTCTGACATAGGCGTTTTCTCTTTCCTTTGGAGACAGCTCGGGGTACATATCCTCGAGCTCCTGGGTGGTTATAAAGGAGACATTTCTTGAAATTTTGCATCGAACATTCGGGTATACTTTTGATACTATTTCGGAGGTGTCGCAGATAGCGTCGACTATCTTCAAAACGATCTCTTTGAGAAAATCGAGGTTTCTGTCGTCACGGGTGATGATTCTCTCCCAGTCCCACTGATCCACATATATTGAGTGAAGGTTATCCATTTCCTCATCACGCCTGATAGCGTTCATATCGGTGTATATGCCCTCGCCGACATGAAAGCCGTATTCCTTGAGCGCGAGGCGCTTCCATTTTGCAAGTGAGTGAACCACCTCGGCTCTGCCTCCTGTTTCCTTGATTTCAAAGGAAACGGGTCTTTCATAGCCGTTGAGGTTGTCGTTCAGACCTTTGCTGTCGTCGACAAAGAGGGGAGCGGAAGCTCTTTTCAGGTTGAGCGCCTGACATAGATTTATTTCAAAGCTCCTTTTTATAAGACCGATGGCGGTTTGAGTCTCATATGCTGTGAGGCTGCTTGAATAGCCCTTTGGTATTATCAGCTTGCTCATATAAAGTCCTCCGTAGCTTATAAGAATTAAGTAAATAAAATAAGCATCGTTAATTAACGATGCTTATCTTATTATATATCCTATGCCACTTTATGTCAATACAGCATTAAAGTAAAATCTTTTATTCCACCGTGACTGACTTCGCGAGATTCCTCGGCTTGTCGACATCATTGCCTCTGAGCACCGACATGTAGTACGCAAACAGCTGCATGGCGGTGATTCCCACAAGGCCCATAAACATCCTGTCTATCTCAGGAAGCTCATAGCGGTACAGAATTGCGGAGTTATCGGGGAAATCAGGTCCACATACCACGAACGCCTTTCCGCCCCTTGTGACCACTTCAACTATGTTGCTCACCGTCTTTTCGTATATTTCCGGCACGGTGGCAAGGGATATGACGGGAGTGCCGTTGGTTATTAGCGAAATAGTTCCGTGCTTGAGCTCTCCGGCGGCGTACGCCTCGCTGTGTATGTAGGATATTTCCTTTAGCTTGAGCGACGCCTCCTGCACCAGTGCGCAGTCGAGGCTTCTTCCGATAAAGAATACGTTCTCGTTGTCATAAAGTTCCTGCGCGATGCCGCGTATGTGCTCCTCGTCAGAGATGACCTTTTCTATTGCCTCGCAAAGATCGTGGAGTATTATCTTTGAGTAGTACCTCATATCCTGCTCTGTTAGCCTTCCCTTGGCGTATGCGAGTTCAAACGCGAACGCGCACAGAGTAGCGACCTGAACAGTGTATGCCTTTGTAGACGCAACGGAAATCTCCGGACCCGCGTAGGTATAGATAACATTGTCCGCCTCTCTTGCGATAGACGATGCGATAACATTGACTACCGCAATAGTCCTTGCGCCCTTTGACTTTGCGATTCTCAGCGCCTCGAGGGAGTCTGCGGTTTCGCCGGACTGAGAAATAATCAGCACGGTGTCCTTATCTGAGAGAATTGGGTCTGAGTAGCGGAATTCTGACGCTACCTCGACGGTGACAGGTATCCTTGCAGTTTTTTCAATGGCATATTTGGCGTAGAGCCCCGCGTGCATTGCGGTTCCGCAGGCGACAATACGGAGAAAGTTTATGTTTTTCAACTGCTCTACGGTGATGCCGTCGTCCTCAAAGTCTATGTAGCCGTGTCTGTTGCGTATGCCGAGGGTCTTTTTGACAGCTTCCGGCTCCTCATGAATTTCCTTAAGCATAAAGTGAGCGTATCCGCCCTTTTCAGCTGCGGCGGCGTCCCACTTGGCGGTGAGTATTTCCTTTTTGACCGATTCTCCGCGGCTGTTGTATACCTCGGTGCTCGAGCCTTTGATTACAGCTATCTCGCCGTTTTCAAGAGAGATGTATTTTTTTGTGTACCTGAGTATCGCGGAGATATCCGATGAGATGAAGCCTCCGTTATCGGTCACACCGACGATAAGCGGGCTGCCCTTCTTGACCGAATAGATGACTCCGGGGACATCCTTGAAGAGTATCCCAAAGGCGTATGAGCCGGTAAGCTTTGGCATAGCAGCTAAAATCGCCTTAAGCGGGTCGCCGGTTTTGTTGTACTCACTGTCTATTACGGCTGCCGCAACCTCCGTGTCAGTCTCGGATACGAAAGAGACGCCCTGCGATATAAGCTCGGTTTTAAGCTCATGATAATTTTCTATTATACCGTTGTGGACAAGTACCACTCTGCCGCTGATCTGTGGGTGAGAGTTGACGTCGTTTGGTGCGCCGTGAGTAGCCCATCTGGTATGCCCTATCCCGCAGCCCGACCTGATACCTCCGCACTCATCTATCCTGTGCTCAAGCGCGCCGACCCTTCCTGCGGTTTTGATTATGCGAACCTTGTTTTCCTCAAATGCGGCAATTCCCGCCGAGTCATAGCCGCGGTATTCAAGCGACTTCAGACCGCTTATTATCCTTTCAGCGGCATTTTCACTTCCGCTGTATCCGATTATTCCGCACATTGCAGTACCTCCGAAAAAATATATCCGTAACGCCGTATAAAACATACGGCTCAGTGATCACAAAAAAGTCTAATAAAAATGTAATATGTCTATAGACGACAATCTTCCAATTTTTATTATATACACGGCATTTAGTCGTGTCAAGGACTCAAATGTGAACTAATGTGAAAATGCGATAAAAAAGCGGATACCCGGAAAAATATTACCCGGATATCCACTCTTCCTCGAAAATTCCGTTATTATATAAATATACTTTTTTTACCCCGTTTGCCACTAAATATTTCTTTGCGTCCTCAAACCAGAAGTCAAGCTGTTCCTTTTTGTGACAGTCTGAGGAGATGGTGAATTTCGCTCCGCTGTCCGCAAGACGCCTGACAATTTCCGGACTGGGGTAGGGGAGCGTCCTATAGCCTCTTGCTGTTGCGCCTGTGTTGAGCTCAAAGATCCTGCCGCTGTCTATCAGCCTGTCAAGAGCGCGGCTTACCGACTTGCGGTAGCTTTGTGACTCAAGGTCTATCAGATCTGGTCTTACCTCGCAGAACTTGGTTATAAGATCGAAGTGTCCTATGATGTCGCAGTTGGTTTTTCTAACGACGTCCGCGACAGCATCGTAATATTTCTCGCAAATAACCATGATGTCCCCGTCAAAATGCTTTTTTGCCGCTTCCTCGAGAATCTGCGGCGACTCGTCTACGGGAACAAACTCTTCGCCGCAGCAAATGTAATGCACCGAGCCTATAAGATAGTCGTATGGATACTTTGGAGCGTCCGAATAGTAGTCGAGCTCAAGCCCGCACAGTATATCGAGCCTACCCTTGTATTCCTCCTTCAGTCCGGAGCATTCGCGGATATACCCGCTCTCGTTTTTCATACAGTAGCTTTGGTCAAACTCCGTAAAGCTGTGCGAAGAAAAGCCAAGCGTGCAAAAGCCTTTTTTTACCGCCTCTTCGGCAAGCTCACGCAGGGTATTTTTGCCGTCGCAGTATGTCGAGTGGGTGTGGAGGTTTTGGAGCCTCATCAGGTCATCTTCTCCTGCTTTACCTTCTTGTCGATGACATGGCGGGAAGCAAGCTCGGCGCGGACGTCTTCAAGAGATATGCCCGCCTCGACCATCAATACCATCAGGTGGTACAAAAGGTCTGAAATCTCGTAGATGGTTTCCGGCTTATCCTGAGCCTTGGCGGCGATTATTACCTCGGTGGATTCCTCTCCGACCTTTTTAAGTATCTTGTCCTCGCCCTTGTTAAAGAGGTAGTTGGTGTAAGAACCATCCTCAGGGTTATGCTTTCTGTCTATTATAACAGCCTGCTCGCGCATAAGTATGTCGCTTGTGCCGCTGTTTTCAGTGTCCTCAATAAGCTCGC
>CASDRM010000100.1 GCA_949283135.1 uncultured Ruminococcus sp.
ACGATCAGGAGCTCACTTCCACCGGCGACGTTATCCAGACTGTCGCTTCTAACCCGGATGCTATCGGCTATGCCTCCCTTGCCTCTGTAGGCGACACCGTTAAGACGCTTAGCGTTGAGGGAGTTGTTCCTTCGGAGGAGACCATCAAGGACGGCTCCTATCAGGTACAGCGTGACTTCGTTCTCGCAACCAGAAAGGGCGAGGCTCTGTCCGCCGCCGCTCAGGACTTCTTCGACTTCGCTACCAGCAATGAGGCTGCCCAGTACATCGCAAGCGCAGGCTGCGTCCCCGTAGCTGAGTAAGCATAAGAATATGACTCTTTCTGTCAAGACTGTGCCTTTTGGGGCGCAGTCTTGACATATGAACGGAGAAAAATTCAAAATGAAAAAAATAAAGTATTTTCTTCGCAAGGCGGCAGCGTTTGTCGATAAGCTGATGAGCGTGATTTTTACAGTCTGCGGCTTCATTGCCATCGCCTTCGTGCTTGTAATATCGATTTATCTGATAGTTTCCGGCATTCCAGCGATTTCCGAGATAGGACTGTTTGACTTCCTGTTCGGAACCGAGTGGGACCCCGCGAATAAAACAAACCCGTTATACGGGATACTTCCCATAATTCTCACCTCGATTTTAGGAACATTGGGAGCGATAGTGATAGGCGTCCCGATAGGGCTCATGTGCTCCGTGTTCCTTTCCAAAAAATCAAAGGGAATCGTGTCAGGCGTCATGGGTTCGGCTGTAGACCTGCTCGCCGGAATCCCGTCGGTAGTTTACGGTCTGGTCGGAATGATCTACGTCGTGCCTTTCGTAAGAGAGACATTTGACGTGCCCGGCAATCACGGCGCAAACCTGTTATCCGCGATAATAGTGCTGTCTGTCATGATACTTCCGTCGGTTATCTCAATGTCCACGACATCAATAAAAGCTGTGCCGAAAGAGTATGAGGAGGCGTCCTTGGCGCTCGGCGCGAACCCCACCGAGACGATATTCAAGGTCACGATACCCGCCGCCAAGAGCGGAATATTGGCTGCGATAGTTTTGGGAACGGGTAGGGCGATAGGCGAGGCTATGGCTGTGATGATGGTGGCGGGAAATGTCGCCAACATGCCGAATCTCTTTGACAGCGTAATGTTCCTCACTACTACCGTGGCGAGCGGAATGGGCTACTCCTCCGGTCTTTACCGTCAGGCTCTGTTTTCGGTGGCGCTGGTACTCTTTATATTCATAATGATAATCAACTTCCTGCTTAACCTCTTCAAGAGAAAGGGAAAGAACAAATAATATCCGAGTGCAGACAAGGAAAATTTATGAACAACTTATCTTCTATTTCAACGAACAGAAAGATCAAAACGTTTCTGCTCAACTTCTTCATTTATCTTTGCGTCGTGTTTCTGATCGCTTTGCTCCTCTTTCTGATAGGCACAATATTTTTAAGGGGCCTTCCCGGAGTTACATGGGAGTTTCTCACCACCGAGCAGAGCTTCCTTAAGGGCACCGAGGGTATACTGCCAAACATCCTGAACACAGTCTACATAATCCTTATGACACTTATAATAGTGCTGCCATTGGGAGCGGGAGCGGCGATATATTTAACAGAGTATGCAAAAAGCAAAAGGGCAGTAGGAATTATAGAGTACGCGGTTGAAACGCTTGCGGGAATACCATCTATCATCTACGGACTTGTAGGAATGCTGGTTTTCTGCGAGGCGTTCAAGCTCGGAACCAGCCTTATAGCCGGCGCTCTTACATTAGTCATAGTAACTCTGCCTGTAGTTATAAGAACCACCTGCGAGTCGCTTAAGACAGTTCCTCAAAGCTACCGTGAGGGCTCGCTTGCGCTTGGCTCTGGAAAATGGCACATGATAAGAACTGTTGTCCTGCCTTCCGCCGTCGACGGAATAGTCACCGGCTGCATACTGTCGATAGGAAGGATCGTCGGAGAGAGCGCGGCGCTTTTGTTTACGGCAGGTATGGCAAACAAGATATTCGGAATTATAGACGCAGTCAAGCCCGGAAAGGCAGGAGCTACTCTGACCGTTTCGATGTACATGTACGCCAAGGAGCGCGGCAAGCCGGATGTGGCGTTTGCCATAGCGGCGATACTTCTGATAATTACACTTATAATAAATATTGCGGCTTATATTGCGGCAAAACTTCTGAAAAAGGAGACTCAACGATGAGCAACATTATTCAAACCAAGTCGCTTAATCTGTGGTACGACACCTTTCATGCGCTAAAGGATGTGACGATCAGCATTCCCGAGAAGCAGATAACCGCGCTGATAGGTCCATCAGGCTGCGGCAAGTCTACATTCTTAAAAACGCTCAACAGAATGAACGACCTTGTTCCCGGCGTTAAGATTGAGGGCGAGGTTTTAATAAAGGACAGGGATATTTTTAAGAATGTGGATGTCAATATGCTAAGAAAGCAGGTAGGAATGGTGTTCCAGAAGCCTAATCCCTTTCCCATGAGCATATATGACAATATCGCCTACGGTCCGAGAATACACGGAATTCGTTCAAAGGTAAAGCTTGACGAAATAGTGGAGAAGTCGCTCAGAAGAGCTGCTATATGGGACGAGTGCAAGGATAAGCTCAAAAAAAGCGCGCTCGCGATGAGCGGCGGACAGCAGCAGAGGCTTTGCATCGCAAGGGCGCTCGCGGTAGAGCCGGAGATACTTCTCATGGATGAGCCAACCTCCGCACTCGACCCTATTTCCACCTCTAAAATCGAGGATCTTGCCCTTGAATTAAAGGAGAACTATACCATAGTCATAGTAACGCACAATATGCAGCAGGCAGCGAGAATTTCGGACAATACGGCGTTCTTCCTTTTGGGAGAGGTCATAGAGTATGATACGGCCGAGGTGCTGTTCTCTAAGCCGCATGACAAGCGCACCGAGGACTATATTACCGGTAGATTTGGATGAATTATAGAAAGGCAGTGCATTAGATATGAGAAACCGTTTCGGAATGCAGCTTAATCAGCTCAACAACGAGCTTATAGTTATGGGCGCTATGTGCGAGGACGCGATAAGCTGCGCAGTAAAATATCTCACGGAAAACGACGAGAAGATGAAGGAAAGCGTTGCGAACGCAGAGGATCAGATAAACCGCAAGATGCGTGAGATTGAGAGCCTTTGCATGAGGCTTCTGATTCAGCAGCAGCCGGTCGCCACAGATTTGAGAGTGGTTTCTTCCGCTCTTAAGATGATATCTGACATGGAAAGAATAGGCGATCAGGCGTATGACATTTCCGAGATTGCCTTCTATGTCTCAAACTCGGGTCTTAGCTCAAAGACGCACATCGTAGAAATGGCTCAGGCTACGACGAGAATGGTCACCGACTGTGTGGACTCGTTCGTAAAGAAGGATCTGACCCTTGCAAGAGAAGTAGTAACGCGCGACGATGACATTGACAGCCTTTTTGTCAGCGTCAAGAACGAGCTTATCGATGCAATAACAGCCAACAGAGACGACGCAGAGGCGCTTGTGGATCTTCTGATGATCGCAAAGTACTTTGAGCGAATCGGCGACCACGCGGTAAATATAGCCCAGTGGGTCATCTACTCGATTATAGGAGAGCATGAGTGACGCCTCAGTTATCGACCGGCGGATAGGTCAAGCATATCAGAAGTGCAGCGGGGGATAAGCTTCCTTTGCTGCACGTATTATTTGCTTTTAATTTTCAGGCAAGTGTATATTGCAATTTCGGGTAATGGATTTTATAATTAGTTTAGGTACGCTAAGGCTTATTATCTGAGAAAGGAGAGCCTATGTTTATGGCTTCTGCTTTAATTTATCTTGTTGAAGACGATGATAACATCCGAAAGCTCATTTCCTACGCCCTTACAAAGGAGGGCTATGATGTGAAAGGCTTTGCCACTCCCGGCGAATTCTGGAAAGAGTACCGCGTCGGAGACCCCGATCTTGTGATGCTGGACATCATGCTTCCCGAGGAGGACGGTCTTTCCATTCTTAAAAAGCTGAGAAACGGCTCGCAGAGCCTTCCCATAGTCATGCTCACTGCCAAGGACAGCGAATTTGACAAGGTGACAGGACTTGATCTCGGCGCTGATGATTATATAGTCAAGCCGTTTGGAATGACAGAGCTTATTTCAAGAGTCAGAGCTGTCCTGAGAAGAAGCAGGATATCAGGAAACAGCCCGGAGAAGAGCTACAGAGTGGGCGAGCTTTATGTAAACCCGGAAAGGCATATCGCCGAGGTCTCTGGAGAGGAGATAGCTCTATCATTCAAGGAGTTCGCGCTTTTGGAGGCACTTTTGGAGGCTAACGGCAGAGTGCTCAGGCGGGAGGAGCTTATAAGCCGGGTGTGGGGCGAGTTTTACGGGGAGTCGAGAACTCTCGATGTTCATATAAGAAGCTTGCGAGTAAAGCTAAAGACGGCAGGAATGTATATAGTGACAGTCAAGAACATCGGCTATAAGATAACGGAAGAGATACAGATATGAGCAGAAGAATTTTTCATTCCACAATACTTGTGGCTATTGTAGTGCTTATATCTACCGTAGTGCTGATAATGGGGATACTCTTTGAGCTTTTTGAGGATCAGCTCGCAAACGAGCTGAAATCTAAGGCGGAATTTATCTCCTACGGGCTGAGCTACGAGGGATACGATTTTTTACATGACTTTGACGGAGAAGGAGAGAGGATAACCATAATAGCTCCCGACGGAACCGTTATTGAGGACACCGAAGTTGACGCTTCCACGCTTGGCAATCACGCCGGCAGGGAGGAGGTCAAAGAGGCGTTCGAGACCGGAAGCGGTCAGAGTATCCGCTATTCCGATACGCTTATGGAAAGAATAGTGTATTACGCAGTCCTTATGGACGACGGAAATGTTCTGAGGGTGTCGCAGAGCAGGTATTCCGTTTTCGCCGTGCTGTTCAGCCTCGTAAGACCGATAGTCATTGTCATAGCAATAGCCATGATTCTGTCATTCATATTGTCAGAAAGGGCGGCTAAGAAGATAGTCCAGCCTATAAATGCAATAGATTTGGATAATCCGGAGCGCAACGAGACCTATGAGGAGCTGACGCCCCTGCTGAGAAAAATAAGCTCACAGCGCAATACGATAAACGCTCAGCTTCAAAGCGCGAGGCACAAGCAGGAGGAGTTTACCCTGATAACCGAAAATATGAGCGAGGGATTTTTGGTTATCGACAAGGATTCAACCGTACTGACGTACAATACGGCGGCTCTGGGCATATTCGGAGTGAGCGGCGAAAACGCCGGCGGAAGCGTGTATGCTTTTAACAGGTCGAGGGAGTTCAGAGAAGTTGTAAAGTCCGCGCTTGGAGGAAGCAAGACGGAGAAAGAAATGTCGCTCAAGGATAAGTCGTATCGGATTATAGCGAGTCCGGTTCTTGGGGACGGAAGCGACGGAGAAGTAATCGGAGCCGTGCTGATAATCCTTGATATAACCGAGAGCGTCGAGAGGGAGCGCTTGCGCAGGGAGTTTACGTCGAATGTTTCCCACGAGCTCAAGACTCCGCTCACGTCTATTTCCGGCTTTGCCGAGATGATGAAAGCCGGAGGAGTCCCAGAGGAAACTGTCGTTGACTTTTCTCAGGCGATATATGACGAAGCAAGGCGGCTTATTGTTTTGGTAAACGATATCATCAGAATATCAGAGCTTGACGAGAAGATAATACCCTATGAATGGGAAAACATCGACATATACGACCTTTCATGCGATGTGGCAAAACGGCTTAAGCCGGAGGCTGACAAGCATGGCGTCGATATATCGGTCAGCGGAGAGCATACTCCGGTAAAGGGAGTAGGAAAGATACTTGATGAGCTGGTTTACAACATTGTCGAAAACGCTGTAAAGTATAACAAGGAAAACGGCAGCGTTTCAATACATGTGGGAACCGAAAACGGAAGAGCTCGCCTGAGCGTGAGCGACACGGGGATAGGCATACCGAAGGAAGATCTTGACAGGGTGTTCGAGCGCTTCTACAGGGTTGACAAAAGCCATTCAAAGCTGATAGGCGGCACCGGACTCGGGCTTTCGATAGTAAAACACGCGGCAAGCTTTCACGGCGCGTCGGTTTCGCTTGAGAGCACTCAAGGGGTAGGAACAACGCTGTCCGTGCTGTTCGCCCCATCAAAAAATGAATAAATGAAATCACGAAAGCGAATTTGCCCTTCAGTGCGGCGAGCTCGCTTTTTTGATATGATGGGTTAACAAGCCGCAGTACTGATGTTTGCGTATCGTTGATTGATGAAAGTGAATGGATTTTTGGCATTTTAACAAAATTTATTGACATGTATCCTGCGTCAATATATGATATATAGTATAAAATTTTGCTTGGAGAGAGGTATATGACAAAGAAATCTAAACTTATGCTAAAGCTTACGGCCTTGTCTGCTGCGGTGGTTTTAGCCTTCGGGCTTCTGCCGGCAAGCAGTATAGGCGGTGTACTTAAAGCGGCGGACAACGCCGAGGCAGCTACTCTCACAGTCGATCTTAACCCCAAAGCGAGCACAGGTGATATCGTTCACGGTGCGGCGGGCTTTTTGTACGGCGTGAGCAGCGAGGGCGTGCCTACGACAAACACTATAGTCCCGCTTAAATCCAAGATACTTGTAACCAAGGGAGCGGTGGGAACCGAGCACCCTTACGGCGACGCTCTCGATGTCGCCAAGACGTTCCTTGAGAGCGGCGGTCAGCAGGTTCAGATGTACAACAGCAACTATTACGGCGTTTTCGGCGTAACTGCCACTATGGACAGGTACTGCGAGGATCTTGTAAATTATATCTGTCCTGCTGTAGTAGCGTGGAAGGAAGCCTGGAACGGGGAGCACGGTACCCCTGATAATCCAAAGGACGCTATCGGCGCGGTGATAGATATCGACGAGGCGATAGTGTATGTTCCGATAAACGAGGGAACGCCTGCCGGCTTTGATTTCTCGCTGTCATGGAGAAAGTACTGCGAAGCTATAAGATCCGTCGATCCCGGAGCGCATATAGCGGGTCCGAACTCCTTCTACTATGATCTGGCGTTCACAGCCGGGCAGAACATGGAGTCTTTCATCCAGTACTGCGCGGATTATAACTGTGTTCCTGACGTAATAACCTGGCACGAGCTGGAGACCTCCTGCTTGAAGGACATGTCCAACCACATGGAAAGATTCAAGGAGGTATGGGAAACAACCGACTGGACGCTTTACAACGAGGCTAACGGAACAGAGGGAATACCTGAAATACCGCAGGTCTGCTTCAACGAGTACGCGGAAATGGCATATTGCGGAGTCCCTGGAAGACTTGTAAACTGGATTTCAAGGATAGAGGACGAAAAGGTCACCGGCTGTCTGCCGTTCTGGCATCAGGCTAATAACCTTAACGACCTTGCAGCCTCTGCAAACGAGGGAAACGGCGCTTGGTGGCTGTATAAGTGGTACGGGGACATGTCCGGAGTTACCCAGACAGTTGAATCCTCGACGGAATACGACCTGCTTTACGGCGTATCAACAATGGACGAATCCAAAAAGCTTTCTACCACCCTGTTCGGAGGCTTTACCGGAGATGCTACGGTAAAGCTTGAGAACGTGACAAAGACAAAGGCTTTTAGGGGTGCGGATAAGGTTCACATAAGGGTAGAGGAGACCATGTTCACCGGCTTCCACGGAGCTTTGGACGAGCCTCCGGTGATTATTGAGGGCACCTATGAGGTGGCTTCAGACGGCAGCGTGAGCGTGACTGTCGAGGGCACTCGCTTTGAAAATGCGTATAGGCTTACCGTCGTTCAGGCGACCGATGACGAGGTTGCGGGAGATATAACCTATTCCACAAGCGGCGATGTCTATGAGGCTGAGGACGCCGATACGTCTCTTCTTGCTTCCAAGACAGACGCCAACACAAGCCCTTACTACTACATGTCTCAGAGCGGCGAATTTGCAAGATCGGTAGACATGCCATCGGGCGCTGAGCTTACCTATACCATAGACATCGATGAGGACGGACTTTACCGCCTTGATTTCGTTTACGGAAACGGTCAGGGAACAGACCGCGGCAACATGGCGACACACGACCCGGTAAACGTGACGCAGAGCTTCTCGCTCGACGGAGGCGAGGCGGTTGACGAGGTCATGAAGTCTACCCTCTGGCAGACTATGACCGGCATAAAGTCGATATACTATGACCTTGAAAAGGGCGAACACACGATTAAAATCGTATCCGGCGAGGGAATCGGAAACGGAATGGTTTACCATGATTTCCTCAGGGTCACATACATAGGCGAGTACGGCGGTGGTGTGCCTGAATACTCCAAGACCTTCGAGGCGGAGCAGGGCGACTTCAATAAGCTGGTAGGAAACGAGGACTCCACCGTACTGACAGAAACTAAGCTTGAGGGCTACTCGGGAAGCGGATATATTACCGGTCTTGCCGACAGGTCTGTCCCCGAGGGCGGCGGCGTGAGATTTACCGTTGTCGTTCCCGAGAGCGCGATGTACGACTTCACTCTCGGCGTGCACTCTGAGGAGGGCGCAAAGGTCAATATTTACGTCGGAAACACCGCGGTCACGCTTGACAACATAGTTACCACCATTGATGTGGGAGCGTCGCAGGACTGGCAGAATATCGGAGCGGTCATATTCTTAGAAAAGGGAATAAACGTAGTGGATATAGACGGTACGGCCGAGCTTGACTACATGAGAGTGTCAGCGGGAGACTATTCGGAGGCCTCCACGGTCTTTGAGGCGGAGGACTGCATACCTTCCGAGCTCAAAGATAGTATAGAGGTACTTGAGGGCGACGGTGCGTCAGGAGGAAAGTATGTCGTCGGAATGGCGGGGTCATATGAGACACCCGACTATCTTGAGCTTATCTACAATGCTCCAAAGGCGGGAACGTACGCGCTTACCGTTTATCACTCCAACGAGGATATCGCGGGAACTCACGGCTATAACATAAAAATCATAGACAAGTACGCAGTATTTGAGGTCAACGGCGAGTCGATGTCTCCTCAGTTTGATGTTCAGGATATCCCGGAGGACACAAGAACGGTTTACTACTTTGTCGACTGCGGAGACCATGACCCTTCAACCGTTTCCGAGGGAGACGAGTTCGGAATACTGAATACCGTGACAGACAGGATTTACGGCGAGGATGAGACCGGCTACAGCTGGGGCGTTGAGATACTTTTGGATAACGAGTATGAAAGCTCATCCGGAGTCGCCGGAGATAAGGCTGTGTATACTACCTATCAGAGGACGCTTACCGAAAACGTAAAGGACGGGCAGCGCAAGGAATCCACCTTCCGCTATGCCCACAACCAGTACGAGGATGGAATAGACCCGAGATACGTCGCCTATAAGTTTGAGCTTGACCCTGGAAAATACGATGTCACCGTAGGATTCAGCAATACCTGGGGCAACGGTTCAGAGCCGACTCTTCACTTGGTTTCTGATGGCATAGACGAGGTCACCGAGGAGGTCGTCTTAGGTAACGGCGAGCAGCTTGAAAGAAGCGTGGCTGTAGACCTCTCCGGAGCGGAGCTCAACGAAAACGGCAGGGCGGAGCTTGTGGTAAAGGCCACAACAGATACTCCTTCGGTACAGGTGACTTATATCATCATAAGGGAGTATGTAGAGCCGACCGAGTCTGAGGAGAACATATATGTAATGCCGAACGGTACGCAGAGCATAGACATCAGTCAAAACCTTCCTGAGGACGTCTACGTCGGCGAGCTCACCGAGGACGTTATATGGATAATGGATTTCAGAAGCGTAAAGAACGAGACCAACCGTTACTTCTTCAGAAATTCATTCTCTGACGACACCTTTGACGAAAAGACGATATACGTTGATTTGGTGGAGGGTGAAAACACGATAAAGATTTTCAACGATAACAGCTGGAACGTCACCTTCGGCGGTTCGACTGAGACTCCGGCTACAGAGTATCTTGAAAATTATACTCCAAACTTTGACAAGTTTGTGATAACGCCGGTGTCTTTGAATGATCCCGGAGAGCTTCCGGAGTATTCGCTTTTGAATCAGCGGCCGAAGGCAGACTCAGACGGAGTACCCGTGGCAGCCGCAACAGCCGGAATAGTGATTTTTGTGGCGGCAGCGGTGATCCTGATTTCGGTTGCGGCAAGGTCGAGGAAAAAGACCTCAAAATAAACTGAAAATATTTATTAAGCTAATGCTTGTAAAACTGTCCTCTGACACTTTTGTGTCGGAGGACAGTTTTTTAATGATATAGAAATTGGAGGAACTCACAGATGAAGGTATACGGTTACGCACGGGTATCAAGCACGGATCAGAATGAAGAGCGTCAGATAGTAGCTCTGAGGGAAGCGGAGGTTTTGGAGCAGAATATTTTTGTTGATAAACAGTCCGGAAAAGATTTTGCGCGCCCGCAGTATTCGAAAATGGTGCGTAAATTAAAAAAAGACGACCTTCTCTGCATAAAAAGCATAGATCGCTTAGGACGAAATTATGAAGAAATACAGAACCAGTGGAGAATACTGACAAAGGAAATCGGCGTTGACATTTGTGTATTAGATATACCGATATTGGATACTCGAAACGGCAAAGATTTATTGGGTACTTTTATTGCGGACATAATTCTGCAAATACTCTCGTTTGTGGCAGAAAATGAGCGCGCAAACATCAGGCATAGGCAAGCTGAGGGGATAGCCGCCGCAAAGGCACGCGGAGTAAGGTTCGGCAGACCTCCGAAGAAGCTGCCCAGCAACTTTTATGTCGTTTATCAGACATGGAAAGACGGTAAAATTACCTGTACAAAAGCCGCAGAAGAATGCGGTATGCCGCTATCAACCTTCCGTTATCGGGCAAGAGACTATCAAAGAAACAAAAAATCATGATGTACACTTTTTGTATAAAAGTGTACATTTTTGTATAATACCCAATGTATTACTTGTGATTAAGTATACCACCAAGTCCCGTAATTTGCAATAAATTATTTTAC
>CASDRM010000101.1 GCA_949283135.1 uncultured Ruminococcus sp.
CATGTAGGCTTAGCTCTTTTTTTGCCGTGCCCTGCGCTCGACCTCGGCTCGCTATAGCTGCCCGGACAGCGGCAGCCATCGGCTGCTGCGCAAGCCCGCGCCTCCCGGAACGCTTCCCTGACAAACGCCCCGCATTTCCCGGCTCGCGCAAAAGGTGAAGTTAAGAGCGGAAGCTAACGGCGCGGGTTTGCCGCGGCTGCGTGAACGCAGCCGCATGCTGTCCGGGCGGCGCGCGGCATCCCCTGTGAAAAGCGGGTAAGCTACCAACGTGCCACATAAAAGCGCGGCGGGAAAATTCACTTTGTGTTCCCTGTCTCATGCTTTTTCGCGGCTTGCCGCAAATTAGCTTACCTTCAAGCTTAAAAACAAGAGACACCCGCAGTGCGAATGCCTCTTTTATTTTACAGTTTGTATATTTATTTCGATTTGTACTCTTGGTTATGCTTGCTGCTGTCAGTTGTATCTTCAGAATTTGACCGTTTCGCCGGGCTTTACCGAGAACAGCTTTTCACCGCTCCAGCTTCGCTCGCACAGCCATACCTCCTTGGCGGTAGGATTGTAAACCATCCTTGACTGAGGAGAGGTTGAGTACTCCAGTGCCTTGTAGGCAAGATGATACTCGCAGATGTCGATGTTTGTTGCGAACCATATCTTGTCACTATGGGACGACATGAACTTGAGAATACCCTCGACGACATCCCAGTTTCCGTCCCTGCGGAACTCGGCTGTATGACCCCAAAGATAGAACATTTTCGGCTCATCCGAGTCCTCAGCCATGAATTTCTTTGCAAGCTCCTTTATACCGCCGTGATTATGGTGGCAGGTAGCCTTGAGCCTCAGCCAGTCCTCAGGCATGGCAAAGTCCTCCCGTGTTTCGACTGTCCGGCAATATTTTATACCGTTTCTCTTCAAAGCCTCTACGCTCGCGTCGTTATAGCTTCCGTATGGGTATGCAGCTCCTCTGACTACCCTGCCGTACTGGAGCTCGAGGTTTGCCTTGTCAGCCGCTATCTCGTAGTTGAGCTCTGCCTCGGTGAGCTGAGTGAAATCTCTGTGCTCAAGACCGTGGACAGCTATCTCAACGCCGTAGGTTATATAGCTCTTTTCCGCCTCCGACCTTGTGAGCCTCGGCCAGCCTCCGTCCGGCTCTGTTCCTTCATCGCGGTATATTCCCGAGCTGACGTTAAATGTGCCCTTGACGCCGTACTTGTCCATAAGCTCCATAAGCTTCATGTCGTCATAGTTGGCGTCATCATAGCTGAGGGTAAACGCCTTTCTCAGACCTCCCGGAAATCTCATTTTCAACATACTATCTGCCTCCTTGATATTGACAATACTTTTTATTCACTATAAACTATTAGCTAAACCAAGTATACAGCCGTGCGCTGCATTTTTCAATAGCCTTGCCTCACAGGAGGAAATTTAATGACGCTGAACCACATAACAGACACTCACTCCCACTACGACGACCCGCGCTTTGACGGAATAAGAGACGAGCTTCTTTCCTCGCTTTTTTCACGCGGCATCTCGGCGATAATCCACGCCGCCGACACTGTCAAGTCATCAGAATACGGCGTTGCCGCCGCGCAGAAATGCCCGCGTTACTTCACCGCCGTCGGCATTCACCCCGAGTACGCGAACGGCGTGACAGAATCAGAGCTTGAAAGAATATCAGAGCTTGCCAAAAGTCCAAAGGTGGTGGCAATAGGAGAAATAGGGCTTGACTACCATTACGAAGGCTATGACAGCGAGGCGCAGAAGCGGCTCTTTGAATATCAGATAAGGCTCGCGCAAAGCCTTGGGCTGCCCATAATCGTCCACTCAAGGGACGCTACCGGCGACTGCATGGATATTCTGAGAAGATTTGCCCCCGTTTCAGGAGTTATGCACTGCTTTTCCGGCTCTGTCGAGACAGCAAAAGAGGTTCTGTCGCTGGGAATGCACATAAGCTTTACCGGAGTCATCACCTTCAAAAACTCAAAAAAGGCCGTTCAAGTCCTCGAGTCCATGCCGCTCGACAGGCTTTTGCTCGAGACAGACTGCCCCTACATGGCTCCCGAGCCCTTCCGCGGAAAAACCTGCGACAGCTCGATGATAGAATACATCGCGAAAAAGGAAGCGGAGCTTCTCGGCATAAGCCTCGACAAGCTGCTTCTTGCCACCGAGGAAAACGCGAGGCGGCTCTTTAAGCTCTGGTAGTTGACCGAATATTGTCAGTCCAACCGGCTCCTGCTTTTTTAGGATGCCGGTTTTTCAGCAACAAAAGCCTACAGCGCGGACAAAGTTCGTGTCGGGGATGCCGCGGCGCCGCCATAAGGCGGCGTGTGGCAGCCCGCGGGAGCCGGGCGCTGTCTCTTTGGTTTGGCAACACGCTTTCCGCCGGCGCTCTCCTGCAAAGGTATTCCTTGACCCTGTGACCTGCTCCCGCGGGTTGCATTGGCTGTCCGGTCGGCTTTCGACATTCACAGGCAAGCCGCCCTTAATGCTCTCCGACACCCACAACCTTATGCTTCAAGCTCGGTTTTTGCCGGCCGGGCAGCCCGCGGCATCCCCTGAGCCTCCCATTCCGAATCTACCCGTGGAAGTTCCCTCGCACTTTGCCATGCCATTTCTTGCCTGTGCACTGTTTCTATCCGCGCACTAACAAAAAAGCGCCTCCGACCGCTATGCAGCCAAGAAGCGCTTTTGTTCCACGGGGAACTATTTATGATTGTCAGTCCTGAGATTACAGGATTCTCACGCTGGTGACACCCTCGATAGCGAGGATATCCGCCTTTGCAGAGTCTACGTCGCCGGTCACATCGACCATAGTATACGCCCAGTCCTTCTTGGACTTGTTTACTATGCTCTCGATGTTTCCTCCGGCGTTGGAGATGACTCCGGTCACCTGAGTGATTATGGCAGGAACATTCTTATGGATAACGCAGACAAGCTGATCGGCTGTCTTATTGAGCTCACAGTTGGGAAGATTTACCGAGTTGGTGATCTTGCCGTACTCTATGTAGTCGACAAGCTCCTTCGCAGCCATTACCGCGCAGTTGTCCTCAGACTCCGGTGTGGAAGCTCCGAGATGCGGGATAGCGGTAACTCCCTCTACTCCGATAAGCTCATCGTTCGGGAAGTCGGTGATATACGCGGCGACGTCTCCGGCAGAAAGAGCCGCGATGATGTCGGGAGTGTTGACAAGCTCTCCTCTTGCGAAATTGAGAATCCTTACGCCTCTCTTCATCTTTGCGATGGTGTCGGCGCACACAGTGTCCTTGGTGTCCTTGTTATAGGGAAGGTGAAGAGTGAGGTAATCAGATTCGGCGAATACCTCAGCCTGAGACTTGACGACCTTTACTCCGGGATTGAGTCCCAAAGCGGCAGCTACGGAGAGAAAAGGATCATAACCGATTACCTTCATGCCGAGTGCGAGAGCAGTGTTGGCTACCTTCACGCCTATCGCTCCGAGTCCGATGATTCCGAGCGTCTTGCCCATGATCTCAGGTCCTGCGAACTGGGACTTGCCTTTTTCGACAAGCTTTGAGACCTCGTCGCCCTGACCCTTGAGACCCTTAGCCCAGTCAATAGCCGCGGCAATCTTTCTCGAGGTGAGAAGAAGCCCCGCTACTACCATTTCCTTGACAGCGTTTGCGTTCGCTCCGGGAGTGTTGAACACGCATATGCCCATCTCAGAGCAGCGGTCTACCGGAATGTTGTTTACGCCTGCG
>CASDRM010000102.1 GCA_949283135.1 uncultured Ruminococcus sp.
TGTAAAGGGGTTATAAGACAATTTCTTTACTTATCACATTTACATACAGCTCTGATTAGCGCGCAGCAATCCTCCTATGAGAACGTACCCGTCATATCAGTGACCGGTACATAGCCGCAATGTCTTCCTTTGTGGGATCCTTGGGATTGCCCGGCCGGCACGCATCATCCATCGCCGACTGCGCGAGGAAGTCTATATCCTACTCCTTGACAATTCCCTTGAGGTTAGAAGGAATGCCGACATCATGAGATAGCTGTCTTACGGCGTCTATCGCAGCCTTTCTGTACTCATCCTGCGTCATGTCGTCCACGCCCTTTACACCCATTGCTCTTGCGATTTCACGGTACTTCTCGCCTGTCGCGGGAGCGTTATACTCCATGACGGTAGGAAGTATAATCGCGTTAGCTACGCCATGAGGAGTGTCATAAAGCGCGCCCAAAGGATGCGCCATTGAATGGACGATTCCGAGCCCGACATTAGAAAATCCCATGCCGGCGATATACTGTCCCAGAGCCATACCTTCCCTGCCCTCGGGAGTATTCGCCACCGCGCCGCGGAGAGAGCGGGAGATTATCTCTATCGCCTTGAGATGGAACATGTCCGAAAGCTCCCATGCGCCCTTGGTGATATATCCCTCGATAGCGTGCGTCAGAGCGTCCATGCCGGTTGACGCGGTAAGACCCTTCGGCATTGTGCTCATCATCTCAGAATCGATTACCGCGACCACGGGGATATCATGCGGGTCAACGCACACAAACTTACGGTTCTTCTCGACATCCGTGATTACATAGTTGATTGTGACCTCGGCGGCAGTTCCCGCAGTGGTCGGCACAGCTATTATCGGGATAGACGGGTTCTTTGTATCTACCGCGCCCTCAAGGCTTCTTACATCCTCATGCTCTGGGTTGGCTATGATTATTCCTATCGCCTTGGCTGTATCCATGGAGGAGCCTCCGCCGATAGCAATGATATAGTCCGCCCCGCTCACTTTGAACGCGGCCACTCCGGACTGTACGTTTTCAATAGTCGGGTTTGGCTTGATGTTGGTATAAAGCTCATACGCATAGCCCGCGTCCCCGAGGACCTTGAGCACCTTGTCCGTCACATGGAACTTCACAAGATCGGGGTCGGAGCATACAAACGCCTTCTTGAAGCCCCTTTTCCTGACTTCATCCGCAATCGCGCTGATTGCGCCCGCTCCGTGATAGCTGGTTTCATTGAGTACAAACCTATTCATAGCGATTTCCTCCTGACAATTTTGTTGTAATTTTAATAAACACAAAAATATTTTTCTGCATTGGCTTTAATTTATTCCCGCTTTTTCGTGAGCCCCGCATCCATGCCGTTCCTGTCTTCTGAAAAAAGCCACGAGCCGCTATCTCAAGCGGAATTTGCAGCACATTTCTATATTTATTATTACTATGATATCTTATTTTATATAAAATGTCAATTAGATTTCCTTATTCTTCCGAAGAACTTTTTTGATTCAGAACCGCAAAGCAGCCCGTATCATAAACACGGTATTGGAAATCTGTTTCAGAAGATTTTTATTTTATTATATTTACTAAATATTAGTTGACAGTGCTATTGTTATGGGATATAATACTTATGTTGAAATATGTAGATTGGTTTTTGCCCCTGCTTCTTATGCCTAGTCCCTGCAAAGAAGCATAAAGCACCTGCGCCTAAAGGGTAAAAACATCAGGCTACGACTATTGGACATTCAGAGGTGGGAATAATGAAAAAAATATTTTGCATCATACTTTTTGCGGTATTTGCCGCGTCGTTGTTAGTCGGCTGCCGGGATAATCAAGAACGCGAAACATACTCCCCGGAGGAAGAGCTTGAAAAGCTTGCGGGGATTGACAAGGGCGAAGACTTTGTCGAGGGCGCGCTTACCGTGGCTGTTTGCGGAGCAATGACGGTAAATGTTGAGGCTGCCGCCGCCGAATACAGCCTTAAGTATGACGAGCACGTCAATCTTGTGTACTACGGCGACGGGGAATGGGACAAGCTTGTAACAAAGATTCTCGCTCAGGACGACGACATCGACCTGTTTCTGCCTGTCAGCTACCACACCGCAAGCCTTGTGGGGGCAAGGGTGTACGAAGACCTCAGCGGCTACGAGGAGCTCAAATCGAGAATAGAGGGGAACGCCCTCGCCCTGACGCTCGCAAAGATCGACAGCGGCGATCTGATAGGCGTTCCGTGCCACACCCAGGCGTACAGCACAGAGAATTACGAGGTCGCGGCGACGCTCATGAAATACTGCTACAAAAACCTCGACATGTCAGCCTGGGAATATTCAGACCCTGACGGCGAGGAGCTGTTCGAGGTGTTCAAGCACTTATATGAATATCCGGACGACCCACTTAGCAGCCCGTATTACGACTTTGACTACAGTGCCGTGGAAACTCAGTATTTGTTCATGAACAAGTTTTCAGTGAGAAAGGATCAGGCGGCGAATTTCCTGTGCATACTCTTCGACCTGCAAAACGGGGAGCTGGAGCTGTCGGAAGTGTTATACTTCCCTTACTGCGAAATAGACGAGACAAAGGAATACAAGCCGTCGTGGGTATTTTACCCCTTTGAGTATGTTCAGGTGCTCGGAGATGCATGGCAGCTTGCGCTTGAATCTGACGGAAGCGACGAGGCTCTGAGAAAAATCGCAGAGGACGGCGCAAAAGACCTTGAGATGAGGCTGATGGGGTAACCGCATCATAAATCGTGTCAAAATATCACATTGCAGACCTGCGAGGCGCGTATGTACATTAAACTGTACATACGCGCCCGCTTATTTTATGCAAATTTATACGAAGTGCATCTTGAATATTATCGCCGGGTAGTGTACACTATCGGAATGGTTAAATCTAATGATAGAGGTCTCGCCATATGAGCAAATCAACAGCAAAAAATCTCACAGAAGGTAATCCGATGAAGCTGATAGTCGGCTTCATGATTCCCCTGCTTATAGGTCTTGTGTTCCAGCAGCTATACAACATGGTAGACACCATGATAGTAGGAAAGTTCTTGGGAAACCTCAGCCTTGCCGGAGTCGGCTCAACGGGTTCTATAAACTTTCTTGTCTTGGGCTTCTGCATGGGACTATGCTCAGGCTTTGCGATACCCGTGGCGCAAAAGTTCGGTCAGCAGGACTTTGACGGGCTGAAAAAGTATGTCGGAAACGCCATTTGGCTCTCCATCGGCTTCTCAGCAGTCGTCACAACGATAGTCTGCATACTCTGCGGAAACATTCTTGACTGGATGGACACACCTCGTGAAGCGTGGCAGCACGCCTACGACTACATATTCGTTATCTTTCTGGGCATCCCTGTCACATTCCTTTACAACATTCTCTCGGGACTGATGCGCTCGCTTGGCGACTCAAGAACGCCGCTCTACTTCCTGCTCATATCAAGCTTTCTCAACATTGTTTTCGACCTGACATTTATCCTTGTCTTTGACATGGGAGTCGGAGGAGCCGCATGGGCAACTGTGCTTTCTCAGCTCATATCAGGACTGTTGTGCCTTTTGGTGATAGTAAAAAAATTCCCGCTGCTTCATGTCTCGAGAAGCGACCTGAGACCTGACCCAAAATACATGAAGACTCTGTGCGTTATGGGACTTCCTATGGGATTGCAGTTCTCTATCACCGCGATAGGCAGTATCATCATGCAGCGAGCGGTCAACGGTCTCGGCTCGGAATATGTCGCCGCAGTAACGGCGGGCTCAAAGGTAAACCAGATATTCGCCTGCGCGACCGACGCCATGGGAACAACAATGGCGACCTTCGCCAGCCAAAATGTCGGCGCAGGCAAGTTTGAGCGTGTCAGAAAGGGCGTAATAGATTGCAGCAAGCTCGGCATAGCCTATTCGATACTTGCGCTAATAATAGTATGGACATTTTGTTCATACCTTAATTCCCTGTTTGTAGACCTTACCGACCCAAGCTCCTCCCAGATACTTGAATACGCAAATCTCTTCCTGAGAGTAATAGTTTGCTTCTACATTCCGCTCTGCTTTGTAAATATAATCAGGCTGACTATACAGGGTATGGGCTTCTCAAGATTAGCGGTTGTCGCGGGCGTCTTTGAGATGATAGCGAGAACCGGTATAGCGCTTCTGGTTCCGATATGGGGATACAACATTGCAGTGTTCTCCAATCCGATGGCATGGGTTCTTGCAGATCTGTTTTTGTTCCCCGCCTTCTTCTACTGTGAGAAAACAGTCAGGTACAGGCTATGGTAGCCCTTGTCCCGAATCCCACACAAGCTTAAAAAATAGTATACTCAGAGTCCGCCATCCGGTAAAACATCGACTTTGCCGGAGGCGGCTTTTTGTTTTTTAAGGAAAAGCCACCGAATTTTTGACAGCTGTCCAAAATGTTAACTTATTATGATAACATAGCTGACAAAAATATATAATTTTTGCCCAAAGGATTGATATATGCGCTTACATGTGATACATTTATATCATAGTAATATAAAATGCGGTAGAAGTGTTTTAATTTTTGCTATAATTATGATTTTACGGAGGAACATTTATGAAGCTTAAAAAAATCGCAGCTATGCTGCTCTGTCTGCTTACCTTTTCAGCGAGCATGGCAGGCTGCGCAAACGAGAATGACGAGAACCCGCCAAAGCAAGACGAGCCTGAGATCCAATACGGCGAGGACGATGTGGCGAAGCTCGCGGTATACACTAAAGAGTCTTCTGAGGGCTACTCAAGCTATATAGCCGAAAGTGTCCACATGGCGGTGAGCTTTGACGGCAAGACCTATGAGCCGCTTTTCTACGACTATGGGATGCTGTTTTCCGAGTGCGAATTCAGCGACCTCGACGGAATTATTTCAACCGGCATACTCGACCCTCAGATATACCTTGACGGAGACGAGTACGTCATATACGCAAAGGAGTATTCCCGCGAAAAAATAGACCTCGGAGACTACGGAACAGAGATTAAGCTTAACGATACAGGAAAGTACGTTGTATGGCGCACAAGCGATTTTCTTGAGTTCACTATGCCTGAGGTTGCGGACAGCGCTCCCGGAGAGGGAACCGGCGTTGCCTGCACAACCGATGTCGATGGCGCGGTAAACCCTGTGGAGATAGAGATACCCGCACTTCTCGCGGCTGACGCTGTAGAGTACTACGCGCACATAGAATTTGACCATGTGGAATACCCCGAGGAGATAACCGTGAGCAGCGAAGAGGATCTTGACGACCTCTACGCGACGGTATACTACACCGACGGCTCTACCCACGACAAGAAGATAATCCTTGACACATCCAAGATAGACTTCTCAAAACCGGGGGAATACACCGTCGAGGGAACGATATTCCGCCGCAGCTTCCCATTCCCGGTTGAGTCAAGACCGTGGGGAGACCCCAACATCATCCTTTATGAGGGCAGGTACTACTTCATAGGAACCGACGACCAGAACGGCAATAATGAATTTGAGGTAAGAGTCGCGGATTCCCCTGAGGAGCTGTTTGACGCCGACGTCGAGCGCTCAATAATTCTTTCCCACACCACCGACCTCTGGCAGAGCACCTACTGGGCTCCCGAGTTCCATTTGATCAACGACAAGCTTTACATTTTCTGCGCACTGACCGAAAGCGGCTGGAACCCGCAGGCATATGTGCTTGAACTCAAGGAGGGCGGAAATCCGCTTGAAAGGGATGACTGGGAAATCCCGAGAAGATGTATGCTTCCTGACTTCAGATACGCCGGAGACAACCCGCGCGGAGACGGCAAGGGCGGCATATCGATAGACATGACCTACTTTGAGGTCGGCGGAAAGAGCTATGTGGCATGGTCTTACAGGACATACGCCGGAACAGACAGCGGATCGATGATACTTCTTGCCGAAGTCGATCCGGAGCATCCATATCAGATAACTACTGAGCCGATACTTCTCACAAGACCGAGGTTCGGCTGGGAAAATGTAGACATTACCGACAACAACGAAGGTCCCAACGCGATAGTCACAGAGGATAAGGTATACCTTTCGTACTCGGCAGGAAGCGCCGGCGGAGATACCTACGCGGTAGGAATGCTTATCGCTGACATCGGAGACGACCTCATGGATCCCGACAGCTGGACAAAGTCCCAGACCCCGTGGCTGGCATCAAACTTTGTTGAGGGTCAGTACGGACCGGGACACAACAGCTTCTTTGTTGACGAGTATGGCGACACCTACATCGCATACCATGGTCACACAAGCCTTACCGACGGCGCAAGAGTTGACGGTATAAGAAGAGTACACTTCAGTGCCGACGGCTCACCTGTTCTCGATATGACAGCCGAGCAGGATCTTCCCACCGAGGAGCAGACGGTTACCATAACTGTTATAGTTGAATAAGCATAAAAAATCTCTGAAACATCATACTCCTTGACAAAAAGGCAATATTGTGGATAATTAAACATAGGTAAACACAGGCAATTCTCACGGCAATTTTAGCTGTGGGAATTGCCGCAAAGCGTCTTATATGGGAGGAATGAATAATGGAAAGAGATTCGCTGCGGGAGCTTTTATATTCTCTGGCAAGGTTTGGTCTTTTCTGGCTGATAAACGTATTCGGAGTGATAATGGGCTATGTCCTCGTGAGAAATGTCATAGGCACGTTTTTCCCAAGACTTCAGCTATACAGCAATCCGGTGCTGACCAGTTTCATAGCCTGGCTGATTCCTTCCATTCTCCTTATCGCGCTTTTTTCGGATGACGCAAAAAGGCACACAGCCTATGGAAGGTATAATCCGGCGCTTGTCTCGACCGTGATGATAGTCACCGCCGCAACATACTATGTCCCTGCGATAGTTATGGGATATGTCAAGGATATGAACGCAGCTGCGATGATAAAAGAGCTATATTTTGCAAGCTTCTGGATTTCCTCGTTTGTCGGCGACGACGTCGAGATATACGGCTTGATCGGAGTGATACTCTCTTTGTTCATATGCGTACTCAGCTACATTATCGCGAGGAAAATATATTTGCGCAAATTTGAAAGAGGCGAGTATGAGTACGAGTACAACCGGTAAAAAGCAACCGGCAGGAGCATAGCGAAAGCAAGCGCAAAATACCTCCCCGCCCGGCAAATGCCGGACAGGAAGTGAGTCAAGGTAAACTATATTGATGTAAAAACCGGTGTGACCTGAGCCACACCGGTTTTTCTGTATTACTTCATATGCTGATTATACCGAATACTTCTTTTTACCCAGCTAACTATCCTTAAGCCGCCTATTGCAGCTCATCCAGCTTGGAAAGATAAATATTCACATCGGAAAATGTTCCGTTCAAAACATTCGCCCTCCAGGATTTAAGCTCCATGCTGTCAGGAGGAGCGAGCGGAAGTCTGAACGAAGCCATAAATCCGCAGTAATCAGCAGAAATCAGCAGGCTTGTGCCAGATTTCTCACAGAACTTCTTGACTACGGCAAGACCGCCGACATGGTCGCCCGGCTCGGTGAGCTGCGACAGGTCGTCAGTTTCGACCCCGTACCCGTTGTCAGACACATATACCATGGCACTTTCAGACAGGCGCTCAGCCCTAACCTTTATCACTCCGTCCTCGGTGCTGACATTCTGAGCTGCATTGACAATCAGATTCATAACCGACGCAACAAGACCGCCGACATCCGCAACAACTGCAATATCGTCCTCGCAGTCGCATGTAATCGTTATATTTGTGCCTCTGAGCTTTGACCTGCATATGGCGACAAGATCCTCAAGAAGGCTGCCGAGATTGACTTTTTCAGGATAATAGCTGTCAAGCTTTTCAAATTTTTCGGCGTTGATGATCTGAGCTAAGACCTTGTAGCAGCAGCCTACGACGCGCTCGACAATATCAATCTGATCGTAGCTTTCACACTGCTCCAAATCAAAGGAAAGCTGGTGAGACAAGCCGATGATCTCCAGCATACTCCTTTTGATTGCCGAACGGTCTGACTCACCTATTGGCTTTTGGTCGCTCATTTGCATACACCTTCCTCCGGATAAATTCGTATAAAGCGCGCAGGCACAAACCATGCAGTATAGGCAGACAAAAATAATATATCTCAAGCCATGGCAATTATTATACTCATGCTACGAAAAACAAACCGTATTTTCCTACAGCCGATCATTCGGTAAGAAAATCCGAGCATAAAATATAATAGCCATGTGACTACATTGCGTATGGCTATTATATCATGTATTTGCTTTCCCGTAAAGCGATTTTGTCGATTTTTGTCGAATTATGTCGAATACTTTTCCATGGCAGGACGACAGGTGAGTTGTCGTCAGCCGTTTTTCCCATTCAAAGCAAAGAAAGCCCGGAAGTCCCGAGCTTTTTTGCTATGTTAAGGTTATCACCAAATCTTATAATTTCCGCTGAGCATAAGCATGGCGAACAAATAAAGGCAGTTATCGTAATACCTGCGCTTACCGGTGCGTAAAGGAGTGTTCCAGAAGGTCCTTAGGAACATCTTGGCTCGCTCAGTGGTTTCATTATCCGCTCCGCCAGCTATCGATGCTAAGGACGCTGCCGCGTTGGAGGCTATCACCGCAGTCGGGTGCATAACCTTTTCATCTGTAAACACCCCGTCCCTGCTGGGAACGCAATCCCACTTGTCCCCTGACCTGTCAAAAAAGCTTTGAAGCTTCGCAGCGTTTTCACTCTGCCACTTGGCGTCTTTGCCAAACCACTCGTGATCAAGAGACATATTCATCACAGTGCGGTACGAGTCTGAATAGTAGCGATCAAACCTGCCGTGCTTGTTCCACGGAACACTGACCACCGGTTCTCCGGAATACTCCGCGTAATCTGTGCAAAGACCGGTTTGAGGGTGACAGGCATTATGCAGGTACTCGCGGCTTGCCTGAGCGGCTTTTCCCCAAAACTCACGGTCGCGCTTATCTGCCCACAGCGCGAACAGCTCATAGAAATGAGGAAGATGATAGGACGGGTCGGTGAACTCTACACCCGGCACAAACTTAATAAGGTGGTTATCCAGATTCCACATGGTAGGACCCTTCTTGTCGCCGTCACCGTTGCGGTGAATACAGTCGCGCAAAATAGTCCTTGCCCACTCGGAATAGTTGTATATTCCCTCTCCGTCTCCCCAGCGATGGGAAGCGAAGAACAGCGCCATCGCAAAATACTCCTCGCCGTCAGGAGCAGGTCCGTCTGCGTTCTTCTTGCCGTCGGGAGCGCAGGACCATGCAAAATAACCGGCGTGGTACCCATCGGTCATATACATATTGGTCATTGTCCATTTCCAGATGCGGTCAAATATCTCCTTCTCATCAAGCTGGACGCAGATCATCATTCCGTAGGACATTCCCTCGGTCCTCGCGTCAACATTTCCCGTATCCTCGACATAGCCCATGTCGGCGCCGACGTCATGATATATTCTATCCTCATCGCTGCCTCTAAACATAGTCTCAAAGCTTTCTTTTACCCTCTTCAGGGCCTCCTCATCGGATATGCCTATCTCGGAAAAAATATTGGCGTATCCGGACTTTTTGTAATCAGACATTTTCAGCTTTCCTCCTTGTATTTTTCTGCGCCTTTCGAGCGCTCATACTCACGAAGCTTGGATTCGAGAATCGCCCACTCCTCATCCGTCTCAACCGGGGAGAGAGTAAGCGTCTTATCATCCGGATCAAAAACCGATGCGAATATCTCGGTATCTCCGTGCTCGTCAACTGTATTCTCGGTATAGACGATATAGCACTTGCCGGTAGCCGTATTCTTAAATGTAAAGAGCACGTCGCAGTCGATAATCTCGCCGTTCTCGCCTATGGCGGTCATGATTGCTCTGTCAGCCATGAGTTGTCCTCTCCCGTTCACATATTCTGCCCTATTATAGCATACCTTTCAGAAAAGCTCAACCTGCTTACAAAATATTTTAAGAAGCCTGCGCATTAAGGTAATTATCGATAAACAAGCTGAATATAGATATAGCATAAAACCTTATCTACAAAGGACTCAGGAGGATATTATGGATTATAAGCTTATAAGGGAAAACTTCACCGTCCGCAAAACAATCTATGACGGTGTGGTGCAGCAGTCGTCTGAGCTTGACTATATTCTGCCAGACTACTACCCAGAGATCTACAAGGTGTTGAACATACGGCTTCTGCCATTCATTCAAAAGCGGAGCCTGAACGGGACAAAGCTTGAGTATGAGCTGGCAGCAAAGGTAAGACTTGTCTATGTGTCGGAGTCGGGAGAAATAAGCGCGGTCGAACAGGTTCTTAGCTACGGCAAGAGCCAGGAGCTCGGTCAGGCGGCAAAGTCTATGAGGGTCTGCCTTTCTCCCTATACTGACAGCGTAAGCTGCAGGGTGGTCAACAAGCGGCGCGTGGACATCAGAGGCATTATCTCCGTTGCAGTCAGCGTCACAGCTGACGAAACCCGACAGGCTGTAAGCGGAGCGTCAGGAGGAGGAATACAGCTCAAAAAGAGCCTCATAACCTATCCGTCAAGAAGAATCGCCGTCACAAAGCGAGTAACGGTAGTTGACGATGTGGAGCTCGGCACATATTACCCGGCATTAAAAACGGTAGTCCGAGCAGACTCGTCTGTAATCAGCTTTGAAAAGAAAATCCTCTCCGGAAAGCTGCTTACCAAAGGCGAAGCTGAGGTGTCCCTTCTTTACATGCCCGAGGGCTCGGCTGAGCCGCAAAGCATAAAGTTCAACATCCCCTTTTCACAGATATCCGACATAGAGGGGCTTGACGAGAGATACGACCTTGTTTTGGACGCCAATGTGGCAAGCTGCGAGATCAAGCCGTCGTCAAAGACGGATACACCGAGCGTAAACTGTGAGCTCGGCATAGACATAAGCTGCCTCGCCATGAAGTTTGAGAGCGCGGAGCTTGCTACCGACGGCTTCTCTACCCTTTATGAAGCCGAGCTTGAAAGCTGCCGTGAAAGCATAGAGTGCATACCGGTTCCGATAAATGAGAGCCACCGTCAAAAATCGTCGCTTACCTATAATGACGGTGAGATACGCTCGGTCATATACGCGGGAGCGGAGGTAGGAAGAATAACCTGCGAGCAGCTAAAAGACGGCGAAATAATCCTAAGAGGAAGAATTACCATTTACGCCTACGCCAAAAATGAGTCAGGCATGCCTATATACCTCGAAACCACAGAACAGCTTGAGCACAGGATAGCGGGGAGCGCACAGGAAATCTGCGCGAGCGCAGAGGTTCACGCAATGGTTAACTCCGCTTCCTACAACCTCACATCCTCAAACGCGCTCGAGGTGAATGTGGATATCAAGCTATCCGGATATCTATACGAGGAGTCTGAGCGAAGCTTTATAAGCGGTGTTGCGCTTGACGAGTCAAGACCTATCGAATCCGACAGGGACATCGCCATAAAGCTCTACTACGCCGAGGCAGGAGAAGAACCGTGGGAAATCGCAAAAAGATGCCATGCCGCCGTAGCAGCCATAACAGAGGAAAACGAGCTCGACTGCGAGAGACTCAGCGAGCCCAAAATGATACTTATACCGATTGTAGACTGATATAAGGAGCAAAATAATGACAACTGACAACCTTTACAAAAGCATATCAGAGCGAACCGGAGGGGATATCTACATCGGCGTAGTGGGCCCCGTCAGAAGCGGAAAATCTACGTTTATCCGCAGATTTATGGAGACGCTCGTAATACCAAACATCAAGGAAGCATATATGAGAGAGCGGACGGTGGATGAGCTTCCTCAAGCCTCCGCCGGGAAAATGATAATGACTACCGAGCCTAAGTTCATACCTGAGGAGGCGGTAGCTGTCAGCTTAGACGACATCGCCACCGTAAACGTAAGAATGATAGACTGCGTAGGCTATATCATACCCAGCGCAATGGGCTACATAGAAAACGACGCTCCGAGAATGGTGAGAACTCCTTGGTTTGACTCTGAAATACCCTTTAACATGGCGGCAGAAATAGGCACGCAGAAGGTGATAACCGAGCACTCGACCATAGGCGTGGTCGTAACCTCAGACGGAAGTGTGACCGGTCTTGAGCGCGACGAGTACGCCGAGTGCGAGCAGAGGGTAATAGACGAGCTGAAGGCAATCGGCAAGCCCTTCATAGTACTTATGAACACCGAAAACGAGCGCTCTGAGGAGGCTGCTACTCTTTGCAAGAGCATGCAGGAAAGCTATGGAGTGACCGTAATGCCGATAAACTGCCTCACCATGACAAAGGAGGATATCTTAAATATCCTATCTGAGCTTTTATACGCCTTCCCGGTCAAGGAGATAAACGTAAGCATGCCGAGGTGGGTAAATTCGCTTCGCAAGGGTCATTGGCTCAAAAACGAGCTGTTCGACGGCATAAAGCAATCCGCGCTCGAAGTCAAATACATCAGAGACGTACGCAAGCTTTCCGACGCAATAGCAGAGTGCGAGGATGTCGCCGGCTCAGAGATAAGTTCGGTTGACCTCGGCACGGGAGTGTGCAGGCTGAGCGTCAGCCTGGACAACAAGCTGTTCTATAAAATTCTCAGCGAGGAAACCGGCATAACCCTGCGCGGAGAGGATGAGCTCATGCCAAAGATTTTAGAGCTGGTCAGCTTTAAGAAGCAGTTTGAAAAGTTCTCTCAGGCGCTCGAGCAGGTAAACGAAACAGGCTACGGCATTGTGATGCCGGAGCAGTATGAAATGAGCCTCGACGAACCGCAGATAATCCGGCAGGGAGGTAAATACGGAGTAAGGCTGAAGGCAAACGCCCCCTCAATACACCTTATCAAGGCGGATATCGGCGCCGAGGTCGCTCCGATAGTCGGCTCGGAAAAGCAGTCCGAGGAGCTTATATCTTACCTTATGAGCGACTTTGAGGACGATCCGTCAAAGATCTGGGAGACAAATATTTTCGGCAAGTCGCTGTCCGAGCTTGTCAATGAGGGGCTTCACTCCAAGCTCTACCGTCTGCCTGATGACGCAAGGGAAAAGCTGAGAGAGGCTGTAGAGCGCATAATCAACGAGGGCTGCTCAGGACTTATCTGCCTGCTCATCTAA
>CASDRM010000103.1 GCA_949283135.1 uncultured Ruminococcus sp.
AAAATGTACACTTTATTGTACTCAGAGAAAGAGGAAGAGAAATGAAAAAGTTAGTTGTAATGTGTTTGCTTGCTGTTTTTATTATGTCGCTAATGACATCGTGCGGTAAAATTACGAATAAAAACGAGTATACTTTAAGCGAGTATATAGATGGTCGTCAAACAATTTGGTTTGTTGTGTATGATTCGAAAATTTCCAAAGACAGCGATGCCGAATATGTTGTTGTACTTAACGAGGATGGGACATACATATCACAATTATATTATAAGCTGGGTCTCAAACTTGGGGATCTTTCTCAGATGAGCGACGAAGAAATAGTGGAAGCAGTCACCAGTTCAAAAATGGAGGATATTATTTCTTATTGCGATGAAGAGATAGAACGATTAAAAGACACAAGTTCGTATGTCATTGACGTATATTCTTCTGCAAAAGAATGTGCAACACACTTTGGCTATGATGTGCCAGAAAATGCAATTAGTAAAAGTGAAATAAGGGAATATTTGTCGTCTTCTCTTCCGTTCATTGATTCATTATCTGAAGAAGACAAAGAAATAACTTTAAATTTCTTCACAAATAAGTGCTATAACGCAGTCAGCAAGGTTTATGATGCGTTTGAAGGTCCTGAAGAAGGAGAAAATATATTCAATATTTTTTACGAATGGGGATTTGAAGACGGAATTTATACAGAAGAGGACTGGAAGTACATAAAAAGAGAGTATGATGACGAGGATGAAAACAGGTTTCTCATACTTTCATATGAAGACGCATACAATCTATTTTCAAACTGGTGTGAGTTAGTATATGCTCTTGACGGCTTTAATCGTACTACTGAGTACGCATACGATTTGCCTCAGGAATACATTGAGGGAATTGCCGATGCTGTTTATACTCTAAATAAAGACGAAATAAATAGACTTGAAGAAATGAAAACTACCCTGCCTGCTGAGGAATATGAGCTTTATATTTATTCTGATGAGACGGGAAACAATACTGCTACGGAAGAGCTGAAACTGAAGTCTGATAAAAGTAATGAGAGTTTTATGCTTATAACATTAAATCCGCAAAATGATACGGCAGTCAATGAGAGCGGTATTGTAGATGGCGGTACTCAGACATGTTATCAGATATATGATTCGCTCTATGACGGGTATCGTGTAACGACGGGAGAGGTTATTCTCACAAGGGTTGACAAGGATATCAACTTTATATTAGATGCTGTGGGAACAGATGGAATAATAGTAGATCCTGAATAGTGAAAAGCAAATAGTTGCGAAAAGACATTTTAGTGGGAAAAGGAAATAAGAAAGTTGGTCAAATATAAGGTTTCACTGTTTGAAAGTAAATAATTTGCCAAACGACTGGAGGTTACAGAAATGAAAAAGATAGGATTTATTAAGAATGCTGTGTTAACCGGTGCTTTGCTTTTGATGTTGTTGCTGACTGCTTGCGGTCCCAAATCTGCTTCGGACTCGATCGTGGGGCGGTGGATTTTTGAAGACGGCTCTGATACTGGCTTTGAGTTTTACGAGAACGGTACGGCAATCGGCTTTAACGGGAATGATGCCGACAGCGCAACATGGACTATGTCGGAGGATACCATTATGCTCTCTAATCCATTCGGTGATGAAGTGATTCTAATGGACATTGAGGAACTGACAGAAGACCGCTTGGTGATTTCCATAGAGGGCAGGGAGATTTCATTGGTAAAAGACGACAAATAATTTTATATTAAAAAGAGGAGGAAAATTAGATGTTTTCAAAATTATTTGGTGAAACAGAGGATCTTCAGATTATAAACCTTCAAAAAAAAGTGATTCTTACATGTGTGGGAGCAGTTTTGAGCGTTATTGGCGTAATATTGTCGCTGTTAAGCCTTGAAACTGTGGCTAAGCCGGTCATGTCTCTTGGCGGAATCGTTCTATTTATAGTATTGTTCATGTGGGGGTTCGGGGCTATAAAGAATTTGTTCGGAATAGGCACCATTGGGGCACTGTTTTCAGGCAATATCGTTATTGGAGCTGTAATAATCGTTGTTTGTGCTTTAGCAGCTTATCTTATAAGTATATTCATAGCTTTGTTGGGCATTGGAAGATATATCTACTTAAAAGTGAAAAAACACCAGGAGGAAAGCAGGTAGAAAGATGTCGGCTTTTAGCCCTATATGGAAAGACATTGACGATACAAAACAAGGAACTCCCTATGTTGTGGACAGCGACGGATGGGGATGGTTTGCCTTATTCATATTTATATCGATTCCGTTCCTGATGATTGGCGGTGCGGTTCTTCAAACCTCATATTGGATTTGTCAACACCTGATTTTATCGATAATAGTATACTTGGCTGTATCTTTTATAATTGGAGTTATTTTTTATTTTCGAAATTCAGTAAAGCACCGTATATGTGGCATAATTGCGTCGGTAATATCTATGGTTCCGCTTGGACTTGGAGTTTTTTTATACGCTATACCGTATGTGATGCTGGATGACTCTTTTTCATCAATTTTTGATTGGATATTAGTTGCTGCGCTATTATTCGGTGTAATGTATTTTATATTCAGTATATGCAATCTTTTAAAGAATGGGCTGACTCACCTTATAATTGCAATTGTTTTTTTGGCAATATCATGCTTTTTCATATTTGGATTGATTTCGTCAGAATCAGACATTATCACATGGGAAGCGATTAAACGTGTTTATGGTACATAACTGAAAATTCCCCGCCGAACATCACGTTCGGCGGGGAATTGAGCTTTGTTCGAGATGAATTTCAGGTCGGCTCCAAAGTGGAGCAGCCTGCTTTAAGGTCTAAGCTTATTTTCCTGCGCCCGCGTCCTTTTGCAGCTTCACGGAATATAGGAAGAAGGCAAGTCCGATGATAAAGAATATCGCAATCGCTCCGACGCCGAGGCTGCCGTTGTTGGTTATCTGGGTTACAACGCTGACGGTCATTGTGCCGAGGAAGGACGCCCCCTTGCCGCATATATCCAAAAGCCCGAAGTACTCGCCCGATTTCTCCGGAGGTATTATCTTGGCGAAGTAGGAACGGGAGAGCGCCTGTATCCCGCCCTGAAAAAGACCGACTATGACGGCAAGGATCCAGAAGTGGATCTGCTGGTTCATGAGCATCGCGAACACCGCTATGCCGAAGTAGGCTGCAATGCATATAGACAGCAAAAGGACAGAGGACACCCTTTTTGAAAGCCGTCCAAACACGATTGCCGCAGGGAAGCCGACTATCTGGGTGACTAAAAGCGCAATCAGAAGACCGATAGTGTCAAATCCGAGAGCCGTACCGTAGGCGGTCGCCATGTCTATAATGGTGTAAACGCCGTCTATGTAGAAGAAGAACGCGACGACAAAAAGAAGCACACGCTTGTCCTTGGCGATATCCACGATAGTGTGACCGAGGCGCTTGAGGTCGTTTTGCCACCTTGAGTCCTCAACATAGTGCTTCTGGTTATATGAGCGGTAGAGTGGGAGCGTGCAAAGAAGCCACCATACCGCCGTTATTACAAAGGAGAGGATTGTGGTTATCTTGCCGTATTGAGCCGCGCTCATTCCGAAAAAGCCTGCGACAGCGTCAAACTGAGATGAAATGTAAAGTCCAAGGCAAACAAGAAACGGGGCGCAGCTTCCGATGTAGCCCCATGCGTAGCCCTGAGCGGAGACATTGTCCATTCTGTCGTTATCGGTTATGTCCGGGAGCATAGAGTCGTAGAATATCAGGCTTCCGGAGTAGCAGGCCTTGGTGATTATGAAGACTATGAGGAAGAGCAGCCAGCTTTCAATAAATCCGAGGCTCGTGCAGCCGACTATGCCGATAAGAACCATCAAAGCAAACAGCGGCTTCTTTCTTCCTCGGCGGTCAGATACCGCGCCGAGTATAGGTCCTGCGACCGCAATTATTAGAGTAGCCGCCGATGCTGCGTAGCCCCAGAACGCGAGATAATCGTCTTCACTTAGCCCGCCGTTCTGAGATAGAGCGTTAAAGAAGATTGGTATCAGAGTAGATACCATCAATACGAAAGCGGAGTTTCCGATGTCGTACAAAACCCACTTTTTTTCCTCAGAAGTAAGCTTGAAATTCATTTGACCATCCTCCATATTATCATTTCTTCTCGTCCTGAAGTGTAGAGTCAAAGGAGTAGCGGTAAAGCGGATCAAATGGGATATTGCCTTTGACGCTATCCTCAAATTCGGTTATCAGCTTGACAGCCTTGGGAATCGCGCTTTTATATCTTTGCATGAGTATCTTGTCGCTGTCTGCGCACACAGGGTCGGGCTCGTAGTCCATCAGCATGCCTCTCATCTCGCGATAGTTGCCGGAGAGCTTGAGAATCGCGCAGATGATGCCTCTTTTGATTTTGTTCGGAGCTCTCAGAAGCCCGCTGTAGAATACCATAGATCTAATGGCGTGGTGGATGTTTTTCGGAGTGACGCCCGGATAAAAATTGCTTATTACCTTCGACATCTCTTGGGCGGCGTTGATGTGCTCAGTAAGTCTTTTTTTGACCGGGTCGAAGCCGTCCGCTTCAAGCAAGCTGCGGTCGAAAGATACTTCTATGTGAGCGTGTCCCGCTCCGCTTGCGGATATTTTTTCTGCAATATAGTCGTGGCACTCCCGGTCGAGAGCGAAGTGACACAGGTAGCCGTAGACATAAGCGGCGTAAGAGGGCGCAAAATTGTTTTCTAAGAGCACGTTTCCCGCAGGCTTAAAGAAGCTTATTGCGGGCAGCTCGTGGGTATGGTACCCTATACGGTTTATAGGGTCTGACGTCAGCGGGTGGTAGTAAAATAAAAGGTCGGGTCCGTGAAGCCCTACATTATATATGCTTATGTTTGATTGAATGATCTTTTGTTGTTTTTCGGGAAGCTGCTGAAGCACTTCGTTTCCGAAGCGGTAGTGCGCGTAGGTAGAAGGCATTTGTTTTTGTTCCTCCATATTTTTATTGACGGCTCCTTGGAAACGATAGAGCCCATTGACTATAATAAAAAATATAACCCGTTCTGTCAACCATTATAACATATCTAAGTTAATTTTGTATCTTGAGTATAGTAAATTCTGAGTAAAGCCTATATAAAGAAAGCTGCTTTTATAAATTTGCGAGTGGCATACTTAAGCGAGGAGAACCACGGCAGCCGGGCATAGGAGCGTGAGTGCGTTCTGACTATTGTAAAAAAGCCGGAGCAAGCCTTGCAAGACCTGCTCCGACATGTTATGGGGAACTAAAAAGGATGCCACGCTAATCAGTTGGCGACAAGGCATAAAGATAACGCCGAACCCGAAAGAAATCGG
>CASDRM010000104.1 GCA_949283135.1 uncultured Ruminococcus sp.
CGCGAGATATTTACCGAAAGCTTCAATAAGATAAACGACAACTTCAAGAGCATATTTGTCGAGCTGTTCGGCGGAGGCAGGGCGGAGCTCAAGCTCACAGACCCGGAAAATGTCCTGGAGTCCGGAATAGAAATAAACGTCGCGCCCCCGGGAAAGGTGATAAAGAACCTCTCGCTTTTATCGGGCGGAGAGCAGTCCTTTGTCGCAATAGCGATTTACTTTGCGATACTCAAGCTCAGACCCTCGCCTTTTTGTATACTCGACGAGATAGAGGCTGCGCTTGATGATGTAAACGTAACAAGATACGCGCAATATCTGCGCAACTTCACCGATACCACCCAGTTCATACTGATTACCCACAGGCGTGGAACGATGGAGGAAGCGGATGTGCTGTATGGCGTTACGATGCAGGAAAAGGGAGTTTCCAAGCTCTTAAAGATGGATGTTTCGGAAGTGTCCTTTACCGAAAATAACTAAAAGGAGATTATTATGGGCTTTTTTGACAAGCTGAAAGCCGGGCTTTCAAAGACAAAATCGAGCCTTATGGACGGGATCAACTCGCTTCTGTCCGGAGGCAGGAATATAGACGAGGAGTTCTATGACGAGCTTGAGGAAACGCTGATTTTGTCCGACCTCGGCGGAAAGACCTCCGAAGAAATTGTGGAAAACCTAAGAAAGAAGGTCAAGGAGGATAAGATCACTGACACTTCGGAAATCAGGCAGGCACTTAAGGATATCATATCTGATATGCTCGGTGAGGATCAGCCTCTTGACCTTTCCACTAAGCCTTCTGTCATACTCGTCATAGGAGTAAACGGAGCGGGCAAGACGACCACGATAGGCAAGCTGTCATACCAGCTAATTCAGCAGGGCAAAAAGGTTCTTGTAGCCGCTGCCGACACCTTCAGAGCTGCCGCCATTGACCAGCTCCAGGTGTGGTGCGACCGCTCTGGTGCGGATATCATCAAGCACGCCGAGGGCTCTGACCCCGCGTCGGTGGTGTACGACGCCATGGACGCGGCAAAGGCAAGAAACGCCGACGTAGTCATTGTGGATACGGCCGGAAGGCTTCACACTAAGAAAAACCTGATGCAGGAGCTTTCCAAGATATCGAAGATAGTTCATTCCAAGGCTGAGGGCTGCGCGCTTGAGGTGCTTATAGCTCTTGACGCTACTACCGGTCAGAACGCCGTAAATCAGGCAAGAGAGTTTAACGAGGCTGCCGATATCACCGGAATAATCCTGACCAAGCTTGACAGCACTGCAAAGGGCGGAATAGTCATACCGATATCCAACGAGCTTAAGATACCGGTAAAGCTGGTAACGGTAGGCGAGAAGATAGAGGATATACAGCCGTTTTGCGCCAGGGACTTTATCGACGCCCTCTTTGAGAACTGACTATACGAAGGAATATATACGGAGGCGTGTGTTATATGGATTTGATTTTGGCGTCTAACAATAAGGACAAGCTTCGCGAGGTCAAGAGGATACTCTCGCCGTACGGATTTGAGGTAAAGTCACAGAGCGAGGCAGGAGTCCACATGGAGGCGGACGAGACGGGAACCACATTTGCGGAGAACTCCGCCATTAAAGCCAAGGCTTTGTACGACATTCTTCACACCCCGACAATAGCTGATGATTCGGGACTCGAGGTGGACGCTCTCGGAGGAGAGCCGGGAGTATATTCCGCAAGGTACGGAGGACCACAGGTAGACGACATAGAGCGCTGCTACCTGGTCATGGACAAGCTAAAAGGTGTTCCGGATGAAAAGAGAACTGCTCGGTTTGTATGTGTGATAACATACATAGATGAAAACGGAGAAATGACCCAGTTCGACGGAAAAATAGAGGGCAGGATAGGCTATGAGAGAGTCGGCGACCACGGCTTCGGCTACGACCCGATTTTTATGGTCGGCGACAGAAGCCTCGCCGAGTTCTCTGACGATGAGAAAAACGCTGTCAGCCACCGAGGAGTCGCTCTGCGCAAGCTGGAAGAGTTTCTTAAAAATAAATGATAATAAGTGATATAAGAGGAGGCGAAACATGCTTACATCAAAACAGAGAGCCCAGCTTAAGGGAATAGCCGCAGGACTTGACCCGGTGTTTCAGGTCGGAAAGGGCGGAGTAAACGACGCTCAGGTTATCCAGATAGACGATTATCTGAGAGCGCATGAAATAGTCAAGATAAAATGCCTTGACAACTCAATGTACACGGCGTCTGAGGCGGCAAACGAGATAGCTTCCAAAATCGGCGCGGAGGTAGTCATAACTATAGGATCAAAGGCAGTTTTGTACAAGCGCAATCCCGAGAAGCCGCAGATCGAGCTTGTGAAATGAAAATAGTTATATTCGGCGGTACGTTTAACCCTATTCATAACGGGCATGTAAGAGTTGTGAGCTATATACACGATAAGCTGAAGCCTGACAGGCTGATACTCATGCCGGACCATATTCCTCCTCACAAGTCTGCAAGCAGCCTTTTGCCGGATATTCACCGGCTGAATATGTGCAGGCTTGCAGTGTCGGAAATTCCCGGGGTGGAGGTATCCGACTATGAAATGGGCATAGAGGGAAAAAGCTATACTGTGAACACTCTTGAGCATTTCAAGTCGCTGTATCCCTCGGACGAGCTTTATTTCGTTGTGGGAAGCGACATGCTAAAGAGCTTTTCCCGCTGGTACCGCTCTGACAGGATTTCAGAGCTTGCCACGCTATTGTGCTTTTCAAGAACGGGTGACGACAGCGAGGAGCTCAAGAAAAGCGCTCAGAGAGTAAAGGATGAGCTTGGCACTCGCTGCATACTTCTTGGCTGCGAGCCGGCGCAGGTGTCCTCGACCGCTGTCAGGGCTATGCTGTACGCAAAATCCAACCCAGGAGGAATGATACCCGTGAAGGTAGAGGAATACATTCACAAAAATAATCTATATAATTTTGACAAATCAAGGTATAATAGGTATGTGCAGTACCTTCATGAGAATCTTTCCGAGAAAAGATTTACCCATTCGATGAATGTCGCGGACGAGGCGCTTTTACTTGCTGGGCTAAACGATTGTGACCTCGATAAAGCGTACTTTGCCGGACTGGTGCACGATATCTGCAAGGAAATACCCTTTGATAAGCAGCTTGAGCTTGTCAAAAGAAGCGAATTTCCGGTAGACCCTGTCGAGCTTAACGCTCCAAAGACCTATCACGGAATTGCGGGAGCGGTATACCTAAAGGAGAGCTTCGGCGTTACTGACACGGAGGTGTTATCTGCGGTCAGGTATCATACCGTGGCAAAGGGAGGAATGACTACTCTTGAGAAGATAGTGTACATAGCGGATCTCATTTCCGCCGAGAGGGATTACCCCGGAGTGGACGAGATGCGTGAGTGCGCAAGAAGAGATCTTAATCTTGGAATGTATGAGGCGATGAAGTTTTCCGTGAGCTATTCCTGCGCTCATGTGAGGACCATACCCGCTTGTACCCTTGCCGCGTATAACGAGTACACAAGCTACAGGCTGAGTCTTGAAAAGTCAGATAAATAGGAGCTAAAGGAAGTCACCGCCCTTTGAGGCTGAGATATGCTCAAACGCTTAAGCTACAAAAGAAAGCTCGCGATAGTAATTTCAATTACCTGCGCTGTATCGGCAGCCGCAACCTATACGTTTTTGAGTCTTGCGCAGTCAGCGGCAAAAAAGATTGTCGCCGCGAGGCAGCCGGTCTCGGACGTAGACCGCTACACTTCCATGGGCTATAGCTTTGATACGGTGACGAAAAAGAAAAACATAATCTTTTCAATTACCGACGACGGCTCTCTTTGCCGCAGTCATATATTTTCGTTTGACCTTGACCTGCACACCCTTGATATACTTGAGCTGCCGCCCTGCGCGCTTATAACGGCTGACGGGTTTAAGGGAGAGCTGTCAACGGCATACCGTGAGGGAATATACGGTATCGCTGTTTCCGAGGCTCTTTCGCTTAAGATAGACGGCAGCATAACGATGGATATCGACGATTTTTCCGACTGTGTCGCGGCTCTTGGCGGAGTTAAGGTAAAAATCGAGGACGAGGCGATGATAGGCGATTACCGGCTTGTCAGCGGAGAGAGGGTAATCACAAAGAGCATCGCCGAGAGGATAGCTTCCGACAGCGAGGCATATTTAATCGGCAGTCGGGAGAATATCGAGGCGTACAGGCGGCTGATTGCCGGGGTCATCGTGCATTTGAACCAAAAGGGAGCGCCGGTATGGTTCGCTCAGCTTCTGGGAGTAATAGCAAACGGAATAGACACCGATATGAACTTATCCGAGATTACCGAGCTGGCGAGCATCTCAAACGAAGTACGGACCGAGAACTCCCATATATGGCTTCTTCCGGGAGCTGATGCGGATTTTGAGGGAAGAAAGGTATACGCCGCCGATGTCGAGAGCGCTGCAAGCCTGTTGAACGAGCGATTTCGCTCAAAGGGGGATGTATGCTATCCTGAGGAACTCGGACTTGTGGCGATTAGCGAAGAAAATCCTGTGAACGACAAATATAAGGATCTTGAGACGAACATAAAAAACATGACTTAGAAAAGGAAAGTGATAACATGACGCAGAAGGAAAAGTTGACAGAAATCGTAAGGGCACTCGATTCAAAGAACGCAGTTGACATCAAGGTCATCAGAATAGGCGACCTGACCATAATCGCGGATTACTTTGTTATCGCTCACGGTACCTCTACTACGCATACAAGGGGACTTGCCGATGAGGTGGAGTTTAAGTTGGGAGAGAAGGGCGAGAAGCCGGACCATATCGAGGGAATAGACGGCGCGAGCTGGATTGCTATGGATTATACCGACATAATCGTACATGTTTTCTATAAGGACACAAGAGCGGATTACGCGCTTGAGAAGCTGTGGAGCGATGGTGAGGAGGTTGACATAGCCACTTTACTGTGATATAATGATAAATCATTTTTGATTTAAAGGACTGGTATTGATGAAATATAACTTTGATGCCGTTGAGAGGAAATGGCAGAAATTTTGGGAGGAGAACAAGACCTTTGAGGCGCATATAGACACGTCTAAGAAGAAGTTTTATGCCCTTGTCGAGTTTCCCTATCCATCCGGAGCCGGAATGCACGTCGGACATA
>CASDRM010000105.1 GCA_949283135.1 uncultured Ruminococcus sp.
AAGGGTTTGGTCTGCACAGTTCGAGAGTGAATCCGACTATCTTAGCGTAAAATCAAAGGTAGTGGATGGTCTATACCAGCAAACGCTGATAAACAATTATTCGTTTGCGCCCGGGACATATGTCCTTACATGGTACATTTATAACGACTACACACGCTCTATCGTATGCTGGCGTGAATAGACTATGGCGCGTCTTACATAAAGCCTGAAAGCTTTTTGTGAGGCGCTTGTTTTTTATAGCCATATTCGGAGTCTGATTAAATTTATTTAAACGCTCGTAAATGTTGCAAAATAGTATTGCAAAGCAAAAGAAAATTTGCTAAAATAAAATGAATATTTTATAAGCAAATTTCGGAAAGGTCGGGTCATAATGAGTGCTGAATTAAGCTCGAAAGAGAGAATGGAAGAGACTCCTGCCGGCGGCAATTCTAAAAATAGCGGCAACTCTAAAAAGAACTTCATAGATGAGTCGATAGACTGGATAAAATCTATTGTTGTAACATTCGTAATAGTAGTTCTTGTTTTTACTTTTGTCGCAAGAACGGCGATAGTAAACGGAAGCTCAATGGTGCCTACTCTTACCAACGGTGATTTTCTGGTGCTGTGGAGTCTGTTCTACACTCCTAAGCAGGGAGATATAATTTCCGCCAACTGCGATGGGCTTGATGAGGTCATTGTAAAAAGAGTAATAGCAGTAGGAGGGCAGACAGTAGACATAGATTTCTCTACCGGCGAGGTGTTTGTGGACGGAGAGCTTCTTGACGAGCCGTATATAAATAATCTCACTCTCAATGACGAAGGAGCATTTGACTACCCGATAACAGTTGAAGAGGGCTATTACTTCTGCATGGGCGATAACCGTCAGGGCTCAAAGGACTCAAGACACCCGGATGTGGGGCTTATATCAAGGGATGATATTCTTGGCAAGGTCGTCTTGAGGCTTTTCCCGAATACCAAGTTCTTCTGAGTAATTATTGCAGGATGATTTTCCTGTTTGATATTCCATACAATTAAAGGGTGAGCTAAAATTAACGAAAAGCTTTCAATACAGTGGTTTCCCGGTCATATGGCTAAAACTAGGCGGATAATGACCGAAAGCCTCGGGCTTGTCGATGCTGTCATAGAGGTTACAGACTCAAGGATACCGTATTCAAGCAGAAATCCTGAGATGGACAGACTTGTCGGCAGAAAGCCCAGACTGGTGCTGCTGAATAAATGTGACACAGCCGACGACGCTTTAACAGCCAGATGGCTGGAATACTACAAGAACATAGGAGTGACCTCCATTGCTACCGACTGCAAGAGCGGAAAGAATGTTCAAAGGATAGTTCCTGTAATAAAGGATATGCTTCAGGAAACTATCGAAAGGTGGGCGAGCAGGGGAATGACCGGCAAGGCCATAAGGCTGATGATTGTCGGAATACCGAATGTGGGCAAGTCCTCGCTGATAAACCGTCTTGCCGGTTCGAAAAGGGCTAAGGTTGAAGACCGCCCGGGAGTAACAAAGGGAAAGCAGTGGGTATCAGTTTCCTCTGATATCGAGCTTTTGGACATGCCTGGAGTTCTGTGGCCAAAGTTTTCGGATAAGAATGTCGGATTGTGCCTCGCTTTTACCGGGGCTATAAAGGATGATATAATGGATATGGAGGCTCTTGCCTGCGAGTTTATCGCTAAGATGCGCGCGGTCAATCCCGAAGCGCTTACGGAAAGGTATTCCATAGCCTTATCTGACGAAATGGATGATTATGACGTACTTTGTGCGATAGGGAAAAAACGAGGATTTCTCATATCGGGTGGTGAGATTAACACCGAAAGAGCTGCCAACATACTCCTTGATGAGTTTCGCTCCGGTAAGCTCGGAAAAATAACGCTTGAGACTCCGGAGGATAAGCATGACGCTGTATGAGTTTGACGCTGAAGCAAGAAAAAGGTATCCGGTGATATGCGGGGTCGATGAGGCGGGCAGAGGTCCTCTTGCCGGAGACGTGTACGCCGCCGCGGTCATATTTGACCCGGATACGATAATAGACGGCATTGACGACTCAAAAAAGCTTTCCGCAAAAAGAAGAGAGCATCTATATGATATAATTGTTTCAAAGGCGAGAGCGTATTGCGTTGCAAGCGCGTCGGTAGAAGAGATTGAAAAATTGAATATTCTCGGAGCGGCGATGCTGGCAATGAAGAGGGCAGTAGACGGTCTTGAAGTCTCGGTCGACGCCGCTTTGGTAGACGGCAACAGAAAGCCGGAGTTAAGCTGCGAAGTGTGCACAGTCGTAAAGGGGGACGGATTGTCGCAGTCAATAGCTGCCGCATCCATTCTTGCCAAGGTTTCAAGGGACAGATACATGCGTGAGCTTGATAAGCTGTACCCAGAGTACCGCTTTGCCAAGCACAACGGCTATCCGACAAAGCTTCACTACGAGCTGATAAAAAAATACGGCATAAGCCATGTTCACAGGAAGAGCTTTCTTAAAAATCTTGATGAAAAGTAACATGAACTCTAATTTAAGCTCAAGGCAGATAGGCGACATAGGCGAAGACTTCACATGCGAATTTTTGCAAAGAAATGGCTGCGTAATACTTGCGAGGAATTTTTCCATAAGAGGCGGTGAAATTGATATTGTCGCCAAGAAGGGCAGCGTTATCCACTTTGTAGAGGTCAAGACGCGCAAGCCTAATCCCTTGACAGACGGACAATTTGCTATAACCAAGTCTAAAATATCAAGACTTGTAAGGACGGCGCAGGCGTATATCGAAAGGCATGAAATAACCTTGTCGTGCGTATTTGATGTTGCGATTGTAGAGGTCAGCGGCAAAGAGGTAACCGATTTTAAGTATTTCCAGCGGGCATTTACTGCATGAAATATAAACAAAATACTATAGCGTAGTAGAGGAGATAACACTATGTATTATCAGAGTACGAGAAATAAAAGCCTTAGGGTAAGTTCAGCTCAGGCGATAGCTCAGGGCATATCTGAGGACGGCGGACTTTTCGTTCCTTGCGAAATACCGTCAATATCACTTGATGAGATAAATTCCCTTTGCGATAAGAGCTACAATGAAAGAGCTGCCGCAATTTTCGCAAAATACCTCACCGATTTCACTGAGGCTGAGATAAATTACTGCGTGAACGGTGCGTACAGCCTTAAGAATTTTGACACCGAGAGCATAACTGAGATTGCTCATCTATTCGACGGCAGATACATGCTTGAGCTATGGCACGGAACAACCTGTGCGTTTAAGGATATGGCTCTTAAGATACTGCCTTATCTTTTGACTGTTTCCGTCAAAAAGCTCGGCATTGACAAGAAGGTAGTAATTTTGGTGGCAACCTCGGGAGATACCGGAAAAGCGGCTTTAGAGGGCTTTAAGGATGTAGAGGGCACTCAGATACTTGTATTTTACCCGGTAGACGGAGTCAGCAAAATGCAGAAGCTCCAGATGACCACTCAGGAAGGCAAAAACGTCGCTGTCTGCGCTATCAAGGGAAACTTTGACGATGCACAGACCGGCGTCAAGAAAATATTTACCGACCACAGCGTGGCAAAGAAGCTCGAGCAAAATAACATGATGTTCTCAAGTGCGAATTCTATCAACTGGGGCAGGCTCGCTCCTCAGATAATCTACTATGTATCCGCGTATGCAGACCTTGTATCGGCAGGAGAAATCGAGCTCGGAGAGAAAATAAATGTATGCGTTCCTACGGGAAACTTCGGCAACATCTTAGCGGCTTACTATGCAAAAATGATGGGCGTTCCGATAAACAAGCTTGTTTGCGCGTCTAACTCGAACAACGTGCTAACGGATTTTATCAAAACCGGAGTATACGACCGCAACAGAAAGTTCTACACGACCATGTCTCCGTCTATGGATATCCTTATATCATCAAACCTTGAAAGGCTTCTCTACATTCTTTCCGGCTGCGATGACGAGTACATCAAAAAGATTTACTCCGAGCTTGGAAGTACCGGCAGGTTTGAGGTCACTCCTGAGATCAAGGAGAAGCTTTCCGAGACATTCGCTGGAGGCTTCTCAACCGAGGAGGAGACAAAGGAGGCTATCAAAGAGTGCTATGATAAGTATTCTTACACAATGGATACTCACACGGCTGTCGCTTTCCATGTTTATGACAGCTACGTCAAGAGCACAGGTGACAAATCTAAAGCAGTGATCGCTTCAACTGCGAGCCCGTATAAGTTCTCGGCGTCTGTGCTTGAAGCCATCGGCAAGCTTCCCGAAAACTGTGATGAGTTTGAGCTTACCGAGGTCTTAAGACAGGTTAGCGGAATGCCTGTTCCTGAGTCTCTTTCATCACTCAGAACCAAGCCTGTAAGATTTAAGGACGTCATCTCCAAGGAGGATATGGAAGGCGCAGTCTACGGCTTTTTGGGGATAAAATAAGCTTAAAGGGCTTACGGAATAAATCCGTAAGCCCCATGGTACTTAGCAATTTCTTGCCTTGAAGGTCTTGCATTCTGTCTGTGCCGGGCAGTTAGGGCTTGAGCAGCCGCAGCTGCAAACATCTATGCTTCCCGCAACACATTCCTCAGAATCCCTGTTGTATATGCAGTTTGATACTCCGCACTTTACGCCGTAGATCTTATCCTGTTCCATAAATTAGGTTCCTTTCAGCAAATACAAAATCTAAGCAAGCCTTGCTTGCGGTTTTATTATCTTACAAATTGTCAGTTTTATTCTTAGGAAGGGTGAAGGGCTTGTGTCATTATTTGTTATAGGCGACCTCCATCTTTCGCTTTCGTGTGACAAGCCTATGGATATCTTTGGCGGCTGGACCAATTATGTCTCACGGCTTAAGGAAAACTGGCAGGCGCTTGTCGGTGCCTCGGATACTGTCGTAATTCCCGGAGATATATCCTGGGCTATGGGCTTAGACAACGCTCTTGAGGATTTTAGGTTCATCCATGAGCTTAACGGCAAAAAGATCATACTAAAAGGCAACCACGACTACTGGTGGACGACAAAGTCCAAGGCGGATAAATTTTTTGCGGAAAACGGTTTTGACAGCCTGAGCGTGCTTAATAATAACTGCTACAGCTATGAGGACATAGGTATTTGCGGGACAAGGGGCTGGATAAACGACGGAAGCGAGCCATCTGACGCAAAGGTCATCAGGCGTGAGGCAATGAGGCTTGAAAGATCTATTCAATCAGCGCTTGACGGGGGGCTGTATCCCGTAGTGTTTCTACATTACCCGCCGCTTTACGGAGAATCCGTGAACGAGTATATCATGGAAGTGCTTATAAAATACTCTATCAAGCTTTGCTTTTACGGTCATTTGCACGGCCCGTCCTGCCGCTTAGCTGTCAATGGAACCAGGTATGGCATAGATTTCAGGCTCGTGTCAAGTGATTATCTACAGTTTAGCCCGCTTGATATTACCACTATTGTGCAAAGTGCCAAAAAATAGTTTTTATATAGAAAATATATTTTTTTGTGCTATAATTATATACTGTGTGTTGTTATCTTTATTATACAGGAGGACATCTAAATGTTAAAATCAAAAAACCAGGTAGAGACAAATAAATACGAATTGGAGATAGAGGTTTCGGCCGAGGCTTTTGAGGACGCCATACAGAAGGCTTATCTTAAGAATAAGTCAAAGATAACCGTTCCCGGCTTCAGACCCGGAAAGGCACCCAGAAAGGTGATAGAGAAGGAGTACGGCGAGTCTGTATTCTTTGAGGACGCAGTAAACGATGTTTACGGTCCCGCTATTGAGGAGGCTGTCAAGGAGGCTGAGTTGACTCTGGTGACTGCCCCTGATGTTGAGGTAACCGATGTTTCTAAGGAGAACGGAGTAAAGTTCAAGGCGACCTGCATCACCAAGCCCGTAATCGATATCAAGGATTACAAGGGTATAAAGGTGACAAAGAATGTCAATGCTGTTACAGACGAGGATGTCGAGCATGAGATAGGTCACATGCTTGAAAGAAATTCAAGAACCATCAATGTTGACGACAGAGCTTGCCAGAACGGCGACGATGTAGTAATCGACTTTGAGGGCTTCAAGGATGGAGTTGCGTTTGACGGCGGCAAGGCTGAGAAGTTTACCCTCAAGCTTGGCAGCGGACAGTTTATACCCGGATTTGAGGATCAGGTTGTCGGTCATAATGTAGGAGACGAGTTCGACATAAACGTAACCTTCCCCGAGGATTATCAGGCAAAGGAGCTTGCAGGAGCACCCGTAGTTTTCAAGATCAAGCTTCATGAGATTAAGACTACCGAGCTGCCCACACTCGACGACGATTTTGTAAAGGATACCTCAGATTTTAATACTGTCGACGAGCTCAGAGCAGACGTAAGAAAGAAGCTCGAGGACACCGCTGAGAAGAATGCTCAGTCAGAGGTTGAGTCCAAGATTATGGATGAGGTTATCTCAAAGGTTGAGGGAGAAATTCCTGAGGTTATGTATGATAACAAGGTCAATGAGATGATCGATGACCTCTCCGCGCGTCTTTCTCAGCAGGGCATCAAGCTCGACATGTACCTCAAGTTCACCGGTCTCACCATGGATTCTCTTAAGACTACTTACAAAGAGCAGGCAGAGAAGCAGGTTAAGCTCAGACTCGCTCTTGAAAAAATCGTTGAGCTTGAAAACATTCAGGCTACTGATGAGGAAGTTGAAAAGGAGTACGCATCCATCAGCGAGCACTACAACATGCCTGTTGAGACTGTCAAGCAGTATATCAGCGTTGACGGCATCAAGCAGGATGTATGCGTAGGCAAGGCGGTTGACCTTGTCAAGGCTGAGGCAGTAATTGACTAATTCTAAAATTATACCGGCGAGTATTCTGTGAAGGAGGAATAAATATGGCGCTTGTACCGAATGTAATTGAACAGACAAGTCATGGTGAGAGGTTTTATGATATCTTCTCGAGACTTCTCAATGACAGAATCATTGTACTTTCAGACGAAGTAAACGACGCTACCGCAAGTATAGTTGTAGCTCAGCTCCTCTTCCTTGAAAGTCAGGACTCTGAAAAGGACATCTACCTTTATATAAACAGCCCCGGAGGGTCAATTTCAGCCGGCATGGCGATATATGACACCATGCAGTATGTGAAATGCGACGTTTCGACAATATGCGTAGGAATGGCTGCGTCAATGGGAGCGGTGCTTTTGGCAGGAGGAGCAAAGGGTAAGAGAATCGCTCTTCCTCACAGCGAAATAATGATCCACCAGCCTCTCATAGGCGGCGGGCTGTCCGGTCAGTGCACGGATATTAAAATTCACTCCGACCACATGGTAAAAACACGCGAGAAGCTCAATAAGATTCTCGCCGCCGACACCGGAAGATCTATCGAGGAAATCGAGAGAGACACCGAAAGAGACAACTTTATGACAGCCGAGGAAGCCGTGGCTTACGGTCTTATCGACAAGGTCATAACAAGACAGTAATACATTTATGGTTGCCGGGCTTCCTGTCTCAGGAAGCTTGGCAACACTTTCTACAGGCAAGGAGGCATACAAATTGGCTGGAAACGATAGCGGCAGAAGTGAAGCCGGCGTCAAAAGGTGCAACTTTTGCGGAAAGCCGGAAAATCGAACAAAAAGCCTGTTTTCTGCGGGAGACGTACACATCTGCGACGAGTGCGTAGTCTTCTGCTACGATATTCTTGAGGAAAGACATCTGCTGGACAACAAGCCGTCAGGCGCAAAGGGTTCTGAGATAAAGCTGACCAAGCCGGCGGAGATTAAAAAAGCCCTCGACCAGTATGTAATAGGACAGGACGAGGCTAAGCTTGCTCTGTCGGTTGCCGTGTACAACCACTACAAGAGGGTACTCAGCAATTCGAACACGGATGATGTAGAAATTCAGAAATCTAACGTTTTGCTTTTGGGTCCGACCGGAGTAGGCAAGACGCTGCTCGCTCAGACTCTTGCTAAGACTTTGAATGTTCCATTTGCAATCGCGGACGCTACGACGCTTACCGAAGCGGGATATGTAGGAGACGACGTTGAAAACGTGCTTCTGAGGCTCATTCAGGCGGCAGATTATGACGTCGAGGCGGCAGAGCACGGAATCATTTATATAGACGAAATAGATAAGATAGCCCGCAAGTCGGAAAACGTCTCGATAACAAGGGACGTTAGCGGTGAGGGCGTTCAGCAGGCGCTGCTGAAGATTGTTGAGGGAACGGTATCAAATGTCCCGCCTCAGGGTGGAAGGAAGCATCCGAATCAGGAGTTTATACAGATAGATACAAAGAATATTCTGTTTATCTGCGGCGGAGCATTCGATGGCTTGGAGAATATCATCAGGAGAAGAACTGACACCTCTCAGATAGGCTTCGGCGGAAACCTGAAGAATCAGAACGACGAGTCGAGGGAGGTTCTAAAGGAAGTTATACCTCAGGATGTCGTGAAGTTCGGAATCATCCCAGAGCTAATCGGCAGACTTCCGGTTATAACCGTTTTATCTCCGCTTGACGAGAATGCGCTTATTTCTATACTCACAGAGCCTAAGAATTCGCTTGAGAAGCAATACAAAAAGCTCTTTGAGCTTGACGGCATAAAGCTTGAGATAACCGATGAGGCTAAAGCTGAAATTGCCAAGAAGGCAATAGCCCAGAAAACAGGAGCGAGAGGTCTGCGCTCAATTATTGAGGGGCTTCTCCTTAAGCCTATGTTCAACGCGCCGTCCGATAATACTATTGATAAGATAGTAGTAACTCCAGAATGCGTGACTGACGGTGCCGAACCTCAAATAGTAAGGAAGGCAGGATAACTTCATGATGCTATCCTTTGGCTAATGTCGTAATAATTAGAAAATCATATAATAAAAATAATAGCCTCAAAAGGGCTATTATTTTTTAATGTCAGAATAATCAGGGGTAAAGCTGCAAATATTACAGATCGAAGCCATGGGCATAAAATTCTCCAAGGCTTAAAATACTCTTTTATGTGGAGGTAAGATGAAATGATGCGTACATTTTCCAAAATGAGGACATTTTTCATTCTAACGCTTACCGTATTGCTGATTGCTGTTGCAAGTCTGACAGCTTTTGCGGCAGGAAACGGCTCTGACGGCAGCTCAACTGCCGGGAACGCCACTGCTGGCGTTGGCGCGGGTGCAGGAACGGGTACAAATGCGAACATGAATAATTCCGGAACTAACACAGCCGGAGCTAACACAACCGGAACTAATACAACCGGTACCGGTTCTGCAAATCAAAATACCAATGCGTCCGGAAACTCTGCTACGAGTGGAAACGGCGGTTCAAGCGCAGGCATGAGCGCACGTACCACGGCAGATAATTCATCTCAGAACCCGAGAACCTCGGTGGTATTGGGACTCACTCCTATTGTTATGGCGGCTGTAGCTGCCGCTGCAGCAAAGAAGAGATAAACAAAATATCTTAAAAACTCCCTCTGTCTTTTTAAAAGGCAAGGGAGCTTTTAATGGTTGCTTTATAGATTCTTTTGATATATAATATCATTAAATTTACAGAAAGGGGCTGGTGAAGATGTCTACTCCGTTGGCTGACAGGATTCGTCCGAAAACACTTGATGATGTTGTCGGTCAGTCCCACATCTTGGGACGTGGAAAACCTCTCAGAAGAATCATTGATAGCGGAAAAATACCAAACATGATATTTTACGGACCGTCTGGAATAGGAAAAACTACGGTTGCCAGAATCATCGCGGACAATTCAAAGCTGCATATGTACAAGCTCAACGGAACATCCGCCTCTGTCCAGGATATAAAGGACATAATATCGGACGCTCAATCTATTTTGGGATACAACGGAATACTTCTTTACTTGGATGAGATACAGTATCTCAACAAAAAGCAGCAGCAGTCTCTTTTGGAGTACATAGAGGACGGCAGGATAACGCTGATATCGTCTACCACCGAGAATCCTTATTTTTATGTATACAATGCAATCATCAGCCGTTCAACGGTATTTGAGTTTTTGCCGGTTTCGCCGCAAGAGGTGTGCCCTGCGGTAAAG
>CASDRM010000106.1 GCA_949283135.1 uncultured Ruminococcus sp.
TGCAGGAAGCTCCCTGGACAAAACAGCCCGGCTGTAGCCGTGCTCCTTAGCCCACAGGACGCCGTTTTTTGTGTGGAGCGTCATCTGGGTGGAGGCGTGTATCGGCATATCGGGGCAGGCGGTCCTGATTATGTACTCCACCGCTCTGTCCTGGATTATAAGCCCGTCTATACCTATCCGGCAGGAGAATTCCAGCTCGTCGGCGAGACTTGAAAGCTCCTTGCCGAGCACGCAGGTGTTGACCGCCTGATATACCCTTGCGCCGTACCTGTGGCATAGGGCGACAGCGGTCTCAAGCTCCTCGTGGGAGAAGTTCTGGGCGTTCGCTCTCGCGGAAAAGCTCTTTCCGCCGAGATACACCGCGTCCGCTCCGGAGCGAAGCGCCGCCTCAAGCGACTCAAACGAGCCGCAGGGGGACAATATCTCTGCGCTCATGCCGTTTATATCTTCGAGCTGAGCTTGGTCTCAAGCTCCTCGATTCTCTTCTTGAGAGCCGCTATCTCCTTCTTGGCGGACTCATACCTCTGGCGCGCCTTGTCCGCCGAGGTGACATATTCGCCGAGCTGGAGGCGTATGTTGTCGGCGTTCGAGGACGCCTTTGACGCCTCGTCCATGGCGTTGAGCGCGGAAAGTATAGCGACGTCTATTCCGCTGAGCGTTTTGCTCTCGGCGAGCATCTTGTTCATTCTTGAGTCAAGCTCTCTGGCAAGCTCAAGCGTGTATTCCGGAGTGTCGTCCGTTCCGAGGGTATATTCCCTGCCTATGATCCTTACTTTTACTCGGTTCTCCATTTTTATGCCCTATCCTTGGCGGACCGCCCGAAAAAGCCGGTTATATCCGCCTAAATCCTTTCGCGTTTAGTGGCGCAGGCGTCCTTGACCTGCAATGATTCAATATAAGTATATCCTATTTTTCGGGGCATTTCAAGCTCTTTATGACTATTTCGATACATTGCGGGAAATTTAGGCAAAGTAAAGACCGCAGGTCGCTCTAAGGCGCCGCGGTCTTGGTGTGATTATTGCGGGTATGCTGCTGCCGGCAGGCTTTACTGCGCGGGCTCGGCTTCCGTAAAGCCGAAGTACTCGGACAGCTCGGCTATAAACTCCGGGTCGACGGTGAAAAAGCCGTTAGAGTCATAGCTGCCCCTCGGGATGCGGTAGGTAGCCGAGGCGTAGCCGCCGTCGAGAAGATACTCATACGCCGGACGGATATCGTTGAAGCTGCGGGTGGTTATATTTGTGTCGGAATTGTTGAATATGGCGTTGAAGATATTTTGCAGGTTGGAGTTCACATCCTCCGCATGAGCGGTAAAGGCGTTGTTAAGAAGCGAAACGGTAAGCTCGCCTATCACCTGTAGCCTTGCCTGCTCGCCGCCGGAATAGTTGGGATAGGTCATTATTCTTCTGATATCGTCGCCCCATAGCGTCCTAGTGGCTGTTCCTTCGGAAAAGCTGGTCAGCTCGCCGCTTTCCTCGTCCTTGTAGTAAAGCTCCTCGGGGAAGGAATAGCTGGTCACTCCGCCGGTGTACTCCACAAGACTCTTCCAGCCGTCGTTGGATATTTTTATATAGCTGTCGCAGCTCACCGAGAACGTCGATTCGACGGCGGATTTAAGATAGTTCATTCCTCCGCTCTCATAAAGAGCCTGAAGCGTTCCGCTCGTTTCACCTACGCGGGAGAGGGTAAGCTCGGAAACAGGGACGACCTCGATACCGCCCTCGTCGGGAGTAAAGCGGACAAGAGCCATCGCGTTGATGTCCTGACCGTCCGCTCCGACAAAGAGATAGGTCTTGCGGTAGAGCGAGTAGTCGATAAGAGGCTGAGAGTCCTGCTCGGAGCCAAGCGACTCCTGCTCCTCGCGGTCGCGGTCTAACGCGGGCTGTGTGACGAATTTGTCCATCAGGAAAAGCGCGGCTGTTCCGAATATGAGCATGCACAGAAGCATCGCGGACATGTAGACAAGAAGCACTTTGACCTGAGATCTTTTTCCTTTGAATTTTTTAGCCATAGCCTTGATACTCTTCCTTTGGTAAAATTATAAGCTATTGCAATTTGCGTGCGAGTGATATATGATATATACTATACGCCTTTGGTATGCGCCGCGCGTGGCGTTCCGGCTGTCAAAGACCGAAATATACCGAGAGGCTGCCAAGATTTATTTGCTCGATCCTAAGACCCTTTCTTTTCGCCATGTTGATCGTCTGGCTGGTTCCGCTGCGGTCGTGGTGGTAAAGGGCTATGAGCAGCGAGGAATGCTCGACCATGAACCTGTTTCTGGCGGCAAAGCAGCCGTTGTAGTAGCCTGACGACAGGGTAATGAAAGCGTGGCACCTGTCTTTGACGCTGTTGTACCTTGCAAGCTCTTCCGGGCTGAGCCTTCTTTCCTCGCCCGCGAACGGCGAGACGCCCACCAGCCTTATGCCGAGCTCGGGATTGGCGTCGGCGTGGTCAAGGACGCTGTCGGCGAAGAGCATGTCCGCTCCAAGAGCCATACCGGTTATAAAGGTGCGGTAGCCGGCTCGCGCCGCCTCGATCACCCTGAGCGCTATCAGGCTCTGCATCATCCTCACCCTGAGCGGGTGGGAGTACTCCTTTGGCAAAGAGGTCAGTCTGTGACCGGTGAAGCAGGCGGTAGAGGTTATGTCAAAGGGATAGTCCCGGACGTTGTCTCTGTCAAGCAGTATGCAGCCCACCGGCGTAGCCACCTTCCGTATAATGAGTTTCGATATCATATCATATAAATGAAATATCTGCACGGGCATAATGCTATGACGCACTATGCTCAAGATAGATATTAGCATATACTCGGAAATTTTGCAAGAGAAAAAACCTCGGCTGAAGGCGCAGCCCGGCTGCGGCTTGAACGTCGTTTTTTATCCGGCATTGACAAGGAGGCATACCCTTGAATAAAAAAGAGCTCAAAAGAGCGTGGGCGGAGATTCATCTCGACCGGCTCAAAAATAATATAAGCCTTTGCAGGGAGCGGCTTGACGGCCGCTGCGGTCTGATATGCGTGGTAAAAGCCAACTGCTACGGCCACGGAGCGGAAGGCGTGATACCCGCCATGCTCGAGGCGGGAGTGGATTTCTTCGCGGTCTCCAACATCATTGAGGCGATAGAGCTGAGGGAGCTTGGCGTAACCGGGAGCATCCTTATTCTTGGATACACGCCGCCGCAGAACGCGCCCGAGCTGATACGCTACGACATAATCCAGGCGATCACCGAGTATGACTACGCGGCGGAGCTTTGCGGCTGCTGCCCGACCGGAAAGACTGTCCGCTGCCATATCGCCGTGGACACCGGAATGTCGAGAATAGGCATACGCTCGGACAGCGTCCTCGAGCTAAGGGACACCTGCCTCAGGATAGCCGCGCTGGGCGGCATTTCTGCTGAGGGGATATTTACTCACCTGAGCGCGGCGGACAGCGACAAGCCGGAGGACATAGCCTACACCCGCGACCAGATAGAGCTTATATGCTCGCTCAAGGCTGAGCTTGACATGGCTGGCTCGGGGATAAAGTCTGTGCATTTTCTTAATTCGGCGGGCGCTATGTACCACATCGACCCAAGAAGCGACTACGCGAGGCTGGGCATAGTACTGTACGGGCTGAAGCCGGACTACAGCCGTGCGCTGGGGCTTGGGCTGGAGCCGGTAATGGAGCTCAAAGCCTGCGTGTCTCAGGTAAAGACGGTGGAGGCGGGCGTCAGCGTCAGCTACGGAAGAACCTTTGTCACCGAGCGCGAGACCAGGATAGCCACCGTTTCGATAGGCTACGCGGACGGGTATCCGAGGCTTCTTTCCAACCGAGCGAGAGTGCTGGTCAGAGGGCGGGAGGCTAAAATAATAGGCAGAGTGTGCATGGATCAGCTCATGATAGATGTCAGCGGCGTGCCGGATGTGCGCGAGGGGGATGTCGTCACGCTCTTCGGCAGGGACGGCGGGCTTGAGATAACCGCCGACGAGCTTGCCGACAGCTACGGCAGCATCGGCTATGAGCTTGTCTGCGGAATCAGTCAGAGAGTGCCGAGGATTTACATAAACTGAGCAAAATTCCGCAAAAAAATAGGCTTAGGCTCTTGATTTTTCCATTATACTGTGGTATACTACATTTGATAAATTCTTAATGAAAGGCTGGAATCTTCGTTCCGGTCTTTTATGTTTGTATGAGGACAATTTTATACGGCTGTTTGCGCCGGGGCGTCGCGAGCGGCTGCGACGGCGGATAAAAGGTCTTGCTCGAGGCTTTCAGGCTCCCGCCGCTTACGCTTCAGAATGGAGATTAGTATGGCTGACAGCGCAACCGTAACCAAGGTAAGGGCATTGGCGCAGCCCATCTGCGACGAGCTTGGGCTCTTTTTGTGGGACGTCCGGTTTGAAAAGGAGGGCGCGACCTGGTATTTAAGGGTGTTTATCGACAAGGACGGCGGGATAGACATGTACGACTGCGAGGCGGTTCACCGCCCTCTCGATAAGCTGCTCGACGAGACCGACCCGATTTCTCAGTCCTATGTGTTTGAGGTCTGCTCACCGGGACTCGGCAGGGAGCTCAGGCGTCCGGAGCACTTCGAGGTCTGCATAGGCGACGAGGTGAGAGTCCGCTTTATCCGCGAGCGGGACGGCGTGAAGGAGATAACGGGAATACTTGCGGGCTATGACGACAAGCAAAAGAGCGTCACGCTTGACTTGGGCGAGGGAAATAAGCAGACGCTGCCGCTGAGCGAGTGCGCCCGCGTCAGGCTGAACGACGACGCGGATCTGTTTTAGGTTATTTTACAAACTGAATATACGAAAGGAATGGTTTGAAGATTATGAATAAGGAGTTTTTTGAGGCGCTGGAGGGAATCGAGAGGGCTAACGGAATTTCCCAAGATATTCTCATCGAGAGAATCAAGCAGGGCATCCTCAAGGCTATAAAGCGAGATTACCCCAACACCGAAAACGTGAGGATAGACATCGACCCGGACACCCAGAATTTTGGGATGTGTCTTTTGAAGACGGTTGTGGAGGGCGAGCCTTTGGATCCCGCCAACGAGATAACCCTCGACGAGGCAAAGACCTATGACGCCAAGGCGGTGGTAGGCGGGACCTGCGAGATACCGCTTTCTCCCGCGAGGTTCGGAAGAGTTGCGGCGTCGAGCGCCAAGCAGTCTATCCGCTCTGATATAAAGCAGTTTGAAAGAGACAGGCTGGTGGCTCAGTACAAGGACAAGGAGCACGAGCTTGTATCCGCGACTGTTTTAAAGGTGGAGCCGGCAACCGGAAACGCTATTGTCGTGATAGACAAGGACGAGATCTACTTCCCGCGCAGCGAGCAGATACCCGGCGAGGAGCTCAGGGCAGGAGATATTATAAAGGTGTACGTCGTAGGAGTGATGAACCCCGACAAGAAGCCCTCGGTCAAGGTGTCAAGGACGCACCGTGATTTTGTGAGAAGGCTGTTTGAGCTTGAGGTGCCCGAGATCTACGACGGAACGGTTGAGATAAAGGGAGTAGCAAGAGAGGCGGGCTCGAGGAGCAAGATAGCCGTCATGAGCCATAATCCCGACGTCGACGCCATCGGCGCGTGCATAGGCGCCAAGCGCTCGAGAATCACCGCGATAGTGGATGAGCTTTCGGGCGAGAAGATAGATTTGATAAGCTACAGCGAGGACGATGCGGAGTACATTGCATCTGCGCTTGCTCCCGCCGAGGTAGTGAGCGTTAAGCTTGCGGAGGACGGCTCTAAGAGCTGTACCGTCACCGTGCCCGCGAGCCAGCTCTCTCTGGCGATAGGAAACAAGGGACAGAACGCCAAGCTTGCAGCCAGACTTACCGGCTACAAGATTGATATCTGCGCCGCCGGAGAACAGAATGGCCAAGCAGAATAAGCAGCCCAAGAAGGCGCTTAAGAAGCCGCCTGTGCGCACCTGCCTTGGCTGCGGTGAGCCAAAGGAGAAACGCGAGCTTATAAGAATAGTACGGACGCCGGAGGGAGAGATATCTGTCGACCCGACCGGCAAGAAGTCGGGAAGAGGCGCGTATATCTGCCCTAACGCCGAGTGTCTGAAAATGGCGAGAAGGGCTAAAAGACTGGAAAGAGCGTTTTCAGCCGAAATTCCCGCCGAGGTTTACGAGCGGCTTGAAGCCGAACTGAAGGAGGGGGCAGCGGATGAAGAAAAATGACATAACCGGTATACTTACCATCTGCCGCAAGTCCGGCAAGCTGATAGTAGGGATGGACGAGGTGAAAAACTCCTGCCGCTGCGGCAAGGCGGTCGGCGTGATAGTCACCTGTGACCTCTCGAAAAATTCCCGCTCCGAGATTTCGCAGGTATGCTTTGCGGAGGGCGTGCAGATGTATGTCACCACCCTCGACATGGAGGACATAGGATACGCTTTGGGAAAAATGTACGGCGTGATGGCGGTCACAGACCCCGGATTTATGAACGCCATGAAAAAGAACCTTAAAAAAGCTGCCCTCGACTCGGATAGCCTTGAATGTGAATAAGGAGATATGCCTATGATTACAAAATACAAACTAAACGACCTTGCAAAAGACCTGAAGCTGCCGGTAAACGACATTATAGACTGCCTTGCACCCAAGTACGGGGTCAAAAAGGCGGGAGTAGTGCTTTCGCCGGAGGAGGTAAACTACGTTCTCGAGTACTTTACCCAGAAGAACCAGGTGGAGAGCTTTGACACATACTTCGCCTATAAGCCCTCGAGAAAACCGGTGACAAAGCAGCCTCAGCAGCAGAATAAGCCTGCTCAGGCAAAGCAGGAGTCCAAGCCGGCGGCGGCAAAGCCCCAGCCAAAGCCCGAGACTAAGCCCGAGGTCAGGTCGGAGGCAAAACCTGCTTCCAAGCCGGAGACAAAGACAGAGTCTAAGCCCGAGGTCAAGCAGGAGGCAAAGCCTCAGACCAAGCCTCAGTCCAAGCCGGAGGCGAATCCTCAGGCCAAGCAGGAAGCCAAGCCTGAGAATAAGCCGGAGGTTAAATCTGAGACCAAGTCCGCGGCGAAGCCTCTGCCCCGCCACGACGAGAAGAAGCCCGCCAAGAAGCAGGACAGGGGCGAGAGGGTGCAGCTTGTCACCAACTCGACCGGAAGCTCCGCCTATGAGTCGACGGAGAACAAGAAGGTTGTCGACACAAGGGGAAGCTATGTGAATATCGACAAGTACAACGACAAGTATGACAACCTCGCCGACACCAAGAGCCGCTTCGGAGACAACTACCAGAAGAAGCAGAAGCTCGTCCAGAAGTCAAAGCAGCAGAAGAAGGAAAGACTTTCCACAAAGCGTGAGACCGAGGCGGAGAAGATGAAGCGCCTTGAGCTTGAGAGGGCGAGAAAGCAGCAGCTCAAGGTAATGATACCCGACGAGATAGTCGTTTCCGAGCTTGCCACACGCCTCAAGGCGACCGTTTCGGATGTTATCAAGAAGCTCATAGGTCTTGGAGTAATGGCGAACCAGAACCAGACCATTGATTTTGACACCGCAGCCTTGGTGGCCGAGGAGCTTGGCGCAAAGGTGGAGCACGAGGTGGTAGTCACCATCGAGGAGAGACTTATTGTCGATGAGGAGGATAAGCCTGAGGATTTGGTTCCCAGAGACCCTGTAGTGGTCGTCATGGGACACGTCGACCACGGAAA
>CASDRM010000107.1 GCA_949283135.1 uncultured Ruminococcus sp.
TGGTGCGGCAAGTGGGACTTGAACCCACACGTCGTTGACACACGCACCTCAAACGTGCCTGTCTGCCTATTCCAGCACTGCCGCATAAATTATTTGACTGCCTCATTGGACAGCTTCATCATTATATCACCATACTCCTGTCTTGTCAATACCAAACTCCAAAATTTTTTGAGCTTTTTGTCTCATTCCAGTCTGCTCATGTATAGGATAAAAAAACAGACAGCCTCGTTTGCTTGGAGGCTGTCTTAAAAACTATCGTTGAATTTCAGACGGTTTCTACCATGGTATGATCGCCGAAAGCGGAATCACTCCCAAACCGTGTGGTCGCCAGCTCCGCCAAGGCAGAGGAACGGATCAAGTCTGCTGTCGTAATGTCTGAGCTCAAAGTGAAGGTGGTTGCCCGACGCCGAGCCTGTCATTCCTACCTCTCCGATGACGTCGCCCTTCTTGACGACATCTCCCTCCTCAACAAGGATGGAGGACTGGTGAGCGTAGTAGGTCTCATAGCCGTTGCCATGGTCGATTATGACAAGCTTTCCGTAGGAGGAGTATGTTCCTGCAAAGGACACGACTCCGTCCGCTGCGGCGTAAATCTCGGTGCCTCTGTCAGCGGCGATATCAACGCCCTTGTGGTTTGAATCATCCCAGCTGCGGTAGCCGTAAAGCGAGCTTATGTATCCGCCGTCTCCGCCGACCGGCCATACGCAGGTGCCGAGATAGTCGATTACATCGCTGCCCTCTTCCTCAATGAAGCTGTTGGGCTGAGTCCCTACGACGTAGATTCTTGGTACCATCTCCTCGATGACGTACCTTGAAACAATGGTTCTGTCGGATTCTCTGCCGTCCTTTTCAGTAACAAGGGCGGTGACATTCTCATATCCGTCGGAGCCGCGCTGCTTGAGTATCTCGCAGTACTGGTCAACGTCGTTATCATATATATACTGAACGGTCGTGTCTATGGTCTGGTCGTAGCTCTCATAGTGTGTGGTCAGAACAGGGAGGTTAGCCTCCTTGTAGTGGTATGTGACTATGTCGCCGGCGTGAACCCCATCCGCAAGGAAAGAATTTTCCGCAATCAGCGCATCCGTGGTATAGCCGAGCTTATCGGCTATAAGCGAAACTGAATCTCCGCTTGAAACCACATAATAAGCCTCGACATCCGTGCTTCCGAGTATATACTCGACGGCAAAATCCGCGCTTACAAGGTTTGTCTCAAGGTATCTGCCATCGACAAAGTCAATTTTGTCCTCAAATTCTGTTACAATTGCCTCGGGATCATAGCTCTCGGAAAGCCTTGCGTCAAGAGCTGCCCGGAGCTTAGCAACCTCCTCCTGGCTGTATACACCCACAAGAGAATCATTGATGTAAAGACCGCAGGCGTCTACTACTCCGACCTCAGAGGAATTCATCATGAGCTCGGAAAGGCTGTCTGTATCTACCGGGACGTCGTCAGTCTGCATCATGCGGACGCTGAATGTCGGGGTCTGGATAAGGGCAGTGTCCTTATCGGTGTAGGTTATCTTTTCCTGAACGATTGCCTGGGCCTTGCTGTATTCCGCCTCATTGCTGATTACTCCGAGGTCGTTTCCGTTGTATTCAACGGAAATAGTGTATTGAAGACCGCTTGCATGACCTATAAGGGCGACAAAGAACGCAATGCAGACCACAGGAGCTGCGTAGTTAAAGGCTTTTCTTAAAAATCTGCTGAGACCGAGAGCAAAATTCCAGCCGAGCTCCCCGACGGCGCCGGCGGTATGCTTGAAGCCGAGTCCTTTCGACTTTTTGAGCTTGATTTGAGCGTACGCAAGCGCCCCTATGGCGTGGGCAACAGGAGTAAGCACAAAGCACAGAGCCTCAAGAAGGGGCTGCTTGAATTTGTTCACCAGCCAGTGTCCCAAGAATCCGAACACTGATGCTGCCATACGGAATACAAACCCAAAAACAGTGACGGCAAACGCATATATTATTGTAGCAACTGTTTTTCCGGAGAACTGAAGGAAGTTAAATAACGCACCGAACATCTTCTCCAGCCCGGCTTTTAGGTGAGGTGTGAGCATCGAATGCCCCTTTCGTAAGTATAATATCCAAATCGCTTAAATATGACATCGCCGAGTACGGCAATTAGTTACAAATCAGTTACAATAAGCTCCTTTATTATAACAGACAAAAATAAAAAATCAACCATCAAAGGGGCTGTTTTTTGTGTATTCGCAATAAAATTGTAATTTGTGCATAAATTAAAAACTAAAAAGCTTGGATTTTCAGATATTATATACTACGTTTTTTGGCGTGCTATAGTAATTTTTTCACACAACCGTCACATTAGATTTCATAAATCAGGTTACAGTTTGTAACAGATTGAGAGCTTTTATGCAGGATAAGCCAGTTTATTTTCGTTCCAGTCATTAAGTTTTTCCAGAATAGGAAGCACATCCAGCTTTGCCTGAGCCAGATCATGCTCAAGATAATTTCCACATTCAGGCTCGGTCGCCCCCGGGATATCCCCCTCAAACCTGCTAATGAATCTCATGCAATCTTTCACCAGCTCGATGTCGGCGGCAGGACTCGGATTTCTCATAAGAAGATAAAAACCGGTGCGGCAGCCCATCGGTCCCACATATATCACTCTTGCCGACTCGTTCGACGAACGTGCGTAGGTCGCAAAGAGGTGCTCGATGGTATGCAGAGAGGGACTTGAAATGTATTTTCCTCCGTTTGGCTTGACCATCCTTATGTCATATGTGACGATGTCGCCGTCCAGCCTCGATATGTACATGCCGATACCGAATTTTGTGTGGTCCACCTTAAAGCTCGCTATTTTTTCAAGTTCCATATGCTTTCCTGCGCTCCCTTATATATAATAGTATAATACATTTGGTAGACGCCCTCTGACAGGATATACTTTTTGTATAGACTATCCTTCAAAAGGCGAACAATAAGCTGAGTATACTACTTTTGAGTAAAAAGGTCAACAAAACAAGCGGGACAGCCTCCTTTTTAAGAAAGCTGTCCCGCAGGGAACTGCAACTATATAATAGTAAAGTCGTTGAAGCTTAAGAGCAGAAGAGGTGATCGCCTATCCGCGTTATTACCGGGCGTGAGGTAATGAAGGCGTTTGTTGTCTTGGCAGGGTTGTAGTAGTAGATCGCTCCGCCGGAGGGATCCCAGCCGTTGAGGGCGTCGCGCGCTGCGTTGTAGCAGGTCGCCTCTATAGGCTGCCAGAACTGTCCGTCGTTTATCGCGGAAAACGCTCCGTTTTGGTAGATAACGCCCTCGATTGTGTCGGGGAACGAGGGGTGCTCAACTCGGTTGAGCACGACTGCGCCTACGGCGACCTGACCGGCGTATGGCTCTCCGCGAGCCTCTGCCGAAATGATCCTCGCGAGAAGATTTATATTTGATTCAGTCGCCTGCGGAACAGAACCGATGCTTATTCCGAGAGCGCCAAGAGTCTGCGGACCTGCTATCCCGTCTACAGTAAGACCCTTTTGCTGCTGGAATCTGCGGACAGCGGTCTGAGTCTTAGTGCCGTAGTAGCCGGTAGCCTCGCCGCTGAAGAGTCCTCTGTCGCGAAGAGCCTCCTGAATGGCGGTGACCTCCTTGCCCTGAGAGCCAAGCTTTGAAAGAGCCTCGCTCTCACCGAAATTAAGGTAAGCGCTGTTCTTGAGAACGAAAGCTGCGCAGATACATATAATAAGTATCAGCAGCATATAATAAAGAGTCAGCCTTTTTGATGAGCTCATTCATGTCATCCTTTCATACTTATTGGCGGTATTAGTATTTCTTGCCCGAGTGGTATAATTCATGTCATTTTTTGGGCAAATTGATAATGTATCGCTTGACCGACGACAAAAAAAGACAAAATTCTTGCATGTTGTCCATATACAGGCACTGAGAAAAAAGGTTGAATCAGCAAAACCTCCAAAAAATCAAAAAGGACTTGACAACAGAAGCGAAAGGGTGTATGCTAAGCAAGCTGTCTCGGGAGAGCGGCAGAGGATAGAGCGGAA
>CASDRM010000108.1 GCA_949283135.1 uncultured Ruminococcus sp.
CCGCCTGGATAGGAATAATAGCCTTTGGCTTCCAGATCTACTTTGATTTTTCCGGCTATTCCGATATGGCTATAGGGATGGGAAAAATGCTCGGCTTCAATTTCCCCCAAAACTTTAACTACCCATATATGTCAAAGAGCGTGTCGGAATTCTGGCGGCGCTGGCATATCACTTTGGGCTCATGGTTCAAGGAGTATGTGTACTTTCCTCTCGGCGGAAGCAGATGCTCAAAGCTTAAGACGGTCAGAAATCTGCTGATTGTATGGCTGCTCACCGGGCTGTGGCACGGAGCAAGCTTTAACTTTTTGCTCTGGGGGCTTTGGTTCGGAGCACTGATAGTGATAGAGCATCTGTGGCTGGGAAAGCTTCTCAAGAAGCTTCCGGGAGCTGTGTCGTGGCTTTATACCTCAGTTGCGGTGCTTTTCGGCTGGGTGCTTTTTGACACCGCCACATTATCGGACGCATGGAGCTACCTCGCGGCGATGTTCGGCGGAGGCGGAAGCTTTGCGGATTACGGTACGCTGGCAATAATCTCGGAGTCTGCGATAAGCTTTGCTCTTTGCATATTCTTCGCATACGGAGCGGTGAGCAACTATATTTCCAAAATAGGAGGAAATAGCTCAAGGGTAGTAGTTGTATTAAGACCGCTGGTGACCTGCGCGCTTCTTATAGCCTGCACATCCTATCTTGTCAACTCCGGATATAATCCCTTTTTGTACTTCAACTTTTAGAGGAATCTCCACATATGAAAAGCAAACTGAAAAAACTGTTCCAAATCATAAACGTCGCTGTATTCTTCGGCTTTATTGCCGCTTTTGCGGTTACTTCCTTCTTGCTTCCGAAACAAGAATACTCGGAGCTTGAGAACCGCTACCTTTCCGAGCTGCCCGAGCTTGACGCCTCTGGCTGGTTTGATGGCGATATTGCCTCAGGTCTTGCTTCATACGCTGACGACCATTTCCCGATGCGCTCAAACTGGATTTCACTGCATACCAGCCTTGAGATTCTCGAGGGAAAAAAGATCGTCAACGGCGTGTATATAGGAGACGGAAGAATGATGGAACTCGCCGAATCCGCCGACTACGACAGGGTTGATAAGTCGCTGGAGGATATACAATACTTGTGCGATATCGCAAACGCGCCGGTTTTTGTGGTGATCGCTCCGACGGCGGCGCAGATCTATTCTGAGGATATCCTTGACTATGAAAATGTCCTTAATCAGTCCGAACTTATAAACTATGTGTATGAACGCCTTGACGGGGAAGCTGTCACGTTCGATGTAACACCTGCTCTTGAAAGCGCGAAGAGCGACTACATTTATTACAGAACAGATCATCACTGGACGCCTCAGGGAGCGTATGTCGCTTATACGGAGATAGCAAAGATGATGGGAGTCGTTCCCGCAGGGCTTGAGAGATTTGATATAATGCACGCCAGCCACGCCTTTTACGGTACGCTTCACTCAAAGACGCTTTATGACGGCACGGAGCCGGATGTAGTTGATTTTTATATCAGCAATGACAGGAGTGTCACGCTTACTGCCGGAGAATATACCGGCAGCCCGTACAGAACAGAGTATTTACAGTCAAAGGACAAGTATCTGTGCTATTCGGGCCCTAATATGCCGCTGATAACCTTAAGCTCGAATGCTTCTGAAATAAGTTTGCTTGTTATAAAGGATTCATACGCTAATTGTATGCTGCCGTTCTTGTCCGAGCATTTTTCCAGCGTAGACGCGATAGATCTCAGGTATATGACCGACCCTGATGATTATATAGAGCTTGGCGAGTATGATATGATACTTATTCTATATAACGCGGACAACTTTTCAGCCGACACAAACCTTGATAAGCTGATGCTTATAGACAATGATTGAGCATATTCACCATATCAGCAGACAAATAATGTAGCCCAACTTGTGAAAAGAAATAAAAAATCAAAAAGGACTTGACAACAGAAGCGAAAGGGTGTATGCTAAGCAAGCTGTCTCGGGAGAGCGGCAGAGGATAGAGCGGAA
>CASDRM010000109.1 GCA_949283135.1 uncultured Ruminococcus sp.
CATCTTGGGAAGTATGTCGTCCCTGATGCGGTATGACGCCTCGGTCACGTCTGTGATCTTCTTGTAGGATGCGATTGCCTCCTCAAGCGCCTCGGTTGCCTCGTCTATTTTCTCGGTAAGAGCGGAAAGCTTCTCAATCAGCTTCTTCTCTGTCTTGACCGAGATGCCAGCGGAAACCGCAAGCTTCTTGGAACATGTATCTGCAAGCTCTAAGATGTATGCCTCGATTGCAGGGAGAATTTCCTTTCTCGCCATGTCAACCATGGTATTCGCCTCGATGTTTACCGACTTGCAGTAGTTGTCAAGCATGATATCACATCTTGAGTGGATCTCAGCTACTGAGAACACCTTGTGGGCTGTGAGCATATCGACATTCTTCTTATCAAGGATCCTGGGCATGCAGTCAGGAGTCGTCTTAAGGTTCATAAGACCTCTTACCTCTGTCGCTTCCTTGATCCAAGCGTCGTCGTAACCGTTGCCGTTGAAGATTATTCTCTTGTGATCCTTGATAGTCTTCTTTATCATGTCGTGAAGAGTCGTCTCAAAGTCCTCCGCAGCCTCAAGTCTGTCTGCATAAATCTTGAGCGACTCGGCAACAGCGGCGTTGAGCATGATGTTGGCGCAGGCAATGCTGTTCGACGAGCCGAGCATTCTGAACTCGAACTTGTTGCCGGTAAAGGCGAAGGGCGAGGTTCTGTTACGGTCGGTGGTGTCGCGGATGAACCTCGGAAGCACATGCACGCCAAGCTTCATTACAGTTTTCTCAGAGCCGTTGTAAGGAGTGTCGTTCTCGATAGCGTCCAGAACGCCGGTAAGCTCGTCGCCAAGGAAGATGGATACAACTGCCGGAGGAGCCTCGTTAGCTCCGAGTCTGTGATCGTTGCCTGCAGTTGCAACAGACAGCCTCAAAAGATCCTGATAATCGTCCACCGCCTTGATTACCGCGCAAAGGAAGATAAGGAACTGAGCGTTCTCATACGGAGTCTCACCCGGAGTCAGGAGGTTTACGCCGGTATCGGTTGAGATAGACCAGTTGTTATGCTTTCCGCTTCCGTTTACGCCTGCGAAAGGCTTCTCATGGAGCAGGCACACAAGTCCGTGCCTTGCGGCGACCTTCTGCATTATCTCCATCGTAAGCTGGTTGTGGTCGGTAGCAATATTGGTTGTAGAGTATATAGGAGCAAGCTCGTGCTGCGCCGGAGCTACCTCGTTGTGTTCAGTCTTTGCGAGAATTCCCAGCTTCCACAGCTCTTCGTTCAGATCCGCCATGTACGCCGCGACTCTTGGCTTGATTGCTCCAAAGTAGTGATCGTCAAGCTCCTGACCCTTGGGAGGCTTTGCTCCGAAGAGAGTCCTGCCTGTAAACACAAGATCCTTGCGCTGCTCGTACAGCTCCTTCGGAATGAGGAAGTACTCCTGCTCAGGTCCCACAGATGTTCTTACGCACTTAACGGTGTCGTTGCCGAAGAGCCTAAGAATCCTCATCGCCTGCTTATTCAGCGCCTCCATAGATCTAAGCAACGGAGTCTTCTTATCAAGAGCCTCTCCGCCATAGGAACAGAACGCTGTTGGAATGCAAAGGGTATTGTCCTTGATGAAAGCATATGATGTGGGATCCCATGCCGTATAGCCTCTTGCCTCAAAGGTAGCCCTTAGACCTCCTGACGGGAAGCTTGACGCATCCGGCTCGCCCTTAATCAGCTCTTTGCCGGAAAACTCAAGAATTACCCTGCCATCAGGCGCGGGTGAGATGAAAGCGTCATGCTTTTCAGCGGTGATTCCGGTAAGCGGCTGGAACCAGTGTGTGAAATGCGTGGCGCCGTTCGCAATAGCCCAGTCCTTCATCGCCGCCGCGACCGCGTCAGCTACATCGATATCAAGCTTAGCGCCCTCGTCGATCGTCTTCTTCAGCGAACGATATGTATCCGCCGAAAGGCTTGCTTTCATAATTCTGTCGTCAAAAACCTTAGTTCCGAAAATCTCTGTGACCTTGCTCATGAATCAACTCTCCTTTTTTAAATAAAAAATCGGACAATGCGCCTTAATTCAGACTCCATTGCCCGATACATTTATCGATGTTATTCAGATGCGTTCTCAGCACTTCGTAAAAACGCCTGTGGCATCATTGCCGGTTTTTATAAAAGTAAAAAGCGTCTCGAAGACCTAAATCTTCAAGACGCCTTTGCCTTATGCGATGATTATACTACCGGCATTCGCTTTTGTCAATACAAACACAAATCGTTTTTTGCACAAAAATTATCAGTCGACCTTCGGGAGCTTTGTGATATTTTGAGCTATCTCCTCGTCGGTAGGAATGTAGTCGTCCATCTTTCCGTCGTGGAAGCTCTCGTATGCGTACATATCAAAGTAGCCGGTTCCGGTGAGACCGAAGAGTATGGTCTTCTCCTCGCCTGTCTCCTTGCACTTGAGTGCCTCGTCGATGGCAACCTTGATGGCGTGGCTGCTTTCGGGAGCGGGAAGTATACCCTCTACCCTCGCGAACTCCTCCGCCGCCGCGAACACTTCGGTTTGCTTTACGGAAACCGCCTCCATATATCCGTCATGGTACAGCTTGGAAAGCACCGGACTCATGCCGTGGTATCTCAAGCCTCCGGCATGGCTTGCGGAAGGTATGAAGCCTGAGCCAAGAGTGTACATCTTGGCGAGCGGGCAAACCATGCCTGTATCGCAGTAGTCGTACGCATATGTTCCTCTTGTAAAGCTCGGGCAGGAAGCAGGCTCAACAGCGATTATCTGATAATCAGCCTCGCCCCTGAGCTTTTCGCCCATAAACGGAGCGATAAGACCTCCAAGGTTCGAGCCTCCGCCGGCGCAGCCGATTATGATGTCGGGTTTTACGCCGTACTTATCCATAGCCGCCTTGGACTCAAGACCTATTACCGACTGATGAAGCATTACCTGATTGAGAACGCTTCCGAGAACATAGCGATATCCCTCTGTGGTCGTAGCCTTTTCAACAGCCTCGGATATGGCGCAGCCAAGGCTTCCTGTGGTTCCGGGATGCTCCTCAAGGATTTTTCTTCCAACGGCGGTCTCCATAGAAGGCGAAGGAGTAACAGACGCTCCGTAAACCCTCATTACTTCTCTTCTGAACGGCTTCTGCTCATATGAACACTTTACCATGTATACTTTACAGTCAAGTCCCAAGTAAGCGCATGCCATGGAAAGAGCTGTTCCCCACTGTCCTGCTCCGGTCTCGGTGGTAACGCCCTTGAGACCCTGGCTCTTTGCGTAATACGCCTGGGCGATAGCGGAGTTAAGCTTGTGGCTTCCGCTTGTGTTGTTGCCCTCAAACTTATAATAGATCTTGGCAGGAGTGCCGAGCTTCTTCTCAAGACAGTACGCTCTTACAAGCGGTGAGGGTCGGTACATCTTATAAAAATCAAGTATCTCCTGAGGAATGTCGTAATATCTTGTGTCATTGTCAAGCTCTTGCTTTACAAGCTCATCGCAGAACACCACGGACAGTTCCTCGGCTGTCATCGGCTTTCCTGTAGCCGGATTGAGCAGCGGAGCCGGCTTATCCTTCATATCGGCGCGAAGGTTGTACCATGTCTTCGGCATTTCGCTTTCTTCAAGGTAAATTTTGTAGGGAATTTTTTCGTTTGACATAGTAAATGTCTCCTTTCGTAAGCTTAGGGACAAGAATATAAACAAAAAACCTGTCCCACAATATAATAATTGCCGGGACAGGAAAATCCTGCGGTGCCACCCTGCTTGGCGATATATCGCCCTCTCTAACATACCTGCCGCAAAGCAAAAATCGGCATATATGTGTGCTTTTATTAACGGAAAGCCACTCCGTCTTCCATACTCCGCAACTTGATCCGTAATCACAAGCCACATTTCAGGTCGCCCTCAGAAGCCCATTCAACGCCACATCATACACCGCAATCCCACCGCCTGCGGCTCTCTTGGTACACCCTTGACGCTTACTTCTCTTCTTCAATGGTTTAGCTTAGTATAGCATCACACGGATGAATTGTCAACTGCAAATCAAAATATATTTTGAGGTCAGAATCAATAAAATTTTTTCTACATCCCGCTTCTCTTTTTACATGCACCTCGCTTGACATATTGATTCGTGGGTGATATAATGCGAATATTGATGAGCAAAGGCGTTCATTCAAACGGGGATATTGCCCTCGTTTGATGAGCGCTTTTTATTTTTTACCCAGAAAGGACGATATACATGCTCTTAGAGGGTCAGGCGCGAATCCCTTCAGGCTGCGCTATATCAGCTATGATCTCACGGGAAGGCAGAAGGCTGAGCGGAGAAAAAATAATTGAAAGTATGAAGCCTATGCACGACCGTTCAAACGGCTTGGGCGGAGGTTTCGCGGCATACGGAATTTACCCGGAGTACAAAGACTTCTACGCTTTCCACATTTTCTACAACGACAACTCTGACAGAGAGGAATGCGAGCGCTTCCTCAGGGAAATGTTTGAAATTGTCAAGGCGGAGACTATTCCCATAAGGAAAATACCCGAAATTACTAACGTTCCGCTTATCTGGAGATACTTTGTCATTCCGCTGCGTTCCGTACTCTCAAGACTGCAATTAGATGAAAAAGAGTATGTCGCCAGAATGGTAATGAGGATTAACACCGGCATCAAGGGCGCTTATGTCTTTTCCAGCGGAAAAAACATGGGAGTATTCAAGGCGGTGGGCTTCCCTGAGGACGTCGGTCGCTTCTACAGACTCGAGGAATACGAGGGCTACTCTTGGACTGCTCACGGCAGGTACCCGACAAACACCCCCGGCTGGTGGGGCGGCGCTCACCCGTTTGCGCTCTTAGATTACTCCATAGTCCACAACGGTGAAATTTCCTCCTACGACGCCAACAGACGTTACATAGAGATGTTCGGTTACAAGTGCACTCTTCAGACAGATACCGAGGTTATAACTTACATTGCCGATTATCTTATCCGCAGGCAGGGACTCACCCTCAAGGAAACGGCGTCGGTAATAGCGGCTCCCTTCTGGTCTACCATAGATTCACGACCCGAGCGTGAAAGAGAGCAGCTTAACTACCTCAGAACTATATATCCCAGTCTTTTGATAACAGGACCATTTTCTATTATACTTGGCTTTGAGGGAGGACTTATGGCGCTCAACGACAGGCTTAAGCTCCGCTCTATGGTAACTGCCGAAAAGAACGACATGGTCTATATCGCCAGCGAGGAAGCGGCGATACGCGTTATGGAGCCGGATGCCGAGAACATCTATGCTCCTTCCGGAGGAGAACCGGTAATAGTAAATGTAAAGGAGGGCGCATACTGATATGGGACTTGCGTATATTTACCCCGAGTTCGAGGTAATAAGAAATAAAGACAGGTGCATAGCCTGCCGCGCCTGCGAAAGACAATGCGCGAATGAGGTCCATCACTTTGACCCGGACCTGTCTGCGATGGTCGCAGATGAATCAAAATGTGTTGACTGCCAGAGATGCGTATCTATCTGTCCGACAAGAGCTCTTAAGATCGTAAAGAGCGACTGCGCTTTCCGTGAAAACGCCAACTGGCAGGCGGACACCATAAAAGAAATATACAAGCAGGCTGAAAGCGGAGGAGTGCTTCTGTCCTCAATGGGTAATCCAAAGCCGATGCCTGTTTACTGGGACAAGATACTTATAAACGCCTCGCAGGTGACAAATCCGCCGATAGACCCGCTTCGTGAGCCTATGGAAACAAGGGTGTTTCTCGGCAAGAAGCCTGCCGAAATAACAAGAAACCCCGACGGTTCCCTTAAGACCGACGTTCCGCCTCAGCTTGAGCTTTCAATGCCGGTGATGTTCTCGGCGATGAGCTACGGCTCAATAAGCTATAACGCCCACGAAAGCCTTGCGCGCGCCGCCGAGAAGCTCGGCATTTACTACAACACCGGTGAGGGCGGTCTGCACGAGGACTTCTACTGCTACGGCGCGAACACCATAGTTCAGGTGGCGTCAGGACGTTTCGGAGTCCACGAGGACTACCTCAACGCAGGCGCGGCAGTCGAAATAAAGATGGGTCAGGGAGCTAAGCCGGGAATAGGGGGACACCTCCCGGGGACCAAGATAGTAGGCGACGTCTCAAGAACCAGAATGATACCCGAGGGCTCTGACGCTATCTCCCCCGCCCCACACCACGACATCTATTCAATCGAGGATCTAAGGCAGCTTGTCTACTCTCTGAAGGAAGCTACACAGTATAAAAAGCCAATCATCGTAAAGGTGGCGGCTGTTCATAATATCGCTGCCATAGCAAGCGGAATCGCCAGAAGCGG
>CASDRM010000110.1 GCA_949283135.1 uncultured Ruminococcus sp.
ATACCAGCGCGATAACGGTGTTTATTACCAGAATTATGATGATGAGATATTCAAGGTAAGGCATGTCAGCTCTCCTTCAGGCGGCATTCCACGCCCTTGCTCCTGAGTCTGTCAACCACTGTCTGAGACTCCGCGGCGTTCGAATTGTAAAGCAGAATGTAAACGCGCCCGTCCTTGCCGAGCCCCAGATAATCGGTGTCGCGTATGCTCGGGAGCAGCCTGTTCTCAAGCTCAACAAATTCATGCAGCCTCGCGTCCGCGCCTCGTCCTGCGCCGGAAACGTGACCGGTGACCTGTATGAGGGAGAAGCCGAGATAATCCTTGCTGTTAGCCTTGCTTCCGATTTCTATCAGCCTCTCAAATTCATTTGAATTGAGTATTGAGGTTCCCTCAATATACCTCTCCGACTTGATGGCGTCGTTGTATACATCATGCCTTCTGATGGCGTTCTGTATCATATGGCATACGACCTTGAACATGTCTATCTCGTGCAGCGATATCTTCTCAAACGCGAGATTCCATACCATTATTATGTACTTCAGGCTGCCGTCATCATAAAGTCCCGCAGCCAAAATAGGCATATCCGGATCAAGGCTTCGGTTGATATACACCTCGTTCTTTGAAAACGCCTCAAGCATATTGGTCTTTGAGGAGTACTTCATCGACTTTCCGAATACTCCCGCCTGCTCGGTGGCGGATATCATCAGTCTCGCGTAGTCGGCGTTCGAGGTTCGGTAAATGGCTACATCCTTTGTGCCCATGAGATCCTGCAAAGCCTCGGTCGCCCGAATCAGAGTATCCTCCGAGCCGAAGTTTTCCAGCCTGTCTACTATCCCGGACAGTGTTCCAAGGGTATTGTCATAGTCGAGAATGTGGTCTTCAAGTATATTTTTGACCCTGAGATTGCTCCTGTTGATATCCGACATGTCCTCAAGGCTGTCGTTAAGATAACCTATCTGCTCATCCTTGTCTTCGGAAAGCATATTAAGCGAGTCCCTTAAGTGTCCTACGCTCATTCCTACAATGAAAAACTGGGCTATCCAGATATAGGTGTTGATATCAATAAGGATATCTACGCCCGATCTGTCGTACTGCTGCCTGAAAACATACGCTCCGACGCTCAGCACCGCGGATATTACCGCTTGCTTCTTGCCGTAGAACACGGCGAAAAGAACTACATACAAAAGGAATATATCAAGTCTCTGGAAATACTGGCTTCCGGCAGTCCTGTTGTTCAGCATAAACACAAGTATGAACACGACAAAGTTCTCGATATACGGAGCAAGGATACGGATCGCCTTTTTCAGCCTGTGCCAAAGAGCAGACCAGAAGCTGTGCTCCCTCTCCTCGTCCTTGAGAAAAAGCCTCTCATGCTTTTTCATATAGTCGAGAATGGCGGGGACCTGAGTAGTATAGGAATACTTTATTGACAGCCCGAATTCCTCCTGAGCAAGCTTTCCGCTCAGGACTATTCTCTTTGTGAGCCCGACGGTGTTGTCCTTGATTATCGCAAAGTCGGCGCTTTCCTTTATCAGCTTCGCGACCTCGGTCTCTACCTCCTCCTCGCCTGAGGTGATATGATATATAGGCTGCTTGTGGTTTTCAGCCTTGACTATCTCATATATCGAAAAGACAGCGTCCGAGATATATGTAGAAGAAAATATTTTCTTTGCGGAGGCGGGTATCTCCTTCTTGGCAAGGGCGCTCAGGCACATGCGGGCGTGAAGCTCCCTGACGTCGGAGCGCTTGCTCGGTATCCAATACAGATTATCCACTCTTAAAATGATGGTATCCATCTTTGAGGTTTCGCCGTAGTTGCGCACAAGCTTCTCGCCCTGAGCGATAATTATCCCGTTGTTTGATACCGGGGAGGGCTCCGTCTGCTCATCAATATCAGAAAGATAGCTGTTTCCGAATACCTCGTTTGAAGAAATGTAGACAAACCTCGGCACACCCATCATCTGGGAAGCCATCAGAAGGTTTACCAAGCCCGACATGAAGTACATGGACTCCTTCCTGCCGCTCTGCTCATAGACGCTCTCGTCATACGCGCCTGTAAACAAAACCACATCCGGAGAGGCGGAGTCGATGATGTTCTTAATGCTGTCGCTGTCAAACCTGAAGTTGTACTGCTCAAATACTCCCCTGTACCTCACATGGTACTTTTCGGTGCCGGTAAGGTAAAAAACGTCCCAGTTTTCTTTATTAAATTTTGAGATCAGCTGGTCAACAAAGGCAGAATACTGCCCGGCAATCAAAATCTTCAAGTTACTTACCTCTTACCTTTCTTTTTGAAAAGCTCAAGCTCCTTAAGCAGCTTGCCCCTTTCTTCGGCGTTCTTAAGTATATCGATGGTTTTTACTTTGCGAAGATGCCTGTTGTTTTGCAGAAATCCGACAACGGTGCCAACCCATAGGAATGGCAGAAGTACAAATATTTTTGATGCTCTCGGATATTTGAACGAGGTCTGACGGTTGAGCATCTTTAAATATGAAATCAGCCCTAAATCGCCCGGCACGGCAACCATCCTTGACTTCTGCGCCGCCCCGAAGTCTCCTCCCGAAATTATGTCAAGATACATTTTTTCAAGCTGTTCGCCGCTGATACCGCACTTAAGCATCAACATAAACGGCGCATACCTTTCTATGTCGAGTCCCATCTTTTGGGAGCATATTGCTGTGACTGACCAAACAAATTTTTCTATTCCCGCGCTGCAAATATACCGGCAGAACCTTTCGTTGTCCATCTTTTCCCCCCTAGCCCTGAGAAAGACGACCCAGTCGCAAAGAAGTCTCAAGCCGAAGCCTGCACTCATAAAATGCTGAAGCATGTGCAAGCATAAGCTCATAGCATAAAGCTCAGGCCGCAAGGCGGGAACATCCATGCCCAATGGATGATAAAAATCAGGATCCGACGCAGCGTCGGCAAATATTTTCTCAACCTCACGCTGGCAGCTCCCGTCCGGCAGCGCAGCGGCGGGAAGACTGTGAAGCTCAAGAATAAACTCCCCCTGGTTCATCCTGTAGCTGAACTCGAGGTGGTGACCGACCTGATTGGCTATCTGAGAAAAGCCCCTCTCCAGAAGCAGCTCCCTCGCGCACTCAAAGTCCTTCCCACCCATTACATATATGTCGACGTCGGTCAAATTCCTCGTCTCAGCTACGGGATAAAGCGAGCTGAGCGTTATGCCCTTCAGAACAGCGCAGGGTATTCCCGCCGTCTGAAAAATCGAAAGCGCAAATGAAGTGAACGAGCAGAATGAGAGGTACCTTACCGCGCTTGCCTGCCAGATCTCCTCAAATTCCGCGCGCACTCCGTCCGGCATGAGCTCCGCGCAACCGCAGCGCGACAGCTCCCAGTATACAAGAGCCCGTATCTGGTGCGACCTGCTCATGCTCAGGAGACTGTCCCACTCACCGTCGGACAGCCCCATGACAAGATTCGCAAGAGAGCCTGCGTCTGCTGAGCAGATGACAGCGCGTCCGGCTATAAGGGCGAGCAGATCCTCAGTATTCAGATTTTCCACACAGAATCACCCACCCTGAGCCGCGGCAGCTTACCGCGGCAAAAACCGCGTTCAGGCTGACCGGCCCGCATCAAAATATAATATATGATTCAAAAAGAAAATTAAGCCAATGCGCAAAATCCTCTATAAAACGACAAAAATGACAGAGCGTGTCCGTTTTATTCTCAACAGGGCACACTATCTCACAGTATTATGTGTATATTCAGTATACTTCACAACGCAAATACTGTCAAGCAACAAAGGGAATTTTTTGCTCGTCATGTAAATATTTAGTTATTTTTGCCAGAGTCTCCTCTATAATTTCGTTATTCTGCCCTAAATAGTAAGCATGGTAAAGCAAACTCATAAAATTTTCTTCTGACGACATTGGCTACGGCGTACATAAAAAAGCGGCTTGACTGTCCGGTGCCGCTTTTCTGCGCTGAATAACTGTATAGTTGTATAAATAAAAAATCTCCCTTTTTCAAGAGAGATTTTTGGCTGCCTCTGTCGGGCTCGAACCGACGACCCCCTGATTAACAGTCAGGTGCTCTACCGACTGAGCTAAGAGGCAATATGACGAAAGAGAGCATTAGAGCTCTCTTTCGTTTTTAGTGTCGGCAACACCAATTTTCCCAGGCAGTTACCCGCCAAGTATCGTAGGCGATGATGAGCTTAACTTCTGTGTTCGGCATGGGAACAGGTGGGACCTCATCACAATCGTCACCGACTAATCGAAGTACACAAAGGTAACTTCAAAATTGAATAATGAACTCAAAGCATTGATGCTTTGCATTTATGCTATGCATTTATGCTATGCATTTATGCTATGCATTTATGAACATAATTTCTAAAGGTTAAGCCCTCGACCAATTAGTACTCGCTAGCTAAACATGTCACCACGCTTACACTTTGAGCCTATCAACCCGGTAGTCTTCCGGGGGTCTTACTCAGTTAACCTGATGGGATATCTTATCTTAAGGACGGCTTCACGCATAGATGCTTTCAGCGTTTATCCGATCCGCACTTAGCTGCCCAGCTGTGCCACTGGCGTGACAACTGG
>CASDRM010000111.1 GCA_949283135.1 uncultured Ruminococcus sp.
ACGCACAGGATAAGTGTCAAAAACAAGGAAGAGCAGCCGGCGGCGGGACATTCCTGCTGCCGGTAAGCGTATAAAGATGTATCAAGGAGGACAAATATGGATGAAATTATAGACGGAAAGAAGATATCCGCGCAGATTCGCGGTTCTATCAAGGAGGAGACTGCCCGCTTCATCGCGGAAACCGGCGTAACTCCCGGACTGGCGGTCATACTCGTAGGCTCGGATCCCGCGTCGCAGATATATGTGAGAAACAAGAAGAAAGCATGCGAGGAGGTAGGTTTTAAGTCGTTTGAGTACCTCATGCCTGAGAGCGCCACCGAGGAGGAGCTCAAGGAGCTTGTAAATAAGCTTAACCACACTTCCGAGGTGCACGGCATACTCTGTCAGCTTCCACTTCCAAAGCATATAAGCGAGAAAGCCGTCATAGAGTCTATATCGCCGATGAAGGATGTGGACGCTTTTCATCCGGTAAATGTAGGCAGGATAATGACAGGCGACTATAACTTTCTTCCCTGCACGCCTGCGGGAATCATGGAGCTTATAAAGTCGACCGGCGTAGAAATAGCGGGAAAGAAGTGCGTTGTCGTAGGAAGAAGCAATATTGTAGGAAAGCCGATGGCAATGCTGCTTTTGCACGCCAACGGCACGGTTACAATGTGCCACTCAAAGACTAAAGACCTTAAGAAGGAATGCCTCGAGGCGGATATACTTGTTGTCGCCACCGGCAAGGCAAAGATGATAAAGGCGGATATGGTGAAGACGGGAGCTGTCGTAATCGATGTCGGAATGGACAGGGATGAAAACGGAAAGCTCTGCGGAGACGTGGACTTTGAGGAGGTCTCAAAGGTCGCGGGCTACATAACTCCTGTTCCGGGAGGCGTAGGACCCATGACAATAGCGATGCTCATGAGAAACACCTACACCGCTGCGAAGATAGCTGCCTCAAGATAACTTCTTTATGAGCAAATAATGCCTGCGCGGCGTTCAAACTGCTCTTATCCCCCAGCACAGCTGCGGGAGCTATAGATGTTCCCGCGACCGGACATCATCCGTCGCCCGCCGGCGGAATCGGGAGTGTGTAAAATGAGTTTAAAGAAATTTGTTCCGATTTTCAAGAAGAAGAAAGGCACAGGCTACGGCGCGTTCGGATTTGTTTTTTCGGTCGCGCTGTTTGTTCTATCTTGCCTGCTCAACTGGGTGTGGTACTGGGCCGGCGCGTGCTTCTTTGTGACGCCTGTGGCGATGGTTGTAAACATGTGGTTTTCAATGCCGAGTCCGCTTGACTCTGGGAGAGAAAAGACTCAGAAGCGAATAAACCTTTTGCTCGGCTCCGTCGGCTGCTTTGTCACCTTCTTTTTAAATATTTTCATGCACAGCGACGGAACGCTCATGACTCCATCCGAGTTTATCGACACGGGCGTGGCCAATGTGGTTTTTGTGGTCGCACTTATTGTAGTGTACATTATAATTTTTGCCTATTTGGCATCCATGCGCGGAGTCGCAAAGGATAAGGCGAAAAAAGCGATCTACGCCATGACAAAAGGCGCTGTTGAAATGGAAGGTCCAGACGGCAAAAAGTATCCCATACCGAACGATTACGAGATTGCGTGGGAAATGATGTTTGCTTCTTCCGCATTCGATAACGCGCATGACGTCAAGGCGAGCGTTCCGGAGGGACTGCTTGTTCAGCATGTCGCGGACTGCATGTATCAGGAGTTCAAGAATAACAAGTGGGAAATGTTCAGACCGCAGCCGTTTGAAGTCGCAAAGTGGAGCAATCTGAAAAGCGGCAAGTACTGGTTTGATAAAGACTATCAAAAGCAGTGGATAAAGTATGCCTACAGCGTACATATATACGCCTTTGCGTTCTGGGTTAAAAACGGCAAGTACGGCAGTGCAAAGACCGACATAGACAGGATAATCGAGGTTCTGATAAAGCGTGGGCTTGGCAAGAACTTTGACTTTGTCTTTATCGAGGCGATGAAGTTCAGGATGGACTTTTATGAGAATGTTCCGGAAGCCATCAGGGATCCTCAGATAGACAGCGTCTGCGAGAAGGTTCTTGAAAGAGAAATCGAGGATAAAGAGTTCTACACCAAACAACGCCTTGATGAGCTCAGAGGAAGGCTTGCACGGGAACAAGAGCTGCGCGAGGAGCAGCAGGAGCGGGAGCTTGAGAACGAGAAGGAGCGCAAAAAGCTCCGTGAAGAGTATGAGCAAAAGCTTAAAAACCTCGATAACCGCGAGCGCACGCTCAACGCCCTGCTTGACAACACCGCGTATACAAACGAAGAAAATTACCTTGCCGGAAACCTCGGCGAGACAGAATACGCAAGAAGAAAGTTTTTACGCGACGAGGCAGAGGAAAAACTTCGCAAGGATTACGAAAACTCCATTGACAAGCTCAATAGGTAAAATAAAAGCCCGGGCAGATTGCTGCTCGGGCATTATTTCATTGCGCGATCTCAGACTGTAAGCGAATCCACAACGGTTTGGAACACCGTCAGGAAAATCAAAAATCCGAAGTTCAAAAGCGAGAACTCGCCGAGATACCTAAGCGTCTTTTTGGGGTTGTGCTTGTGGTACTCGCGGAAGGTTATAAGGCTGGCAAGCGACGCTATAATCGTTCCAACGCCGCCTATGTTCACTCCGACAAGCAGGTCGGCGTAGTTGTCGGTAAATCCCGAAAGAAGTATCGCGGAGGGCACGTTGCTTATAAACTGGCAGCTTATTATGCTGAACAAAAGAGTGCTCTTATCAAGAAGTCCGGACAGAAGCGAGACGACGGGCTGTATCCTTGCCATGTTCCCGGCAAAGATAAAGAAGAACACAAAAGTCAGGAGCAGAGGGTAATCAACGCTTGCAAGTGCGTGCCTGTCGGCGATCATAAGAGCTATAAAGATGACGACTAAGCCTATCTGATAAGGTATTCCCCTGAATACTATCGCTATTGAGAGCGCAAACAGAACGAGATAGAAGGCGGTTCGCTTTACATCAAGCTTTGGCGGAGTATCGTCAAGGCTCAGCTTTTCGGCGGGGAGGATAAGGCAGCACACCGTTATTATCGCGATAGCCGCGACAAAGGGCGGAGCCATTATCTTCATGAACTCGAGGTTCGGTATCTCGAACTTGGTGTATAGGTAGAGGTTCTGAGGGTTGCCAAAAGGCGTGAGCATTCCTCCGAGGTTTGCCGCGATATTCTGGAGGATAAAGACATAAGCCATGTATTTTTGCTTTCCGGTAGACGACAGCACGAAATATCCGAGCGGCAGGAAGGTCAGAAGCGCCATGTCGTTGGCTATGAGCATCGAGCCGATAAAGGTTATGTACACTAAGACAAGCACGCACACCCGAAGGTTTTTAAAGTGCTGCACCACTTTTTCCGCAAGGATATAGAAGAAGTTGACGTCCTTGAGAGCGCAGACAACGGCAAGTACGCAAAACAGGCAGGCAAGAGTTTTGTAATCGAAGTAGCCCAGATACTCAGAATCCACCGGGACGATGAAGGAGGTTATCAGAGCTGCCAGAAGCGCAACGCACATTACGACGTTTTTCCTAATGAACGTCAGTAAATTTTCAGCTATGGACGTATGCATAAAGAATAAAATCCGCTCTTTTCTCTTTTTTATGTTGACATAGGCTTGTAAATGCTGTAAACTCTATATATAAAGTGTATGCGTTACTATATATAAAGTAAAATTGCCGCAACTAATGTAGCACAAAAAATATGCGCAGTCAATAACGGAAGAAAAAATTTTTCTGGAATTTCTGAAATTTTGCTTTACAAATCGCATGATATATGGTATCATATCATGTGCTTGCGCGTCTTAACCGAGACACCGGCGCAAAATCTACCGCAGACGTTGACAGCGGATCAAGCCCTAAGATGGGAACAGTACCTGCCGCTGCCTATGCTGACGGAAATAATCATGAAAGAGGTATAAAAAATGCTGCTTAAAGATGAGAAGCTTGCCATTATCGAGGCAAACAAGCTTTCTGAGAACGACACCGGTTCGCCCGAGGTCCAGATCGCTATTCTCTCAAAGAGAATTTCTGACCTTACTGAGCATCTCAAGTCTCACAAGAACGACCACCACTCCAGAAGAGGACTTCTTAAGATGGTAGGCCGCAGACGTAATCTTTTGAACTATCTTCAGAAGACCGACATCAACCGCTATCGTGCGATCGTTGAAAAGCTCGGCTTGAGAAAGTAATAACCAAGGTACTCATAAGGCAGGAGCAATTTTAAGCTACTGCCTTTTGATGTATTTTCAGGCGCAGTTTTTTAGTAATAAGTTAAGTCCTTCTGCTTCGGATATTGCAGGAGGGTTTAGCTTATTGCTAAAACTTCCGCTTGAAAATACTGATTAAAAATATTTGAACGGAGGATTTTTTCACATGGCAATGTCAGAGATCAAGAAATTTGACAAGTACAGAAAATTCGAGACCACCTTCGCGGGACGTCCGCTGGTCGTCGAGACGGGCAAGACCTGCGAGCTGTCAAACGGTTCATGCTGGGTGCGTTACGGCGAGACCGTGGTTATGGCCAATGTCACCGCGTCTCCCAAGCCCAGAGAGGGCGTAGACTTCTTCCCTCTGTCTGTAGACTACGAGGAGAAGCTTTACTCGGTGGGAAGGATACCCGGTTCATTCACAAAGCGTGAGGGCAAGCCCAGCGACAAGGCAATACTCACGTCCCGTATGGTGGACAGACCTATACGTCCTCTTTTCCCCAAGGACATGAGAAACGATGTAAGCGTTGTTATGACAGTTATGTCGGTAGATCCCGACTGCTCTCCTGAGATAGCGGGAATGCTCGCTACATCCATAGCGATTTCCATTTCGGATATCCCGTGGGCAGGACCAATAGCCGGAGTCAGCGTAGGACTTGTTGACGGCGAGATTGTCCTTAACCCAACTCTTGAGCAGAGAGCGAAGAACCATCTCAGCCTCACCGTCGCGGGAACGATGGAAAAGATAGTAATGATCGAGGCGGGCGCCGACGAGGTAGACGACGAGACCATGCTTGACGCCATCAAGACCGGACACAAGGAAATTCAGAAGATGGTCGAGTTTATCAACTCGATAAAGGCTGAGATAGGCAAGCCCAAGTTTGAGTTCGAGTCGATGGAGGTAGACCACGACCTGTTTGCCGCTATTGAGGAAATGGCGGAGGAGGACGTCAAGGTCGCTCTCGATACAGACGACAAGAACATAAGAGAAGCAAGGCTCCAGCCCATCAAGGATGCTATCCATGCGAGATTTGACGAGCAGTATCCGGAGCAGCTCGCCATGATAGACGAGTGCATCTACAAGCTCCAGAAGAAGATAGTAAGAAACTGGCTCTATGAGGGCAAGCGTGTAGACGGCAGAAGCCTCGACCAGATACGTCCTCTTGCCGCCGAGGTTGGAGTTCTTCCAAGAGTGCACGGCTCTGGCTTGTTCACAAGAGGACAGACTCAGGTGCTTTCAATAGCTACCCTTGGTCCTGTAAGCGATGCTCAGAAGCTTGACGGGCTTGACGAGGAGACCGAGAAGAGATATATCCACCACTATAACTTCCCCTCTTACTCTGTAGGAGAGACCAAGCCCTCCCGCGGTCCCGGAAGGCGTGAGGTGGGACACGGCGCTCTGGCTGAAAAGGCGCTTGTGCCGGTTCTGCCTTCTGTTGAGGAGTTCCCGTATGCGATAAGGGTGGTATCTGAAGTACTTTCCTCAAACGGCTCGACATCTCAGGGCTCTATATGCGGCTCTACTCTTGCTCTGATGGACGCCGGCGTGCCGATAAAGGCGCCTGTAGCCGGAATCTCCTGCGGTCTTATCACTAAGGAGGACGGTTCGTTTGCCACAATGGTAGACATTCAGGGTCTTGAGGACTTCTTCGGAGACATGGACTTCAAGGTCGGAGGAACTCACAAGGGAATCACCGCTATTCAGGTAGATATAAAGGTAGACGGTTTGACCTACGATATCATCGAGGAGGCGTTCGCCAAGACTCACAAGGCAAGGGATTATATACTTGACGAGATAATGGCCAGAGCTATCGACGCTCCTCGTCCGACGGTTTCCAAGTGGGCGCCCAAGATGCTCACCACCAAGGTGCCTGTCGATAAGATCAGAGAGGTTATCGGCTCCGGCGGAAAGGTCATCCAGAAGATCTCCGCTGACTGCGATGTCAAGATCGACATCAACGACGACGGTAACGTATTTGTTTCAGGACTTGACCTCGAGAAGGCTCAGAACGCCATTTCGATAATCAATACCATTGCCTTTGATCCTGAGATAGGCTCTATCTACAAGGGCAAGGTAGTAAGGATAATGAACTTCGGCGCGTTTGTAGAAATAGCTCCCGGCAAGGACGGACTCGTTCACATCTCCAAGCTTGATATGCAGAGAGTGAACAAGGTTGAGGATGTCGTTTCGATAGGAGACGAGATACTTGTCAAGGTTGTTGAGATCGACGACCAGGGCAGGCTCAACCTCAGCCGCAAGGACGCGCTTATCGACCTTGCAGCCAAGAAGAAGCAGTAATCAGGGGCTGTAAATACGATGCCGGACGCTTGGCGGCATACGCTTGAACGGCGTTAGCTGCTCAAACGGCGTCGGGTTTTCAAAATTATAAGACCGGCGGGTAAGGGAAAGCCGCAGCAAAGAAAGCTGCGCGGACTTTCATAGACTCGCCGGCTGTTTTTTGCCCGATTATGTATGCAAAAAATTTCAACTATTTTTTATAAGCTATGGCAATCGCCCGAAAACTATGCTATAATAAGATTATAGCGTAAATACAGCTGAAATGAGGAGGTACATATGAGAACGGAATATGAAATACTCGAGCTTGTAAAAAAGATTGCCGGCGAGGATAGTAGGATAAACGCCGCCGCTCTGTGCGGCTCAAGAGCGGATAAAAGCGTGCCGCGGGACGTATATCAGGACTATGATATACTGCTCTGCGTCAGCGAGCTTGCGCCGTTTAAGAATAATCTTGGGTGGCTGGAGGAAAATTTCGGCAGGACGCTTATAGTTCAGCTTCCGGACGAAATGGAGCTTTTTGAGGAGCCTGCCCGCAATGACCGCTATGCGTACCTTGCCATCTTCGAGGACGGCGTCAGGATAGATCTGACACTTGCCACAGACGCCTGCAATATCGGGGAGGCATTTGAAGTTATTTTGGATAAGACCGGTGTTTTCGGCAAGGAACATATCTCCGAAAGCCGCTATAATGTATCAAGACCCGATCAGAAGAAGTTTTCCGACTGCTGCAATGAGTTTTGGTGGTGCGTGAACAACGTAGCCAAGGGACTTGCCAGAGAGCAGATACCATACGCAAAGGCGATGTTTGAGTGCAATCTAAGACCTATGCTCAATAATATCTTATGCTGGTATATCGGTTCGATAACCGATTTTTCGGTCAATATCGGTAAATACGGAAAGCATCTTAAGACTTATCTTCCGGACAGCATATATAAAAAGTATCTCAAGACCTACTGCGCTCCGGACGTTTCCCGCATGTGGGCATGCCTGATAGATACCTGCAAGCTGTTTTCAGACATGGCAAGGCTTGTGGCGGACGAGCTTGGAGTCGAGTACAATACATCCGAGGAGGACGGCATGAGGATTTATCTCATGAACGTCAAAAACCGCGTGTACGAGCGCAGGTAGCAATCAAATAAATATAAAATTTAACGATGGTTTGACAGTCTGCCCCCGGGTAAGCCTCCCGGGGGAATTTCTTTGCCGAAACCGGATTTTTCAGGGCGGGTTTTTGCTTTTTTTGCATAAACCAGGCGTTATTGTTTAGGATAAGGACATGTATGTAAATACAATTACCTAAATCTGCCCTGAAAGGATATGATTGAATGCAGGTTGTAATTTTGGCAGGCGGTGAGGGCTCGAGGCTTCGTCCTCTCACGGCTGACACGCCAAAGCCGCTTGTAAGGCTTCTGGGCGTGCCGGTTATAGAGCGGCTTACCGCACTATTGTTCAAGTGCGGCTTTCGAGAGGCTACGGTAGCGGACTGGTATCTTGCAGACAAGCTGGAAAAGAGCTTAGGAAGCCTGTCAAACGGTGTGAAACTCAGATATGTGAGAGAGGATGTGCCTTTGGGAACAGCCGGCTGCGTCAGGAGGGCGTGGGACGGCGAGGACGATGTGCTCGTCGTCAGCGGCGACTCGGCATGCGAATTTGATTTTTCGAGGATAGCGGGATATTTTGAAAAGACAAATGCCGACGTGGTGATAGTCACACATCGTGTTGCCGACCCAAGGGAGTACGGTCTTGTGACTGCCGGCTCTGACGGCAGGATAACCGGCTTTATTGAAAAACCGGGCTATGATTCCTGTTTGACCGACGTTGCAAATACAGGCACATATGTTATCTCAAGGGAGATAATAAAAAGGATACCCCAAGATGAAAGGGTAGACTTTGCTTCAGATGTTTTCCCGGCTCTGATAGCGGAGGGAAAGAGGCTTTATTCGTTCACGGAAGGCGGCATATGGCATGACATTGGCGACATACCCGCTTTCTTACGCTGTCAGGACGAGCTGCTTGAGCTTGAAAAGAGGGACAATCTGATTATCGGCGGCGAGCTTGTGGACAACTCCGCCGTTATAGGCGGAAGCGTGATAGAGCGTGGAGTGAGCATCGCAAGGGACTGCCGCGTCCAGGACTCATGCGTAATGGCAGGCGCGTCGCTGGCTGAGGGCTGTACTCTCAGCAGGTGCGTAGTGGCTGAGAACGCGTCGATAGGTCGTGGCTGCATGATAGGCGCTATGTGCGCCTTGGGCTCCGGCTGCGTCATAGGCTCTGCGGCAACTGTCGAGCCGGGCGTGAGGATAGCTTCCGGCGCTGTGATCCCACCCGGAACTCGCGTAAGGTATGACGTGACCGGCGAGGGCTGCGCCGCGCTTGGCTTTGGCGACTGCGGGGAGGCTGCCGGAATAGGTGGCGACGCGGTGTCTATGGTCAACCTCGGCTGCGCTATAGCCTCCGGTCTGGACATATCACAGATAACGATAGGCTGCCAAAACGGCGTGGGCTGGGCTGAATGCATTGCTATCGGGCTTCGCGAATGCGGAGCGTCAGTGTATATGCTTGAAAACGCCTCCTTTGCAGAGACGGTAATGGCGGCAAGGAGCGTAGGACCCCGCTACTGCATTTACTCTGACGGTCAGATAAGGCTTATTCGCTCGGACAGGATAGAGCTCAGCCGTTCTGAGGAAAGAAAGATCGAGCAGGCGTTTAACCGTGGTGGCTTCCGTAAGCTCGGAGGTGAGATACCGCCTGTAATCAACGCCGAGGCGGTGTCGGCTGTATACCGCAGAAAGCTTGCCGAAGCATTTCCAAGGAGCGCTCCGCTGAATGTGAGCATTAAGACGGATTGCAAAGAGATAAGCCGGCAGTTCGCGAGTGCGACAAACGGCTGTTCGTTTTCCGGACGGGAGGACGCTGAATTTATAGTTTTTCGCGACAGGAAGACTGTAAGCTGCAAGATAGACGGCAAAAGGATCGCCCCGCAGACGCTTTTGATACTCGCGTGCAAGTCGAAGATTGCACTTGATGGAGACAGGGAACTGTATCTGGACAGAAACGCCCCGCTTGCCTGCGAGACGGCAGCAGCCGAATTGGGCGGCAGGGTGATAAGGGTAGGTCCTGCCGACGACATGGAGCTGAGTCAATTTTGCTTTGACCCGCTGTTTCTTATCGCGCAGGTGCTACAGCTCTGCCATTCAGCTCAAAAAGGTCTCGGCGAGCTGATATCAGAGCTGCCGGAGGTGGTTTACACCGATAGGGTGATAGACACCGACGCTCCGCTCCCAAAGCTTTTGGCGGAGGACTTCGGCGGGCTTGACCGAAACGGCAGGATAGTGCTCGAATCTGAAGGCGCAAAGGCGTTTATCCGACCTGCGAAGAGCGGAAAGAGCCTGATGGTGTACCTTGAGTCGGTCTCTCAGGAGGCTGCAAATCAGCTCTGCGGGGAAATCCTCGGACGTCTCGGACTGGGCGGTTAGCTTGACATCCGGCGAATATTGTAGTATGATATCATAGAATGAATATCGTAATCGGGAAGCAGGTTGCGATAGATTACAGTGAACTTTTTAGGGGAAGCGGCAGGGCTTGAAGCGGGCTATGAAGCTGCGCCGTAAAGCGGTTGCTTCTCTACATAATATAAATATTATAATTCAAGTAAATTCAGTAGCAAAAGATGAAAGGACATTCATGGCAAACAACGAAGAAAAAAAGAAAAGTAGAGGCGTGAAGCCGGAGAAGCAGCCGGCGTCTGCTCTTGACGCCGCAATAGCAGCGGCTATTGCGGCTCCGAAGCCGCCCAAAAAGGCGGGTCAGTTCCAGAAGCAGAAGCCTGACAAGAAGAGAGAGCAAAGAAAGCAGCCTGCTCAGAGCAAGTCTGAAAAGCAGGAAAATAAAAAGCTCCACCAGAAGGAGCAGCTTAGACAGAGGGAACAGCAGCGACAGAAGGAGCAAAGGCAGGAAGCAAGGCTTGACCGCACTGCCGAGCAGTGCTTGGATCGCCCTAAAAAAAGACAGAGCTCCGGCAGACTTCCGGCAGGCTCGGTGGGAAAGAATCCACTCAGGATAATACCACTCGGCGGCTTAAACGAAATCGGAAAGAATATGACGCTTATCGAGTACGGCAATGATATCGTCATAATTGACTGCGGAATGACTTTTCCCGACGCCGAGATGCCGGGCGTAGACATAGTAATACCTGATTTTTCATATGTGGAAAAGAATATGGACAGAATCAGAGGAGTGCTTCTGACTCATGGGCATGAGGATCACATCGGAGGTATACCTTATCTTCTCAAAAAGGTAGACGTCCCGATATACGGCACAAGACTGACTCTCGGGCTTTTGGAAAACAAGCTCAAGGAGCATAACCTCGGTAAGGTAAAGCTAAATCAGGTGAGACCCGGAGATACGGTAAGGCTCGGATGCTTTACCGCCGAGTTCATAAGAGTAAACCACTCGATTCCGGACGCCGTCGCGATAGCGCTGCGCACACCTGCGGGCATTGTCGTTCACATGGGAGACTTCAAGGTGGATTATACGCCTATCGAGGGCGGAATAATAGACCTGCCGAGGCTTGCTGAGCTCGGAAGCGAGGGAGTTTTAGCTTTAATGAGCGACTCCACCAACGCAGAGCGCCCCGGCTTTACTCCGAGTGAAAGGATAGTGGGTCACAGCTTTGAAAAGCTTTATTCAAGAGCTGAGGGCAAGAGGATAATAATAGCCACATTCTCCTCGAATATCCAGAGGATTCAGCAGATCATAGACTGCGCTGCGAACCATTCGCGCAAGGTCGCCATTTTCGGCAGGAGCATGATAAACGTCATCCGCATAGGCATAGAGCTCGGCTACCTCAAGATTCCGGAGGGCGTGCTGATAGATATCGATAAAATGCGGGACTATACTGACGGCGAGCTTATAATAATCACCACAGGAAGCCAGGGCGAGCCGATGAGCGCGCTCACCAGAATGGCTCTTAACGACCACCGTCAGGTAAGCATCACTGAAAACGACTTTATCATAATCTCGGCAAGACCTATCCCGGGCAACGAGAAATTTGTCGGCAGGGTAGTCAACGAGCTTCTTAAGCTCGGCGCGGAGGTAGTGTACGAGTCGATGTACGAGGTCCATGTCTCAGGACACGCATGTCAGGAGGAGCAAAAGCTCATTCTCAGCCTTGTAAGACCGAGGTACTTCATTCCGGTTCACGGGGAGTACAAGCACCTTGTAAGACACGCCGAGACTGCCGCGAAGATGGGAATGCCTCCTCAGAACATAATGATAGCGGATATAGGAAACGTGATAGAGGTCTCTCAGACGGGAATAAGGCTTAACGGCAGCGTTCCGTCCGGCAAGGTTATGGTGGACGGTCTGGGAGTCGGCGATGTAGGCGCGGTGGTTCTAAAGGACAGGAAGCATCTTGCTCAGGACGGAGTGATAGTAGTCAGCGTAACTATAGACAAGATAGACCGCAGGCTTCTTTCCGGCCCTGAGATAGTCACAAGGGGCTTTGTATATGAAAAAGAGAGCGAGGAGCTGCTTTTAAAGGCAAAGGCTCTGGCGCTGAGCGTAGTAAATTCTGAGCTTTCTACAAGACATGACTACGCCGCGATACGCAACAAGCTGCGCGACGAGCTTGGAGACTATTTCTTCTCAAAGACGAAACGCAGACCGATGATAATTCCCACCATTCTCGATATATAAGGTACATTTCGCGGCGCGTCGCCGCAATAAAGGGAACAAGTTGACTCGGAAAGGGATGATGTACGGGTGAAAAAAAGATTGCCGAAGCTGTATATAGCCGCGCTGTGTCTGCTGATACTCTTCTCGCTCGTGTTTGGGATACTTCTCGCTTTGTCCGCAGACGTAGCCGGATTTTTGGGCGCCGCGGCGGTTTTCATATGCTCCGCCCTGCTGCTCATACTTTCCCTGATATTCAACAAGGATATCACGAAGTATGTCACCGCTATGGACAAAGATATCGTTTCGATAAGCAGGGAGACATTCTATGACTTTCCCGAGCCTATCATAATCGTTGATGACGCTGAGAGCGTGATATGGTACAATCGCGAGTTTGAGGACAGACTCTTTGGCGACGACAGGGCTTACGGGGTACATTTGTCTGATTTGGTGGGCAATAACACCGCGAAAATATTTGCTCAGAGCGGGGCTACAGTAAAAATCTTGGACAGATATTATAATGTTTCTGCGAGACAGTCTGAGGCATTCTCTTTGTCCGTGATAAGGTTTTCTGACATCACAGATCATGTCATGCTCGAAAACGAGTACAAGGCAAGCCGCAAGACGGTCATGATAATGATGGTGGACAACTACGACGATGTTTTGCAGAACGCCAAGGAGAGCGATAAGTCCAACATCCAGGGGCAGATAGAGCAGGTGTTCGAGAGGTTTATCGAGAACACAAACGGCGTTATTCACAAGGTTGCGAACGACCGCTTCTACGCGATAATTGAGGAGCGCCACCTGAGCAGGATAATAGAGAGGAAATTTGATATCCTCGACGAGGTTCGTTCCATTCAGGTCGGAGACCGCTCGAGCGTCACTCTTTCGATAGGCGTCGGCAGGGGAGCCAAGACCATGGCTGAAAGCGAGGTATACGCCAAGCAGTCGCTTGACATGTGCCTGGGACGAGGCGGAGATCAGGCGGCGGTCAAGACGCCGGGAGGCTTTGAATTCTTCGGAGGAATATCCAAGGCGGTAGAAAAATCGACAAAGGTGAGATCCCGTATCATAGCCACCGCGCTCAAGGAGCTTGCTCAGAGCAGCGGAACGGTTTACATAATGGGACACAAGTTTGCGGACTTTGACGCCCTCGGCTCTTCTATAGGACTTTGCGGAGCGCTCAGGAGCATGGGCAAGCAGGCTTACTGCGTCATAGACCCGGAGAAAAACCTGTGCAAAACGCTTATCGAGTACATGAATCAGAACGGCTCTGGAGATTACTTCATGTCCTGCGAGGCTGCGCTGAGCAGTATAAGCGACAATTCGCTCCTTATAATCTGCGACACTCACAACCCCGAGTTTGTAGATTCAAAAACGCTGTATGAGGCGGCTAAGACGGTTGTCGTAATAGACCACCACAGAAAGATGGTCAACCATATCGACAATGCCGTGGTATTCTTCCACGAGCCGTTTGCGTCCTCAACGAGCGAGATGGCTACCGAGCTTATTCAGTATTTCGGCTCCGAATGCAAGATTTCCGTCCGCGATGCCGAGGCGCTTCTGGCGGGAATAATGCTTGATACAAAGAATTTCGTAATGCGCTCCGGCTCAAGGACCTTTGAGGCTGCGGCGTACCTGAAGAAGCTCGGAGCGGACACCATCGCGGTAAAGAATCTCTTCTCGGACACACTGAACACCTACCGGGAAAAAAGCGTACTCATTCAGTCAGCAACGCTTTTCCACGGCTGCGCTATAGCTACGACGGAATCAAACGCGCCTGAGCTGAGGCTTGCCGCTCCGCAGGCGGCAGACGAGCTTTTGGGTATCATAGGCGTAAAGGCGTCGTTTGTGATATACCGTATGGACGGAGTCTGCTACATCTCCGCGAGATCCTTGGGTTCGTTTAACGTTCAGCTGATAATGGAGGCCATAGGCGGAGGCGGACATCAGACTATGGCAGGCGCCCAGCTGAACGTATCGGTGGAAGAGGCTGTCAAGAAGGTAAAGGAAGCCATAGATAATTTCATAATCAAGCTGTAAAGCTTCGATATCAGTATACAAAGGAGGAAGGTTTATGAAGGTTATACTCATCAAGGATGTCAAGGGCTCGGGGAAGGCCGGCACGATATTGGACGTCGCAGACGGCTACGCGAGAAACTTCCTTTTGGCAAAGGGCTACGCCATAGAGGCGACCGCCAAGAATGTGAATGATTTGCAGGGCAGAAAGGCCGCCGAGCAGCACCGCATGGAGGTGGCAAAGTCAGAGGCTGAGGCTGTCGCCGCAAAGCTCAAGGACAAGGTCATCCTTATCAAGGCAAAGGCGGGGCAGGGAGGAAAGCTCTTCGGGGCAGTAACCTCAGCGACCCTCAGCGAGAGGATTAAGTCTGACTACGGCATAGATATAGACAAGAAAAAGATAGTTCTTAGCTCGGATATAAAGGCTTACGGCGATTATGAGTTTGAGGTCAAGATGACTCAGGGCATAAGCTGCAAGATGAGCGTCAAGGTAGAGCCGGAGGAATAATCGGTGATAGCGCAGCCGAGCTTAGCGGAGCTGCTTGAGTATTTTTGGACGAGGGGAGGCGTTGCCGTATGGCGGTAAACAGCATGGGCATAACAGAGCTGATGGGTAAGGAGCTTCCTTACAGCCTTGAGTCTGAGCAGACGGTCTTAGGGGCTATGCTTTTGAACCCGGACACCCTGCCGACTGTAATATCCATGCTCAAGCCGGATTGCTTCTATCGTGAGCAGCACCGAAAGATATTTTCGATAATACTGCGGATGTTCTCAAACGGTCAGAGCCCGGACATAATAACCGTTATGAACGAAACGGTTTCAGAAGGGATATTTGAGACCGCCGAGATGGCAAAGGCGTACCTAAAGGGCATAATGGACGGCGTGCCGTCCACCTCGAATATCCAGTCCTACTGCAAAATCGTCGAGGACAAGTACCTTATTCGCTCGCTCATGTCGGTTGCCCGGGATGTTCTGGACGCATGTGAGGATGGTTCGGAGGATCCCAAAAAGCTTTTGGACCTTGCCGAGCAGAAGGTATACGAGATAAGGCAGGACAGGGAGGCGAACGGGCTTACCCGCCTGAGCGAGATAATAGTTTCGGCATACGACAGGATACAGAAGCTCTCCGGCGAGGACAAGGACGTATATCAGGGTCTTCGTTCCGGGTACGGTCTTCTTGATTCGTACATAGCCGGTCTTAACAAATCCGACCTTATAATAGTTGCCGGTCGACCCGGAATGGGAAAATCGGCGTTCGCGTTCAATATAGCGGTCAATGTAGCGAAAAAGAATCCTGAAAAGGATGTCTGTATCTTCTCCCTTGAGATGAGCAAGGAGCAGATAGCTACAAGAATGCTCAGTTCAGAGGCGCTCGTGCCCAACACCTCGCTCACATCCGGAGTGATAAGCAGCGAGGAGTGGATAAAGCTCGCGGAGGCAGCCGACGCGCTGTCACATGTGAACATCTACATAGACGACACGGCGGGAATAACCGTTTCCGCCATGAAGGCAAAGCTTCGCAGAATGAGAAATCTCGGGCTTGTGATAATAGATTACTTACAGCTGATGGAGTCTACCGGAAATCACACCAGCCGTGTAAACGAGGTATCGGAGATAACAAGGCAGGTAAAGCTGATGGCGAAGGAGCTGAACGTGCCGATAATTTTGGCGTCTCAGCTCAACCGTTCTGTAGAGTCGAGGCAGGATCACAGACCTATGCCCTCCGACCTTCGTGAGTCCGGCTCTATCGAGCAGGACGCGGATATAATACTCTTTATCTATCGTGAGGGTCAGTATAACAAGGAAGACCCCAATCAGTCCGCCGCAGAATGTATAGTCGCGAAAAACAGGCATGGCGGCACAGGAACGGTAAATATGGCGTTTTTGGGAGAATATACGCTGTTTAGAAATATCGACACAAGGAAGCAGTAGTATGCTGACAGGAGTTGCCGAGACTATAAAAAAATATAACATGCTGAATCCCGGCGAAAGAGTGTGCGTAGCCCTTTCGGGCGGAGCGGACAGCGTATCGCTGCTTTTGGCGCTAATGGAGCTCGGATACCGGGTGTTTGCGGTCCATGTAAACCACAATCTTCGCGGAGCGGAGAGCGATAGGGACGAGAGGTTCTGCCGGGAGCTGTGCCAAAGGCTGGGAGTCACGCTTTTTTGCGAGAGCGTGGATGTTGCCGGTTACTGTCGGGAAAACCGTGTCTCCACCGAGGAGGGAGCAAGAAAGCTCAGGTATCAGGAAATAGAGAACCACCTTGACGGGTGCAGGCTGGCGACCGCGCATAACCTTAACGATTGTTTTGAGACTGCGCTCTTTAACTTGGTTCGCGGCTGCGGGATAAGCGGAATAACCGGCATACCCGCGGTCAGGGGAAACATAGTGAGACCGTTGATAAGAACTACGCGCGCGCAGATAGAGGAGTACCTTAGCGGGCTGGGGCAGGAATATGTCACTGACTCCACCAATCTTATTGACGACTGCTCGAGAAATATAATAAGGCTGAACGTAATACCGCAGCTTTTGAGGATAAACCCGTCGCTCTATAAGACTTATCTTAAAACCCTTGATATATTTGAGGGCGCTGACAGGTATATAGACTCGGAGTCCTCGGCGTTGCTTGACGGCGTTTTTGACGAAGGCGGTTACAGGCTTTCAGGGTGCGATGATTTTATCCTCGGCGAGGCGCTCGTTAAGCTCGCAAGAATGAACGGCGTGGAGCCGTCACACGAGAAAATAGACGTAATGAGGGAGCTGTGCAAAAGCGACGGCAGAATAAATCTGCGCTCCGGCGTTTATGTCAGGGGAGAATCGGGCAAAATAAGCTTTGAGTCTGACGCCGAGGCGGAAGATATTTTTGTAAAGACAGATTTGAAAGGGAAAATAACAGCCGGAAGGTATACGGTTGAATTCACTGAAATTTCACGATTTAACCCATCGGTTTATAACAAACAGGAATTAAAATATTTTATCAATCCGGAACACGTTATCGGCGATACCGTGATAAGAAGTTACCTCGGGAACGAAAAGATCAGGCTTTTGGGCAGGGGCTTCACATCCACGGTCAAAAAGCTGCTGGCGAATACTCCTCCGCGCGACAGAAAGCAGGTCTTAGTCATAGCGGACGAGGAGGGGGCGATTTTCGTGCAGGGCTTCGGAGTGGCGGAAAGGGTCGCTGCTTGCGCGAATACGGGCGATTCCGGGAGTGATGGAAGTTCCGTTTCGGCTGTTAAAATAGACATATTTTGACGAAAAGGAAGTGTCACCATGGAATATAAACATAAGGTAGTCGAAATGATATCGAAGGAGCAGATCGACGAGGCAGTAGCGAAGCTTGGCAAAAAGCTTACCGAGGACTATAGGTTTGAGCCGGTTGTGATGGTGGGAGTGCTCAAGGGATCGTTTGTGTTTATGGCAGACCTTGTAAGAGCGATAGACCTTCCCATAACTATGGATTTTATCAGCGCCAAGAGTTACTCGGGAACAGTTTCCGTCGGAGCGGTAAACGTCAAGATGGACACCGAGCTCGATGTCGACGGCAAGAATGTTCTGCTTGTCGAGGACATTCTCGATACAGGCAGGACGCTTCATGTATTAAAGGAAACTATGCTCGCGAGGGGCGCCAAAGATGTAAAAATAGCTGCATTCATGGATAAGCCCTCCCGCAGAGCTATAGACATAAAGGCGGATTACAGCTGCTTTACCATTGAGGACAGGTTTGTTGTCGGATATGGTCTTGACTACGACGAATACTACAGAAATCTCGATTACATCGGAGAGGTCATTCTGTAATCCAATAAAGTACGGAAAAGAGGTATACAATTGAAATTCGACAAATCGAAAGGCATGCTGGTCTACTTTGCGATCTCGGCAGTAATACTTCTGATTATGGTTATGGGCTTTCGAAGCCTGGTCTCACCTCAGGAAGAGGTGAATTATTCCGACATAATCCAGTATTTTGACGATTACAGGGTAAGCGAATTTACTTTGAATCTCGGCTCAGGCGAGCTTGTCTATAAGCTGGATGGGAGCGATGAGGAAAAGAGCTATGACGTTCCCAATGTATCGGTATTCTACAATGAGCTCTTTGGCGATGGCAACAACTATCGCACTGAGTACAACGCCACGCATTCGATACCCCTTAAATACAATCTCATTCCTGCTACGGACAGCTCCTTCTGGTTCAACCTCATACCCACGCTTCTGATGATAGGAGTGATGATCTTTGTTGTTGTGTCCATGTCGAGAAGCATATCCTCTGCCGGAAAGATTGGCTCTGTCGGCAAGGCGAATATAAAGCTTGACGTTGACAACAAAAATCAGGTCACATTTGACGATGTTGCCGGAGCTGATGAGGAAAAGGCGGAGCTTCAGGAGATTGTAGAACTTTTGAAGAATCCTAATAAATACCATGACATAGGCGCCAAGATACCTAAGGGCGTGCTTTTGGTAGGCCCTCCCGGAACAGGTAAAACGCTCTTGGCAAAGGCTGTCGCCGGAGAAGCCGGCGTACCGTTCTTCTCGATTTCCGGTTCGGACTTCCTTGAGCTGTATGTGGGTGTAGGAGCAGCGAGAGTAAGGGATCTTTTCGATCAGGCAAAGAAGGCTGCGCCCTCAATAATTTTCATAGACGAGATTGACGCCGTAGGGCGCCGCAGAGGAGCGGGACTCGGCGGAGGACATGACGAGCGTGAGCAAACGCTTAACCAGCTCCTTGTAGAGATGGACGGCTTTGAGGTCAACAGCTCTGTAATAGTCATGGCTGCTACCAACCGCCGGGATGTGCTTGATCCCGCGCTTTTGCGTCCCGGACGCTTTGATCGTCAGGTGTATGTTAACTACCCGGATATAAAGGGAAGAGAGGCAATACTCAGGGTTCATTCGAGAAACAAGCCTTTGGCGCCCGATGTAGACCTTAAGAAGATAGCCGCTGCGACTCCCGGATTTACCGGAGCTGACCTTGCGAATCTTGTAAACGAGGCTGCGCTGCTCGCAGTCAAGAATAACAGAAAGGCCATCTGTGCCAAGGACCTTGAAGAGGCGACGATAAAGGTAATCGCGGGTCCCGAGAAGAAATCGAGGGTAGTGACCGATAAGGAGAGAAAGCTTACCGCTTATCACGAGTCAGGTCACGCCATCTGCCACTACTATTGCCCGACTCAGGATAAGGTCCAGGAGGTCTCGATAGTTCCGAGAGGTCAGGCGGGAGGCTACACGATGTCTCTTCCCGAGAGCGACAAGTCGTATGTAACGAGGACGGAGATGAACGAGGAGATAGTTGCTCTTCTCGGAGGACGCGCGGCTGAGAAGGTCGTGCTCGATGACATTTCTACAGGAGCTTCAAACGACCTTGAGCGCGCTACCAACATAGGAAGAAGCATGGTTACCCGCTACGGCTTCAGTGACAAGCTCGGTCCTATCGTGTACGGCAGGGATGACGATGAGGTCTTCTTAGGCAGGGACTACAACTCCAACAAGTCTTACTCGGAGGTAATTGCGGGGGAGATTGACAGCGAGCTTCGCTCGATAATGCACTCGGCGTATGACAAGGCAATAGAGATCCTTACCGAGCATATTGATCAGCTTCACACGGTTGCCAAGTTCCTTATGAAGCATGAGAAGATAAACGGAGAACAGTTTGTTATGCTCATGGAGGGCAAGGACCCGGAAGAGGTTGCATCCCAGCTCGACGACGGAATTTCAAATGAGCCTTCGCGTGATGAGAAAAGCTCTCCTGAAATCGAGGCTCCAGAGGTTGACGCCGAGCCTGAGCCCGCAGCTGAGAATGAAGCTAAGGACGAGACAAAGCCGGCTTCAGAGCCTGACGTCAGCTCTACCGAAAAGGAAGAGTAACTGAGAAAACGGCTGTATCAGGCGAAAAAGCTCGAATAATAACTATAGTGTCGAATAAGGTGCTTTGCTGATTTGGGCAGAGTGCCTTATTTTTTGATCTTAAACAGATAATTTATGTTGACACAGAGAGATAATTGAGTTAAAATAGGCGTGTTAGCAACGGCAATATGAAATTCATTTACAAGGAAAGGTGATTTATTTGAAAAAGCTATCAAAGATAGCGGCAATACTTTTTGCCATTGTCCTGTCGGTATCCTGCCTTAGCTCGTCGGTATTGGCGGCTGACGCCAATGTGACGATAGATATGGACACTACATATCAGACCATTGACGGCTTCGGCGCGTCATACACTTGGTACAGCGACTGGCTGACCACCAATGTCAACGCTGAAGAGGGATATGACTGGATATTCAATGACGCTGAGTTTAACATACTCAGATTCAGAGACCTTAACCATGTGGGCGATGAGTACCAGAACGCTCTCAACGGCTATCCTGCATACAGCGCCTACTACCAGGCTGCGGTTGCGAGAGGAATAGACCCGCTCGTTCTGGTGACCAGCTGGGGTCAGTATGACAGAGACCTCGATTTCGTTGCTTTTACCGAGCTTGACGACGAGGGTCACACCTACTACACACTTGCCAAGGACGAGAACGGCGAGTATATGTACGACGAGCTGGCTCAGTTTTGTGTTGAGTCGATCCAGCTCTTCTTTGACGCCGGAATTCCGGTCGACTACTTCTCTATCTCAAACGAAACTGAGCTTCAGGGTCTTCACATAGACGAGCAGGGCAACGCGAGAGATCAGGCTGGTTTCTACTTCGGCCCGGAGGAGAATGAGTATCACTGCGCTTACTGGAAGGCCCACCTCGCAGTTTATGAGGCGTTCCAGGAAGCATTCGGAGAGTATGCTCCCAGCATCACCGGAGCCGAGGTAATGGCTGACTCGGTGGGAATCATGAAGGAGTATCTTACTCCCCTTATCGAGGAGGATCCCGACTCCTTCGAGGTCATAGCTCACCACCTCTACGGAAGCCCGAACACTCCCCAGAGCTACTC
>CASDRM010000112.1 GCA_949283135.1 uncultured Ruminococcus sp.
AGACATGGAGCTTGCGAGAAAAGTTACAGTCTCAATGAGCGAAAAGGCGCTTAGGGTTTTGGCAATAGCATACAAAGAGATTTCCGAAATACCTCAGGAGCTCGCCTCAGAAGCTATTGAAAACGGGCTTACCTTTATGGGACTTGTAGGCATGATCGATCCGCCGCGTCCCGAAGCAAAGGAAGCGGTTGCGGTCTGCCGAAGAGCTGGAATCAAGCCGGTAATGATCACCGGAGACCATGTCATAACCGCCTCAGCTATCGCAAGAGAGCTTGGTATTATGCTGGACGGCGACAGAGCTGTTACAGGCTCTGAGCTTGACGCAATGACTGACAACGAGCTTGATGAGCAGGTGGAGAGCATAGCCGTTTATGCCAGAGTCTCACCTGAAAACAAAATAAGGATAGTAAAGGCATGGCAACGCCGCGGTCAGATCGTATCGATGACCGGAGACGGCGTAAACGACGCGCCTGCGCTCAAGGCTGCCGACATCGGCTGCGCAATGGGCGTGACCGGAACAGACGTCGCGAAAAACGCTGCGGATATGACACTTACCGATGACAATTTTGCGACTATTGTAGACGCCGTTCGAGAAGGAAGAGGAATTTTTGACAACATAAAAAAGGTTGTGGGATTCCTGCTCGGAACAAATATCGGAGAAATAATAACTGTATTTTTAGCCATGCTTATTTGGCACAAAACCCCGCTGCTGTCAATGCAGCTTCTGTGGATAAACCTTGTCACCGACTCCCTGCCGGCGGTAGCTTTGGGCATGGAGGCTGTAGAAAAGGATGTAATGGATCACAAGCCAAAGCCAAGTAAGGAAAGCATATTCGCCCATGGATTCGGAATACAAATTGCGCTTCAGGGAATAATGTTCGCCGCAATATCGCTTATTGCCTTTAAGGTCGGAGAAAATGTGACAGGCACTCTATCAGGAGGTCAGACACTTGCGTTTATTGTGCTTTCCCTATCGCAGATTGTGCAGGCGTTCAACATGCGCTCAGGGCACTCGCTGTTCAAAATAGGCTTCTTTACAAATCATAAGCTTAATTGGGCATCGTTTGTATCAGTACTTCTTGTATTGATTGTTCTATTCACTCCTGTGAGAATAGCGTTCAAGCTGGTCATACTCCCTACCAAGCTATATCTCATTGCTGCGGCGTTGATACTTATTCCGCTGTTTGTCACCGAGATATCAAAGGCAATCGGATTGATAAAACACCGCAAGTAGATACAGCATGGGTTAATTTGAAACAGCCGTGGTTTTCCCACGGCTGTTTTTAGATTATTACGTTACCGTTGACAAAAAATAAGGCTTAAAAATAAAATAATAGCTGTCAAAACAAAGGTTCGAAAGCGAATTTGACACGTCTATAAAGCACAGCACGGCATTTCTCGCTTTATGTCGTGTTAATTTTCGGTATCATATGCTAAACTTATGTCAAAAGGAGGGGCTACTATGAACCAAGCGAAAATAGGAGAATTTCTGAAAAAGCTTCGCAGGCAAAAAGGACTCACACAAGAACAGTTTGCCGAGATTGTAAACGTATCTAACAGGACTGTGTCTCGATGGGAAAGCGGATATAATTTGCCCGACCTCGATGTGCTGATCGAAATTGCAGATTATTATGAGGTTGACCTTAGAGAAATACTTAACGGAGAAAGGAAGGAAGAGGAAATGAACAAGGATATAGAAGAAACTATACTTAGGTCTGCCGAATATTCAAATACACAAGCTGAAAAATATGCCAAAAGGGCTCAGATGATTCTGATTATCAGCGCTATTCTTTTGTTAATATCTGAGCTGATATATCGCACGGAGCTTGGCAAAATCCCAATATTGAATTCAATTTCTGATTTCTCAGACGGCGCGGCGATCGGCATGCTATTGGTCGTTATCATTACCATGAGCAGATATGGGCATAGAATAAGAGCTTTTAAGCAGCGACTGATAAAAAGGAATAAAGAGATATGAGCATATTGACATGTATCGGTGTGTTGATATATGTAGCCGCCTCCGTGTTCAATAGATTTGTTAAGCGGATACCCGACGCTGTGTACATCCCGCTCGAGATTGTAGGAATTGCACTGATTGTAATCGGCTTCGTACGCAGATAACCTAAAAGTGCCAGAGCCGGCACGCGAAAAGCCGCAAAAATATGCGCTCGTCCTTTGCCTACGGACGGCGAACCTAAAAAAGCTCGGACGGCGTTGCTACCATCCGAGCTTCATTATCTTTTCCACCACATCAGGAACCGACTTGCCGCTCGTATCAATTTTAATCGTGTCAAGGCTGTGATAAAGAGGGAGCCTTTTCACACTCCTGTCTATTATATCCTCGGAGCGAAGTCCGTTCTGAATATCTCGCCCAAGACGGCTTCTCAGGTTTTCTTCATTTACTATAAGCGTGATAGCTTTGACATCACAGCAGCCGGTATCAAGTCGATTCAAAATATCGTTGATAATGCTTTGCTCGTGCATAACCCAGCAAAATACAATATTGTCATATGCCGAACAGTGAATAAAATTATTGAGAACGTGGCATATATTGTCCATGACCATAGCTTTTGTCTCGTCTGTGACATAAAACGGCGAGGCATCCCAGCACCAGTCTCCGTCAAGAAACACGCAGTTTTTCAGACGCTTTTTCAGCTCCTTACACACGGTGGTTTTTCCCACGCCCATCGTGCCGCCTATCAGATAAATTCTTTTCATAAGCTTTCTTTCCTATGCCAGATGTCAGCGCAATCCGTGGCAGTGCATTCATTTTATTCTGCCACGAGGGCTTTATACCGCCCTTTTTCCGGGGCATGTTCTGATTATATGCTTCAGGTAATTGCTCGTGATACGCTTCTTTTGGTTTATTCGTTCAAATATATATCAACCTGCCTTTGAAGCTCCTCAAGCGCTTCCTCTGCGGAAATCAGCCCTTTGGAAAAATCTTCGCGGATTGATGCGGAACCTATTTCATATGTAAAAACGAAGCCTTCCTTCGCAATATCATAAAAGTCGGCAAAGACCTGCGAATCGGGATGATAATCATCTGAATATGCGGCCTTGTCTTCAAGCAGGAAGGAATACTTGGCCTGCCCTCCCCTCACGGACATATAATTCTCGGCTATATCCTCAAGCACACTTAAAGCGGCTTCCTTGTTTTGGCTGTAAGGGTTTATAATGGCGAACTCCGCTTCCACATAGGTTGCCGGCACGTCCTCGGAGAGTCTTGGCATCGGAACAGCCCTCCACTCGTCAAAGAAATCTGAGCAGCTGGTGGCATAATAGTAATAATTATATGCAGAAATGGTCATGAGCGTAAGATCGGATGAAAATTGTGCGGTTTCTTCCTTGCCGACGAGCTCCGGGTTTACTTCCGGGTCGTATCTTCGCGGGTGCATAAAGCCGTAAGGCTCCCTGCTATCGTAATCCGGATAATAGGTGCAAAGCTCGGTGAAGAACTTTGCAACCACATCGGAGGTAAAATCAAATTCTCCGTTTTCAAAATCGCAGTAGTACTTCGAGTACTGCTTAAGCAAGGAGTTGTAAATTACAGCTCCGAGCTGGAATACGTGCTTAGAAGTCTTCTTATTGCGGACGGTATCCATAAAGCTGTCGTA
>CASDRM010000113.1 GCA_949283135.1 uncultured Ruminococcus sp.
CTCAAGAGCCTCCTTAAGGCCGTTTGTGGCGGTCTCCCAGTCCTTTTCATCGCCGATGTGATCCTCCGGCATAGTGGAGAGCTCGACATGATACTTGAAGCCGAAGAGGCTGTACACCTCGTCTATAAGCCTTACTACTCCCTTGATCTCTGAGGTTATCTGATCCTCAGTCATGAAGATGTGGGCATCGTCCTGAGTAAAGCAGCGAACGCGCATAAGACCGTGAAGCTCACCGCTCTTCTCGTGGCGGTGAACCAGTCCGAGCTCGCCTATTCTCATCGGCAGATCTCTGTAGGAGCGAGGCTCAGACTTGTAAACAAGCATTCCGCCGGGGCAATTCATCGGCTTGATGGCGTAATCGGTATCATCTATAACAGTTGTGTACATGTTCTGCTTGTAGTGATCCCAGTGACCGGAGGTCTCCCAAAGGTGGCGGTTGAGTATCATCGGAGTAGATACCTCGACATAGCCCTCGCGGGTGTGTATCTGACGCCAGTAGTCTATAAGAGTGTTCTTTACTATCATTCCGTTGGGAAGGAAGAACGGGAATCCGGGTCCCTCCTCGCTCATCATGAAGAGTCCCATTTCCTTGCCTATTCTGCGGTGGTCGCGCTTTTTGGCCTCCTCAAGCCTTGTGAGGTACTCGTCAAGGTCGGTCTTGTTGGAGAACGCCGTGCCGTAGATACGGGTGAGCATCTTGTTCTTCTCAGAGCCGCGCCAATATGCGCCGGCTACCGACGTCAGCTTGAACGCCTTTACCGCAGAGGTGTAGGTGACGTGAGGGCCTGCGCACAGGTCGACGTATTCGCCCTGCTTAAAGAAGCTGAGCTCCTCGTCCTCGGGAAGATCCTCGATAAGTTCCACCTTATAAGGCTCGTTTTTGTCCTGCATAAGCTTGATAGCCTCGGCTCTCGGGAGGGTGAATCTCTCAAGCTTGAGGTTCTCCTTGACAATTTTCTTCATCTCAGCCTCAAGAGCGGCGATATCCTCGTTTGTAAAGCCGCCGTCGCGGTCAAAGTCGTAATAGAAGCCGTCCTTGATAGAGGGACCTATGGCGAGCTTTGTCTCAGGGAAAAGCCTCTTGACCGCCTGCGCCAGTATGTGGGAGGCGGTGTGGCGCAAAGCGCCTCTGCCTATTTCCTCATCAAAGGAATGCTCCTCGATGCTTCCGTCATGCATAATTACCTTCATAGCTAAATTCCTTTCCTCATTAAAATATAAATCCGTATTTCTTAGGCTGCCGACCGATAAAACAAAAGCGCCCTCAAAACGCCTCGAAAAGAAGCGTTCAAGGGCGCATATCATACATAATATGCACGGTTCCACCTTGTCTTATCACTCTGTGCCGCACGGCACCCTGCCCTTATCGCGGGCTCACGGCGCGCTCCTCACGCGCTGCTCGGGGGGCGGTGTCCCACTTGCCGCACACGCTGCGCCCTCACACCCACAGGCGCTCTCTTTGAGCCGTACGCGGCGGGCTTCCCCGTCAAAGCGTTTCATCAAGGCTATATATAGCACAGTCGCAGGCGTTTGTCAAGAACAAAAGCTGCCCTTGTCCTTAAGTGAGAAGAAATAATGAAAAAAGGATGTATTTTAAGTATTTGCCGCCTCGGAACAGTAATCCACGCACAACGCCGTTAAAACCTTTCGTCCTCCATATAGCGGTAGCCGACTATATAGCCGCCGTCGCGCTCTATCGGCTCTTCAAGTATTATAAGCAGCGAACCGGCGTCCCTGTACGCCTTTGCTCCGGCAATGCCCTCGTCGTTTGTCACCGCTCCGTCCGACTCCTCCTCAAACGGATACTCCCGATGCGATATCTCTCCGATGAGCTGGGCGTTCTCGGTAAGAACAAGCTCCATCTGGCTTGCGGTCAGGTCTGCGTCGGGTGCAAGATAAAGCACCCTGTATCCGGTCCTGTCAGAGGTGTAAACGATATCGCCGCATTTTACCGCCGAACGGGGTTCGTCCTGAACAGTTTTACCGCTCATATCCATAACGTATGTATAGCCGACGAGAATATCTCCGTCAAGCTCTGCAGGCTCGTCGAGAATCAAAAGCACCGAGTCAAAATTTTTATAATACACCGCCGCCCCGTCGATATATGTGGCGGCAAAATCCACATCATCAGAGCCTGCCCAGTCCTCGGTGTAAACCGAAGTCCCGAGATACTGTCTGTCCTCTGTCAGTTCAAGAACGTATTCATACGGCGTTATTTCCGAGCCGCTTTCAATAATATGGTACTGCGCGCCCGGCTTGTTTCCGTAATAAACCTCACCGCCTATGCGTATCGCCGGCGGCATGCTGTCTATCAAAACGCCGTCCCATGCGTCTGCATCGTACTCCTGGATGCCGTTTGTTTCGGAAATCTCCTGCTCACCGCCCGCCGAGTCAGTAGTTTCAGTCTGCTCCGTTTGCTGCGCCTGTTCCGTCTGCTCGTTTTCCACCCGCTGCGGGCTTATATCGTCCCCGGCAGCGCAGGAGCTGAGCAGCAGCGCCGACGCAAGAACAGCGGAAAGAATCAATCCGGCAAGCGCTTCGGAAAGCCTGAATTTTTTTGATGACTTAAACTTGTACATATCGCCGCCTCCTTGAAAATAATTACTTCTATTGATAAAACAGACAAGCCTCGCTTTTTATTGCATTAAATGGGTTTATATTTTGCGGAGTCAAGGCGGAATTGACATTTCCGACCCTGATAAGCCTGTTTTTTACATTATAAACCATACCGTTATATATAGGCAATAGGATATCCGGCTTTTTTAGGCGTAATTTTGCACAAAATTCAACTTCATATTTTGTTTATTAGTTTTGCCGGAATACTGCCTCAATGCAAAAATTCCCAAAAAAGCTTATCTTGTAAGCTAATATACTTGACATACCGCCAATTCTATTGTAAAATACGTTTGTATGTGGCATTGTGCTATACAGAAGTTGTGTTTCTTTATTCAAAGATTAGATTATATACCATATGAGATATGAGAGCCGGATATAAGCCCGGGGCGGACGCGGTATGGTGAAAAGTCGGTAATTTCGCCGCTTTTCCCTGTTTTGCGGCTGAGCCTCTTTTTTGCCGAGTTACAGGCAAATTGTACCCATAGTATTATTTTTGAGGTATTATACTCCCTGTCTGAGAAATTTCGGAATAGTGATTTCTGTATACTGCTTATACATCATCATTTGACACGAAATTTTGATGAAAGGAGTTTTTTTTATGGAATTGTGGCAAGCCATACTTTTATGTATAGCCACCTTTGCAGTCGGCGCCGGTATAAGCGGCGTGATACTGTTCAGGCTTGGTATTGAGCATAGAAAGAAAATTGCGGAAGCGCAGATAGGCTCCGCCGAGCAGGAAGCGGTAAGAATCGTAGACGAGGCGGCTAAAAAAGCGGAGTCGCTCAAAAAAGAAAAGCTTATCGAGGCTAAGGACGAGATTTACAGGAACAGGACAGAGGCTGAGCGCGAAATAAAGGAGCGCCGCTCCGAGGTGTCCAGACAGGAAAGAAGGGTTCAGCAGAAGGAGGAATCCCTCGACAAAAAGCTCGACTCCCTTGACAAGAAGGAAGAAAACGTCCAGCAGAAGCTCAAGCAGGCGGACGATAAGCTTAAAGAAGCGGAAAAAATCAGACAGAGCCAGATGGACATGCTCGAAAAAATATCTCAGCTTACCGTTGACCAGGCAAAGGAGTATCTGCTCAAGTCCCTTGAGGACGATCTGGTTCACGAGAAAGCGATGAAGATAGCCGCCTATGAGCAGCAGACAAAGGAGGAGTGCGAAGCAAAGGCGCGCCATCTTATTTCTCTTGCTGTGTCAAGATGCGCGGCGGATCAGGTGTCCGAGTCGGCTGTGTCCGTCGTTCCGCTGCCTAACGACGAGATGAAGGGCAGGATCATAGGACGAGAGGGCAGAAATATACGCGCCCTCGAGCAGCTCACCGGTGTTGACCTTATCATAGACGACACGCCTGAGGCTATTACCCTCTCCTGCTTTGACCCCGTAAGAAGAGAGGTCGCCAGAATCGCGCTTGAAAAGCTCATTCAGGACGGCAGAATACATCCCACAAGAATAGAGGAAATGGTAGACAAGGCAAGGCGCGAGGTCGAGCAGGTGATCAAGTCTGAGGGCGAAAGAGCGGTTCTCGAGGCTAATATCCACGGCCTCAACCACGAGCTCATCAAGCTCATAGGACGGCTCCACTACAGAACCAGCTACCGCCAGAACGTCCTCAACCATGCGATAGAGGTAGCTCACCTCGCCGGAATGATGGCGAGCGAGCTCGGAGTCGACCCTGCGCTTGCAAGGAGAGCGGGACTTCTCCACGACATAGGAAAGGCGCTCAGCCACGAAATAGAGGGCTCTCACGTTCAGATAGGCGTAGACGTCTGCAAGAAGTACCGCGAGTCGGCTGACGTCATTCACGCGATCGAGGCTCACCACGGCGATGTCGAGCCTAAGACAGTTATCGCAGTGCTTGTCCAGGCAGCCGACGCCATATCTGCTGCCAGACCCGCCGCAAGAAGCGAGAACTTCGAGAACTACATCAAGCGCCTTGAGAAGCTCGAGGAGATATGCCGCAGCTATGACGGCGTAGAAAAGTCGTTCGCTATCCAGGCGGGACGCGAGGTAAGAATCATGGTTTCCCCCGAAAAGGTAAACGACGAGAGGATGATTATTGTCGCCAGGGAGATAGCCAAAAAGATAGAGGACGAGATGGACTACCCCGGACAGATAAAGGTAAATATCATAAGAGAGTCAAGAGCGGTGGAATACGCGAAGTAGTCCTTTACTCAGCGACGCATAAGAGACTTGAAGCAACCGGCAGCCTTTAATAACAGGTTGCCGGTTTTCTTGTCTCATTTGTTTTGCAAAATTAACATATAAATATATTTAGTAATGTTATCTGTAGGTATATCGTGTGTAAAAAATCCTGACGCACTACAAAATATTGTTGAAATACCGCGAGTTTAGGTGTAAAATATAGCGATAAACTGTTCACATTCGGAAAGGAACGACAATAATGAATAAAAGAGAACTCATGCGATTCTTCAAGGACAACGCATATGTCCGCATGGGCGGAACCGGGGAAGAGCTCAAATGTGCGGAATACATAGCCGGGCTTTGCTCAAAATACGGGGAAGCAACCATCGAGCCTTTTCCTGTTGAGATGGGAGAGCTCACTCGCTCCAGCATGCGCGCCGACGGCGTAAATATCCGCTGCAAGGGATATATGCTCTGCGGCTCAGGAACGGTGAGCGCGCCTCTATACTATCTGACAGGAACAGACAAGTACAGTCTCTCCCTGTGCAAGGATAAGATAGTTATGATAGACGGCTACTTGGGCTACTGGAGATATCAGGACATTATAAATAACGGCGGTTTGGGGATCATAACCTACGACGGAAACATCAACTATCCCGACAGGGATATAGACTACAGGGAGCTTCGCAGCTTTGTCAGCAACGGAGTCAAGATCCCCTGCGTCAACATAAACGTCAAGGACGCCCTCAAGCTCATAAAATACAACTTCAGCAAAATAGAGCTGTGCGTCGCTCAGAACGAGTACAACGGCGAGTCCAGAAACGTAGTATTGACCCTCCCCGGAGAAATAGAGGACGAGATAGTCTTTACCGCTCACTACGACTCCACCTCCCTCTCGGAGGGAGCTTACGACAATATGTCGGGAAGCGTCGGTCTTATTGCGCTTGCCGACTACTTCTCAAGAAAGCCGCATAGATATACCCTGAGGTTTGTATGGTGCGGAAGCGAGGAGCGCGGGCTTTTGGGCTCAAAGGCTTACTGCGCCGCTCACGAGGAGGAGCTTGAAAAAATAGCGCTGTGCATAAACCTTGACATGATAGGCTCAGCTATGGGTCACTTTATAGCCTGCTGCACCTCTGAGGAGAAGCTCGTAAGCTATGTGGGCTACATGGGCAGCGAGCTGGGCTTTGGCGTAAAGCCCTATCAGGACGTTTACTCGAGCGACTCCACTCCCTTCTCGGACAAGGGAATACCCTCTGTAAGCTTTGCCCGGATAGCACCCAAGGGAACCGGCGATATCCACAACTCCTATGACACGACCTCTGTTCTAAGCGCCGACAAGCTCTCTGACGATATCGCCTTCATCACAGCGTTCGCGGACAGAATGGCAAACTCAAGGCGAGTTCCTGTTGCAAGAGAGATACCCGAAAGCGTAAAGGAAAAGCTGGATATCTACCTTCTTCGCAAAAGAGACGAGCCAAAGGTAAAATAAATTTTCCTGTTTGTAGCTTATTTGCATATGAAAACAGCCGTTCCACACCGGAGCGGCTGTTTTGTTATTCCGCGGTTCGCGCCCGCGTATTTTCGCTTAATTTTCAGTATGAGCGTCAGTCAACGGTGGTGTAGCCGACCGCGAGTATCTGAAGGTCGCACTTGACATAGTCCTCGCTTGCGGTAAACTCGATGCGGTACTCGCCCTCCTCGGGAGCGTGGTACAGCTCAACAGGGATCGCAGCCATCCAGCCGCCCTCTGAATACTCGAGTATCTCTTTAGTCACAACCAGCTCGTCGTTGAAGTATACGTTGCAGACAAGCGTGCCATAGGTCTGATTGCCCGCCTGAGGATGAATGACATAGGCGTCCTTGCCGGTGAACTCAAATACGATAGGCTCGTTCTCCTCGCTGAACGACTTTGTCCAGCCGTTCGGGAAATGATCGCCTGTGCTTCCCTTCTTCCACGAGCCCTTGGTCTCGTCGGTTAGCTCATAATTGTTCTTGGTGAGCAGGTGAGCGTTGACATAGTAGCCGTCAAACATGAGCTCAGGTATAACTATATCCGACTCCGATGCGGGAAGTCTGTCCGCCTCGTCATAGAAGTAGTTTATGAACTCCGCTATGACCTCTCCGCCGTGCGCGTTGGGGTGGGTGTAGTCGTCAGAGAATTCCGCCCAGGTCATCGCTCCGTTGTCCATGAGATAGGTTATGCCGTCCGCATAGCTTATCATGGAGACGTCGTAATGCTCGCCTATCTCCTTCTTCCAGTCCTGAGAGCTTCCGCCGTTGTCCATTCTGGCAAAGAGAAGGATTACGGCAGGCTGGGTCTCATATTCGAGGCAGGTTCTGATAATGCTCTCGAAGCCGTCCTTGTCGCTGGGGTCGCCTCCGTCGTTTACTGCGTACTCGACAAATACTATATCGGGCTGATGAGAAAGAACATCGTCCTCAAGCCTGAGCGCGCCGAGCTTGGAGCCGGTGCCTCTGAAGCCGGCGTTAAAGAACTGGACGTTCTCGCCGTCTCCCTTGCCGAACTTTTCCTTGAAATAGTTGTAGGTGCGGTTTACATACCTCTCCTCGGGCTGCAAAATATCGCCCTCGGTTATCGAACCGCCTATGTACGCGATGTTTACCGTCTCTCCTGCTCTTGCCTTGTCCATCGCCTTCTTGAGACGGTAGGTGTTGCCAAGCTGGGTCAGCGACGTGATTTTTGCGTTGTTGAGATAGTCCTCATAGCTTTGGGGCTCTTCTATCCATTCAAGTGGCATGCTCTTCTCTTTTTCTCCTTCCGAGACGCAGCCGCTCATGATTCCCAATGTCAAAGCTGCGCAAAGCAGTATGGAAATTATTTTTTTCATATCAACAATATTCCTCGTAAATTTTAAAAATATACAAAATGCGGCAGCTCTGCCAAAAACAAAGCAGCCGCATCCCGTGACAAAATCAGTTGAGAATAGTCTTCTCAGTTTCCTTATCAAAGATATGGATTCTGTTTGCGTCGATAGCGCAGGTGATGACGTCCTGAGGTCTTGCGGTAGAGCGGTTAGAAACCCTTGCTGTAAGGTTGATGCCTTCGCAGCTGAGGTAGAGGTAGGTCTCAGCACCCATCATTTCGGCAACATTGACGGTAGCCTCGATGATACCCGTCTTGGCGGAGGAAATGAACATCTCCTCGTCGTGGATGCACTCGGGACGAACGCCGGTGATGATCTCCTTGTTGAGGTAGGGAAGCAGAAGCTCCTCATTTACCTTGGACTCGGGGATCTCAATATAGAACTTTCTTCCTCTTCTCTCCTTGGTGTCCTCGGAACCAAACTCGATGTTGTACCTGCCGTCGATCTTCACAAGCTTGGACTCGATGAAGTTCATCTGAGGAGATCCGATAAATCCTGCCACGAAGAGGTTGCAGGGGTAGGAATAAAGAGTCTGAGGAGTATCGACCTGCTGAATGAAGCCGTC
>CASDRM010000114.1 GCA_949283135.1 uncultured Ruminococcus sp.
CCTGATCGGCAGTAGCGGTCTTGCCTGTTCCTATAGCCCATACAGGCTCATAGGCAATCACGCAGTTCTTGAGCTCATCAGCTGTTACGCCAAAGAAGTCAAGCTTTATCTGACGGGCGATAACCTCTTCGGTGATGCCGCACTCACGCTCCCAAAGAAGCTCACCTACACATACAATAGGCTTAAGTCCTGCCTCAAGAGCAGCCTTGGTTCTCTTGTTTACAGTCTCGTCAGTCTCTCCGAAATACTGTCTGCGCTCGCTGTGTCCGAGAACTACATACTCTACTCCGATTTCCGTGAGCATGTCAGCGGAAATCTCACCGGTATAAGCTCCCGACTTAGCGAAGTGACAGTTCTCAGCTCCCACCTTTATGTTGGTGCCCTTTGTGAGCTCAACCGCGGTCTCAAGGTTGGTATAAGGCACGCAGATAACTACCTCGCAGCCTGCGTCCTTGACAAGCGGCTTCATGGCCTCGATAAGCTCCTTAGCCTCGGGGCGTGTCTTGTTCATCTTCCAGTTGCCCGCGATTATCGCGCGGCGTATATCCTTCTTCATTGTAAGCAATCCTTTCGTTTACAGCAAGACGGAGCGTAAAGCTCCGTCTTATGCTTCAAAATTTACTTGTCGGCGATGACGGCAATTCCGGGAAGAACCTTACCCTCGAGGTACTCAAGAGAAGCTCCTCCGCCTGTGGATATGTGGGTCATCTTGTCGGCAAAGCCGAGGTTAATAACGGCAGCAGCAGAGTCTCCTCCGCCAATAACAGTAGTAGCGTCGGTATCGGCAAGCGCCTTAGCTACCGCAATAGTTCCCTTTGCAAGAGTGGGATTCTCAAATACGCCCATAGGACCGTTCCAAACTACGGTCTTGGCGGACTTGACTTCGTTTGCGTAAAGCTCAGCAGTCTTATTTCCGATATCAAGACCCATCCAGTCGGCAGGAATCTTGTCGGCGTCTACAACCTTGACATCAATAGGAGCATCGATAGGATCGGGGAAGCTCTTAGCGATAGTGGTGTCGATAGGAAGAAGAAGCTTCTTGCCAAGCTTCTCAGCCTTAGCCATCATCTCGGAGCAGTACTCAAGCTTCTCATCGTCAACTAAAGATGTGCCTATCTCATAGCCCTTAGCCTTAAGGAAGGTGTAAGCCATGCCGCCGCCGATGATAAGAGTATCGCACTTCTCGAGAAGGTTTGAGATAACATTGAGCTTGTCCGCTACCTTTGCGCCGCCGAGAATGGCAACGAAGGGTCTTACGGGTGACTCAACAGCATTGCCGAGGTACTCTATCTCCTTCTGCATGAGGTATCCTACCGCGGTCTCCTTGACGTATTTAGTTACGCCTGCGGTGGAAGCATGAGCGCGGTGAGCAGAGCCAAAAGCATCCATTACAAATACCTGATCGTCAACCAAATCAGCAAGCTCCTTGGAGAAGCCCTCGCCGTTCTTGGTCTCGTCATTACCTCTGAATCTGGTGTTCTCAAGCAAAACAATGTCGCCGTCGTTCATCTTGGAAACACATTCCTTAGCCACATCGCCGGTGACAGCGTCATCCTTGGCAAATACTACATTTACGCCGGGAAGAAGCTCCGCAAGTCTCTTGGCAACGGGAGCCAATGAGAACTTGTCCTCCGGACCGTTCTTCGGCTTGCCGAGGTGGGAGCAAAGGACTACCTTGCCGCCGTCTGCTACAAGCTTCTTGATGGTGGGAAGAGCAGCGACTATTCTGTTGTCGTTGGTGATAACTCCGTCCTTGAGAGGAACGTTGAAATCGCAACGAACCAAAACCTTCTTGCCCTTGACACTGATGTCATCAACGCTGACTTTGTTCAAACCTGCCATAAATATATCTCCTTTATTTAATTTGGACTTAAATAAGCTTTCGCCTGGCTGCCAAGTGCACGCACCTGCACATTTACATCCATGATTATTATATTAAATAACTCATTAAATAGCAATAGCTATCCGAAATTTTTTTGCACTAATTTGTAAAAAACATCTCCAAAGCGGCTCTATGTTCCTCTTTTCAGTCCTCCCAGACAAATCTTGTGAGCTTTCCCTCCCGGGTAAGATCAGGAAAATCCCACTGTCTGAGCACCTCGTACGCGGCTATTGCCACCGAGTTTGACAGATTTAAGCTCCTGAGCTCGGGTCTCATCGGAATTCTGACGCAGAAGTCGGGATTGTCATGCAAAAGCTCCTCGGGCAGTCCCCTGTCCTCCCGCCCGAAGACGATAAAGCAGTTGTCCTCATAGCTTACATCGCTGTAGACGTGCCTGCCCTTTGTTGTAAAGTAATAATACTTTCCGCCTTTGGTTTTCTCAAAAAAGTCGTCCAATCCATCGTAATAGGTTATGTCCAGCTTGTCCCAATAGTCAAGCCCGGCGCGCTTTAAATGCTTGTCCGTGACGACAAACCCAAGCGGCTTTACAAGGTGGAGCTTAGCTCCCGTTACCGCGCAGGTTCTTGAAATGTTCCCTGTGTTTTGCGGTATCTGCGGTTCTACCAAAACAATATTTATATTCAACTATGACAGCTCCTTATCACAATGAGGTATAATCCATAAAGCTTTGAGGCGTAGTAAGAAGAGGAAGGCATTTCTCAAGCATTACACCCTCACGGACATTTGTTCCGTAACCGAATGTAGTCTTTATGGCGTACTCACAAAATGACGTTGCCCGGCTTATGGCTATAGGAAGACTGTCGCCAAGCAAAAGCCCGCCTGTAAGGACGCTCGCAAACAGATCTCCCGTGCCCGGGTAATGCTTTGGAACCCTTTCATATGTAACGCGCCAGAAGGCGTTGTTCTTTTTGTCGTATCCCACGTTTGAGTTTTTACCGTCAGCCATAGGTACGCTGGTTATGACCACGGTTTCCGGACCTTTTCCCGACAGCTTGACGAGCATGCTTTTTACCTCGCTGAGCGAAAGCTGGGATACCGGATACTCTTCTCCTAAGAGTATTGACGCTTCGGTCAGGTTAGGAGTTATTACGTCCGCGGCAGCTGCAAGTTCTGCCATACATTCACACATCTCGGCAGTATAGGTTCTATATCTCTTTCCGTTGTCTCCCATAACGGGGTCTACTATCTTGAGAGCCTGCGGATACGCCGAGAAGAAATCAAGACATAACGAAACCTGCCTTGCCGATGCAAGAAAGCCGGAATATATGCAGTCAAACCCTACTCCGGCGGTCTTATAGTGGGACAGCGCCTCCGGGATATACTCCGTCATATCCTTCATGACGACGTCTCCAAAGCCGTTAGTGTGGGCGGACAGAATCGCAGTCGGAACTGCGCATACCTGTATTCCCATGACAGACATGGTCGGTATTATTACCGACAGGGAGCATCTTCCTACTCCCGAAATATCATGAATAGCCGCGACCCGTTTGTATTCGTTCATATTAAATCACCCTGACTAAAGTACAATTCTACGTATGTGAGCTATTATACTACTTTCTTCAAAGAAAAACAATTCCCAAAGGCTTTTCTTCTGAAATTATGATTTATTTCCAAACACAAGATTATTTTATTAAAAAAGGAGCACAATAGTAGGGCAAAAAAAATACAAAGGAGAATTTATCATGACAATGAACATTCCTTCACTTTGCAAAGGCATAACCATAGGCGTGCTGGCAGGAGCTGCTGTCTATGCTGTAACTAACGCCAGCAGGGCGGACAAGCGACACCTGAAGACGGATATGATAAAAGCTGTCAGATCCGTAAGCTCGATGCTCGAGGGTCTTGGCTCAATGTTTGTATGACATTTTATAGTCGCTTCGAACACTGCATCTGATATCAGCACCGCGCAAAAAAACTGCCCAACGGATTAACCCGTCGGGCAGCTTTTTTACCTTATTCTTCTGTTCTTGGATTTTCCGCCTGACTTTTTCTTCTCCGGAGCCGGCGGTGGCACCTCGGTCTCAGGCGTATCAACGAATACCGACTCGCCCTTGCTCTCAAGATATTCAAACTCAGGATTAGTCTCCCCTCTTTGGTCATACCACGGCTGTATCACATATTTTCTTATGACCGGGAAACAGTTAAACGCATATAGCAGACCCAAAAACGATGGAACTATAACGAGCATGAACGCAGACAGCGGGAAAAATATTACGACAAACATGCAAAGCGCGAACGTCACCACAAGATTTATAATGCTCACCTTGATTTCTATCGCCGTAAGGAAAAACGAGTTCTTGAGTATCTTCCAGATGCTAAGGTTAGTGGACACTATCAACAGGTAGATGTAAAAATGCATCATTAAAAAGATGACAGAGCAGACAAGACAAATAAGAAAAGGTATCAAAAACATCGAGTTTTCAAGGCTCATGCTATAATACAGCGGAAACGCAAATGTCATAAGAACAATAAAAATCATGTCTATTATTCCAATCACCGCGCCCTGAGCAAAATTGCTCTTAAAAGCCTTGATGAAGTCGTGCAGCAAAAATATCGGACGCTCGGTGGAAATATTTCTGCAAATCTTCATAAAGCCGCAGGTGGCTGGACCGAGAATAGCCCCGAAAAGTATGAACGCTATATAGAATACAACGTAATATGCTCCGACATTATCTCCAAAATAATATTCAAGCAGCATAACAAGCGCAAAAGGAAGAAGCGCGACGATATAGATAAAATTGAGGAGTATCAGCTTTGAAAAATGAGAAAAATATATCCCAAAAAATCTGAATACCGGGAGCTTATCTTCGGGATTCTTTGAGACTCCGGGTCCCACCTTTTCGTAATTTGAAAACCAGCCCATAAAATTTTAACTTCCTTTCCTTGATCCTTCAAAGCCATACTGCTCTCACAGCAAGGCAATAAAGCGCGCTTATAGCTGCGCAGGCAGTCAAATATATCAAAAACTTAAATATATAGTCCTTAAACTCGTTGGCTATTCCGATACGATTCTCCGTGGTCACTGACAGCGCGAGATATCTTGAAGACATCGACACCGACTCACATGACTGAAGTATCAGAACTCCAGCCGAAAGCACAGCAAACGGCAGATACAAAGCAAGATTTATAAAAATGTCCTCGCCGGAATATATTCCTCTGACCTCCGCGCCCATCCCGAGTCCCCTGAACGCAACAAGCATAAGCTCAAATGGCTGAGATACCGCTCCAAAGCCCATCAAAAACGCAGCGGTCACAAACAGCGCAGACCCGGCAAAAGACTGCAAATATACTCTTAGCCAACCGTTTTCCGCAATTTCAGCGGCAAGCAAAACCCCTGAAGCCCCGTTTGAATGTCCTGTATAAAACACAGCCCCAAGCGCCACTCCCGCAATCATGGAAGCAACCAACAATACGTCAACTCTTGCAGGCCTCATTTCATTGCTATCTTTCACATGCACCACCCCTTGTCCGATAATATGCTTTTCGCATCACATATATAACAGACCTCTATTCTGCGGCGCAAAAAAGAATGTAACAGTAGTTTATCACAACAGAAGACCAATATCAAGAGAATTTGTAAATATTGTCGCAACAAACGAGAAGCCCACGCCGAAAATTCTCCGACATGGGCTAAAAAGAGCTGTATTCGCTTGAAAAAGGGAACTATTCCTCTGCTGATGCCGTCTGAGGTTTTGTGATATCAAGCTCTGAATAAAGATTATCCAGCTCGGTCTGCATTACCTCAAGCTGTTCGGATTGCTCATCAAGCATATCCTCAAGCTCATCATTTTTGTCGTCAAGAGATTGCCCTGCGATTCCGAGCGAGCAAACCGCAATAAACATAAGGCAGACAACATATATTATAGCCGTTCCCATTCCCGCATCGCTGAAAACGCTGTTTTGATCCACTTTCCTTGCGCCCTTGAACACGGTGTTATATGCCTTCAAAATAATCGGCAGGAAAATAAACAGAAGAAATACGTCAAGTGGGAGCTGTGCCAGGTTAGCTAACGCCCTCGCCGGGAAAATCGCGAAAAATCCGTTTCCGTAAACTGCAGCTATGGTGACTGTTGTCAAAAACAGGTTGCACACTACAACCACCGTCGATTTTGCCGCCACTATTCTTGGCAGCATCCACTTGTCGTTAACGGCGTTATACAGGAAAAGACCGTACAAAAGCGCTCCGAGCGCCTCGATAAGCGTAAACCTGATGTCAAAGGCTCCACTGGGTTTGATTATAAATCCGAGAATGTCGGTCACAATTCCGGCAGCAAAGGAGACTGTAGGACCGTACAGCATTCCTATGGACGCGAGAGCGATAAACGCAAACGATATTTTCAGGTGACTTGTGACTTCTATTGAAACGGTAAGCTTCAAAACAAGATCGAGCGCAATAAGCATCGCCACCACGCACAGACACCTTAGACTTCTGAGTTCCTTAGCGGAACGAACAAAAAGATTAAAAAAGCTTTTCACAGTATTGACCTCCTATACATATTATTCCAAAGCTTAATATGCACAGGTAATCAAACCGTGAAAAGCAAATAGCAGCACATTAAGCGGGATGCGAAAACCGAACCGCATGCCCAACTGTCATAATCGCAGCAGGCAATTTCGTCCGCAGAGCAACTCCCCGTCTTTGCGGCACTATAAACGCTCGGTATTCTACTCTTATACGTGAAACGAGAGATTTAATACGATTACAGAGAAAGTGAGCTAAGCAACCCATGAAGGTGCTCTTCATAGCTCTTAGTCATCGAAAGGGCTTCTACGATATCATAGTCGACAAGCTTGTTATTTTTGACCGCGACAATCCTGTTTTTCGCGCCGCTGTCTATAAGCTCTACAGCATAGCATCCGATTCTTGCGGCAATTACTCTGTCAAGACATGTAGGAGCTCCGCCACGCTGGACATAGCCCAAAACTGTCGCTCTGGCATCGATTCCGGTATGCTCCTGGATGTAAGTTGCTATCTCGCTCGAATGACCGACGCCCTCGGCTACTATTATCTCAAAATGAGTCTTTCCGGTAGCCTTCTGAGAAAGCATCTTAGCGCAGATATCGTCAAGATTGTATGGTCTCTCAACCGTTATAACTTCTGTCGCTCCGGTAGCAACGCCTACATTTACAGCAATGTGACCCGCACGTCTTCCCATAACCTCTACTACCGAACAGCGGCTGTGGGACATCTCGGTATCCTTGATCCTGTCTATCATCATCAGTGCGGTGTTGAGCGCGGTATCGTAACCAATTGTATAATCAGTACAGGAAATGTCATTGTCGATAGTGCCGGGAATGCCGATGCAGTTTACTCCCTGCTTCGAAAGATCAAGAGCGCCACGGTACGTACCGTCGCCTCCTATGCATACTACATGCTCTATTCCCGCGTTATCGCAGCTTCTCTTTGCGGCCTGCTGTCCCTCGAGAGTCATAAACTCCTTGCTTCTTGCGGTGAAGAGCATAGTGCCGCCACGCTGAACTATATCGGATACATCTCTGGCGTTCATCTCAAACATATCGCCCTCGATGAGACCCTGATATCCTCTCCTTATGCCTATTACTCTATAGCCCTTTGCAATTCCCGCTCTTGTTACCGAACGGATCGCAGCGTTCATTCCCGGCGCGTCTCCTCCGCTGGTGAGAATTCCAATAGTCTTAGCCATGCAAAATTACCTCCGAAAATATATCAGCTGACAAATATTTCCTCAAGTCAGTCCTTTTACCATGAATATTGTCAAACTGGTTACAATGTCAAGGATATCATTCATTCAAATTAAAGTCAATAAGAAAAAAGCGATGAGACTGACGAAATTAAAGCGTATATTTGACGAAAAACTGTTGATTATTAGTAAAATCTATATTTCAACCAAATGATACCAAAAAATCCGCAATATAAGGGAAGATGGCTATAACCCCCTTGCCAAATTTGCGGAATTTTTTGATTTATCCTGCTGCATCCATTCCTGGAGAGAATATAGATATGTCTACATATAAAGTATTCCCATCCTTGACATTGATGGTGCCTCCAACGCCTGATGAGGTTTCAGGACAATAGACTCCCATTACATAGCCGGAAGCTATATTCGGCGTATTCAGGTCTCTGAACTCATACTTTATATTGAGCTCGTCAAGAAGCGCTACATACTCATCGCCTGTCATCCTCATGCCGAACTCGTTCATAAAGTCGGGTATGGTTACCGTGGCGTAACCCTGGCTGACAAACAGCTTGACATGCTGCACTGGGTAAAGCTCAGTTCCTTCAGGAATATCCTGGTCAAAAATTACTCCTCTGTCATACTTGTCAGAGTAGTCGTACACCGCCTCAAACTCAAGTCTGTCCTTCCATGTAGTGCTGTCCGCAACTGATGTGTATTCCTCACCGACAAGATTGGGCATTATAAACATGACACCCTGTGTCTGCATCGTAGGCTGAGTTGTTTCCGGAGGGGTAGTTGTGACTATTGGAGCGGTAGTTGCTTCTCCGGTAGGATCTGTAACTATCGGCGAGCTGCCCTGAGGATTATCCGTGCCGTCGTCAACCGTCGACTCATTGTCCGGCAGGAACATCACTATCAATGCGACAAACGCTACCACTACTATTACAACAAGGAACGCAGCTCCAACGAACATCCCGGCATTAGACTTCTTCCTTCTTCTCCTGCGCTCAGTCTTTAGTCTCTCCTGCCTTGTAATCTGAATCGGGATAGTCTGAGTCGCTCCCTTTGGCAGGGTGTCCATGTAGCTCGGCTCTTCAAAAAGCTTGGTCACAAAATCCGTAATAGTCTGAATCCTTCGCTGGCAGGAAAGAAGCATAGCCTGCATTATGACCTTCGAGACATTCGCCGGGATATGCGGGTTAATCTTGTTTGGCTCAAGCAAAGAGTCGTTTCCTACTCTTGCCATCGCTTCAGTCGGCATACAGCCGGTAAGAAGCCTGTACATAACCGCCGCAACAGAGTACACGTCAGTCCATGTGCCGTCCCACTCGGAAGCCGCGTACTGCTCGGGCGCGGAATAACCGGCGTAAAGCTCAGGCGCAAGGTCGGTGTTGACAGTTCTTATCTCAGGTATTGAGAATCCGGTCAGTCTGAGCTCGTTTTTATCTGTCACGAGGATATTCTCGAGACTTATTCCCCTGTGGACAATGCCGGCGTTATGTAGGCAGCCAAGGGTTGTCAAAAGCGGCGGAAACATCTTTTTGACTTGCTCCCACGTCAATTCTCCGGCATTTTGCTGAAGGTACTCCTTAAGAGTAACGCTTTCGCAATACGGCATGATGACGTACGCGGTGTTGTTGTCATAGAACATATCGCTCGGGGCAATTATGTGTGACATGGTTCTGAATCTGGTGAGCGACTTGTTCAGCTCCACAAATTCAGACATGTAATTCTTGTACTGGACAACCGATGCGGGATTGATTATGATATCCGAGCTTTCACGAGAGCGCTCACATATCGCATCAGGCATATACTCCCTGACATAAACCTTGGCGCCTTCGTTATTGTCAAAGCCCATGTACAGTGCGGACTCACCGTTATAGCTAAGAAGCCTGCCTACGACATACCTCGAGTCAAGAATTGTCTTAGGCTTCAGGTAAGCCGGAGGGTTAGGCGTGCCATCTGTATACCCGCAAAAACGGCAGGTTCCTATTTCCCCGAGCTGCTCCATACATCCCATACAAAGCTTTTTTATATCGCTCATCAAGAAGATCTTTCCTTTCAAAAAGAGCATGCGGTTAGCTTTTTACGCTACCGTCAGCATACAAGGAACAATAGAGCTGCGTCCAAATAGCCATTAGCCCTATTATCCCTTGTATATTGACGGTATCATTCTACCAGCGAAGTATATGAATGTCAATCAAAATCGGTAAACTGTTATTTTAATGTAACTAACTTGTAACTATTTCTGAAGATTTTGCTTGACTATTGATAATTTTCACAAGACAGTATATAATTGAGTACAGCATTTCTTCTGTAAGGGAGCGATTATGTGAGAAGGTTTTTGAAGTTTATCCAGTCTAAAATATTCATTACCGCGATTTTGGTGCTTATTCAGCTTATCGTTCTGTTCTATTTTCTTATTTCGCTGACAAACAACTTTGTATGGTACTATGTGATCGGACTGATTTTATCTGTCATCACCGTTCTGGACATCTCAAGCGAGCCGATGAACCCATCCTTCAAGCTGACATGGATAATAGCGGCAATGCTCTTTCCTCTCTGCGGAGTTCCGCTCTATCTGATATTTGCCAAGTCAAAGCAGAGCTACCGGATAGGAAAGCGCTTCAAAAGCTACAAACAGATGATGCGCAACGCTATGCGCAGCACCTCCGACCCTCTTCCGGAAATTGAGAAAGATGACCCTGAAATTGCAAGGCAGATGAGATATCTACAAAAATACGCCTATGCACCGGTATACAGCAACACGGAAACAAAGTACTTTTCCTCCGGGGAAGAGTTTTACTCAGAAATACTTCGCGCCCTGACAAAGGCTGAAAAGTTTATATTCATGGAGTATTTCATAATTGAGCCGGGAAAAATGTTTGACGGGATTCTGGATATACTCAAGAAGAAAATCTCCGAGGGAATAGAAGTGAGGCTGATGTACGATGACCTCGGAACCATTCAGAAGCTTCCAAAAGGATATGACAGATACCTTGAGTCGCTGGGCATAAGAGTATCTGTGTTCAACAGAGTCAGACCCTCTCTTGACACATTTCTCAACTACCGCGATCACCGTAAAATACTTGTGATAGACGGCAGAGTTGCGTTTACCGGAGGCATAAACTTAGCCGATGAATATATAAACGCGGTCGAAAGGTTCGGTCACTGGAAGGACAGCGCCATTATGATAAAGGGCGAGGGCGTCATAAAAATGACAGAGACTTTTTTGCAGCTATGGCACTTCTCCCGCAGTGAGTCAAAGATCGACTACTCAGAATACTCAAGCGACCTTCTGTGCGAATCTGACGGATATGTCCAGCCGTTTGCCGATGGACCTTCAACCGACGAGCTGATATGCGAGCTCGCTTATATCGGCTTAATCAACTGCGCAACCAAGAACCTCTACGTCACAACCCCTTACCTTATTCTTGATAATGAAATGACCACCGCCCTGCGTCATGCTGCTATGAGCGGAGTAGACGTAAGGATAATTACACCAAGCATACCTGATAAAAAAATGGTGTTTGCGGTAACAAGGTCTAACTACCGCGAGCTTCTCAACGCCGGAGTGAGAATATTTGAGTACACCCCCGGCTTCATTCATGCAAAATCTGTCACCGCCGACAGCAAGGTCAGCGTTGTAGGAACCGCCAACTTCGATTTTAGAAGCTTTTACCTTCACTTTGAAAACTGCATACTCGCGTACAAATCAAAGTGTGTGGCTCAGGTCGAGGAGGACTTTCTTGAAACGCAAAGCAAAAGCAAAGAGATAACTATCGAACAGCTTAACAAGCGCGGACCGGTCTATGCTCTTGTACAGGCGGTGCTCAAAATATTCTCTCCTCTGATGTAATGAAATATAAGTCAAAAAGCCTATCTATCCTGTTGCATGATAGATAGGCTTAGCTTATATTTAATCATTTGACGAAAGCTCAAACAACGTCCACGGAAAAACCTCGGGAGGCGCCAAAGTAAATTCCATTCTCTCTCCGGTCGTGGGGTGGGAAAATCCAAGCTCATGCGACCAAAGACAAAGCCCTGATGCCTTTGCCTTCCCTCCGTACCTTCCGTCTCCGTATAAAGGATGCCTTCTTGATGAAAACTGCACCCTTATCTGATGAGTTCTCCCTGTGTGAAGCCGTATTCTCACAAGCGACAGGCAGATGCCGTCAATATCCCGCTCTGACAGAACAGAGTACTCGAGCTTAGCATACTTTACTCCCTTGCGCTCAGCCTTTACTGAATATGACTTATTTCTGTTTTTGTCGTGATACAGATAATCTTCAAGCGTGCCTGAGGCTTCCGGCATATGCCCTATTACAACTGCGAGATAAATCTTTTTAAACTCCCCTGCCGCAATTGCAGAAGATAGCCCTGCGGCAGCTTCTGAGTTCAAGGCGTATACCATCAGTCCTCCAGCTTCTTTGTCTAAGCGGTGGACCGCATATGCCTTGAGCCCGTATAGCTGTTTAAGCTTTTCAATCATCTGAGCCTCTGAGCTTATCCCTGCTGGCTTTTCTATAACGCAGATATGCTCGTCACGATATATAAGCTTCGGCTCGCTCATAGCTTCCTTAATGCTGCGGCGTTCCACATCTCGCATTCCCTTGACTCAAGCAGTTCAAATCCGAGCTTGGTGACGGCCTCCAGCACCTCTTCCCTTCTCTCCGTTATTATGCCGGAAAGAATCAAATATCCTCCGGGAGCTGTCAATTCAGCAAATACCTGCTTCATCGCAAGAAGGACATCAGCGACAATGTTAGCGGCAACTATGTCAAACCCTGCTCCGATTTTCTCAAGCAGAACCGTGTCGGTAGTAACGTCTCCGCAGAAAGAAACATACTTGTTGTCAGGTATGCCGTTCTTTAGTGCGTTCTGCTTTGAGGTTCTGGCGGCGTCCGGAGAAATATCGACGGCAACAGCGCTGTCAGCTCCAAGAAGCACGGCTGCAATAGAAATAATTCCGCTGCCGCAGCCAAGGTCGCACACCCTCTCGCCGCCCGAGACGTATTTCTCAATCAGCTCAAGGCAAAGCCTTGTCGTATGATGGCGTCCCGTGCCAAAGCTTGTCTCCGGGTCGAGCTCAAGCACTGTACGGCTGTTGCTCTCGGGAAGATTTTCCCACGACGGCTTTATAATGAGCTTTTCACCTATCTCAAGCGGCTTGAAGTACTGCTTCCAGTTGTTTGCCCAGTCCTCCTCACGGATATTGCCAGACTTAACGCTCAGCTCGCCGTACTTCGCTGCGTCAGGTGATGACTTAAGCAGGCTTACAGCAGACTTTACCGCCTCAAGGTCGGAAATTCCGCTTTCATCTTCAGGTACATAAACGGTAACAAAGGTGTCATTCCCGCAAAGCTCCCATACCTCTTCCCCGATATAGTCCCAAGACGCGTTTTTGTTTCTTTCAAACTCTCTTATATCCTCAGGGTCATTTATGACAAATCCGTTGATCCCAAAGTTAATAAGAGCGTTTGACAGCGGCTCGACGCCCTCGTGAGAGGTATATATTTTTAACTCCTTCCATTCCATAAACAAGCTTCCCTTCAAAATAATTCGCTCGCCCAGTACAACACACGGCGCCGCAAAAATGCAAAACTGCCTTATGCGACTGATTTTACCATAACAGCGCAGCTAAATCAATCCCCAAAGCCGTATTTACAGCCTTGGGGAATAGGGACATATGAAATGTATAAAAGCTATTTGTTCATCGAGTAAAAGTATATCGCTCCGACGGATACCGCAAGGAATAGAATAATCGCTATTACCCATATATACCACTTTGTCATCTTAGGCTTGTCGTAGATGAGGTCGGCAAAATAGGTGGATGACAGCGGAACCTTGAGCGCATAGAAAAGAGGAACCGATATGACAATCGCCAGCACAGCATTCACCGAAGAGGTTATCGCGTTTGTCGCTGTAGCTGTCAGAGCAGTTTCGTGCGCAGCTCCGAGAAGTATCTGTCCCAGATAAGTCTTAAGAAGATACAAAACTA
>CASDRM010000115.1 GCA_949283135.1 uncultured Ruminococcus sp.
TAGGGTCGCTCGAGCCGTTTTTGATTGTGAAGGCTACCGAGTCGCCGCCGGTATATCCGCCGGTAGTCATGGTTATGCCCGAGATTTCCGCGGCGTCAGCCAATCTCGACTCGGTCTGGGTCGTGTCGTAGGGGAAGCTTCCTTCTTCCGCGGGCTGCTCCTGCTCATCGCTTACCTCCGCACCGGGCAGGTCATCAGGCTGGGCAGCCGAGCTGTAGACAAACTCCGCGCAGGCATAGCGGCTCTCGCCGTCCTCAGAGCCGACAAGGTATTGCTGTGCCACACGGTACAGCCCGTTTGGGATGTTGAACACGCCGGTCACGAATTCCCGCTGCGCGCCCGGCTCTATGATTATCATCTCGAGAGGGTCGGTGACAGTATCTGAGAACATAACTCCTACCCACTCGCCGTCTATATACGCGTGGATGCTCGCCGAGCCCATTATGTAAAGATCTTTGTCAGAATTATTCACGAGGGTGTATTTCACGCCCTGGGCGTATGACTGGGTGACTGCCGCCTCCACATCAGGGGAGCTGTAATCGCCGCTGAGCTCATATGTCTCGTACGGAAAGCTTTCAGCGTCTATTTCAGCTGGGGTTTCGGCTGTGGGCAGCTCGTCGCCTTCGGTTTCTTCGGCAGGAGCTTCCTCGGTCGCTGTAGTTGCCTCCGCGGCAGGGCTTTCCTCCGTGGTCTTTGTTTCGGGCGTCTCGGTTTCCTCGGCTACTGTAGTCAGGCTTTCCTCGGTGACCGACGTTTCGGCTGTCACGGCTTCCTCGCCGGCTGTGGTCATATCTTCAAAGGTCTGCGGGTCTCCGGCGGTCGTCTGCACGGCAGGGTCTGGCGAGTCGTTTGCGCAGGAGCACAAGGCAAGCGATACTGCCGCTGCGAGAAGCATCGCGGCTATGGGTCTTATGGCTTTCATGTAAATGCGAGCCTCCTTTTATTAGCGGCAAATAACAGCATAAACACTGCATGATTATAATACCATAAAGGCATTATAATGTCAATTTTTCTTTAAAAAGGGTATCATTACATAAAAGCATTTGTCATAGCTTATCCTGTGGCAAAGCTATCTTGCCCTAAGCTGCCAGAACGCAACCGCGCTCGCAGCAGCCACATTCAGCGAGTCCACGCCGTGGGACATGGGTATCTTCACTGTGTAGTCGCAGGCGGCGATAGTCGTCTTGCTCAGTCCGTCCCCCTCGGAGCCGAGGACTATGGCGAGCTTATTCTCTGCTATCAGCCGGGGGTCGTCTATTCCGACTGAATCGCTGCAAAGAGCCATCGCGGCGCTTTTGAAGCCGAGCTGTCTGAGAATCTGAGCGCCGTGGCTCTCCCATTCCTGCGGCTCGTCGCAGACATACGCCCAAGGTATCTGGAATATCGTTCCCATGCTCACCCTTACAGCCCGCCTGCACAGCGGGTCGCAGCAGGAGGGAGTGACCAGCACGGCGTCAACGCCGAGAGCCGCCGCAGAGCGGACTATCGCTCCGACATTTGTCGCGTCGGCGATGTTTTCAAGCACCGCTATTCTTCTGACATTATCCCCCGAGCATATCTCCTGCGGGGCTTTGGGAGCGGGTCTTCTCATGGCGCAGAGCACTCCCCTTGTGAGCCGGTAGCCTGTTAGCTTCTCAAGAACCGAGTCGTCTGCGGTGTAGACCGGTATATCCGGACAGCGTGAGATTATTTCCCTCGCCTGACCCTCGATATGCTTCCTCTCGGTGAGTATAGACAGGGGCTGATATCCTCCGTCAAGCGCGAGGCTGATGACCTTCGGGCTTTCGGCTATGAATATCCCCTTTTCCGGCTCAAGACGATTCCGAAGCTGCGCCTCGGTCAGACGGGCATATGCGTCGAATTCGGGCTGTGATATGTCTTTGATTTCAACTATTCGGGGCATGAAGTCCTCCTAAAAAGTATAAGCATGGTAATAATAGAAGTTGCCTTCGCTGATTTGGGTTGTGACGTATTGCAAATTTGAATAGAATATAGTATAATTTGCGTGATTATAGCTACAGTATTATTCGGAGGTATATGTATGGGCTTTATTGTTCAGTCTTTTTCGCTGCTTGGGATGGGGCTGTTTGTTCTTCTGATGCTGGTCCCCTGCGCGCTTGTGTTTATACTTCAGCTTTGGCTCTGCTTCAAGCTCGCCAAGTTTGCACTTAAGCTCCTGCCGCTTGTTCTCGGGCTGGTTTTGGTGCTTATAGCGGTGGCTCTCGGAGGAGCGGGAATATTCGGCGTTCTGCTCGGCGGACTGTTCGGAATAGTCGTTTTGGGGCTCGCGTTCGCTCTTGTGGTCGCGTCGATATTCGGCTGGGCGGTTTATGCGATTGTAAAGCTTTTGTTTTAACAAGGTAAAACTTTTCTTTAGTCAGTATTCGGAGGAATATTATGTCTGAGCTATCTCAGTTTTGGTGGACGGCGGCAGCATTCAACGAACATGACGGTTATTCTGTGAGAAGATTCGGCTTGTTTTCTGCGGAGCACTTTTTGTGGCTCGGAATCGCGGTGATAGTGATTGCTTTGTGCGTGGCTCTGTACCGTAGGCTAAGCCATACCGGGCGCAAAAGGATGCTTATAGTCGTAACTGCGCTGCTTATCTCAGACGAGCTCCTCAAGTATGTCGCTACGGCTGTGACCGGGCAGTTTGAAATATCGTATCTGCCGTTTCACCTCTGTTCGATAAACCTGTTTGTCTGCCTGGCGAATACCATCAGACCCACAAAGACGGCTAAGAACATTCTTTACGCGCTGTGCCTTCCCGGCGCTCTGATAGCGCTTTTGGTGCCGACATGGACGGTTTATCCGATGTGGAACGTGTTATTTTTGCACTCTGAGACTATACACATACTGCTTGTCGTCTATCCATGCCTGCTTCTTTTCACCGGCTTCAAGCCTGATTACAGGGAGCTTCCAAAAGTAGGAGTCTTTCTTGCGGGAGCTGCAGTTGTCGCGGTGATAATAAACTCAATCTGGGACACAAACTTTCTGTTCCTGAACGGCACAGCCGGAAACCCTGTGTTAAGGCTTTGCGCTGAGGTGTTCGGGGATGTATACCAGATAGGTCTTGTGATAATTGTCGCCCTTGTATGGACGATTTTGTACTTCCCATGGGGCATATACCGTATGCGCCGGGCTGCAAGACTCAAGAAAGTGATGACAGCGGCTGCATAGCGGCTGCGGTTAAAAAAACAGGCTGCAACGCGGGTGCGAAGCAGCCTTTTTTGGAGCTGGAAACGTGACTTGAACACGCGACCTGCGCATTACGAATGCGCTGCTCTACCAACTGAGCTATTCCAGCGAAATTATCACACAAGGGTTATTATATACACAATTTGCCGATTTGTCAACAAATACGGCTCAATTTATTTCTTCCTTTTTACCAAAAATATTTGGGCAAATATTTGCACAAATATATTTGCTTTTATCCACATAATATGATATACTTACCTTGAATATCAGCTAAACCGACATCGGTATTTCGGGAGGAATGAACAACATGTTTCAGGAAAGCGTAAAAAAGCGCAGTGCCGGTCAGATAGTGGGAATAATTTGTGTGTTTATTCTTGCTCTTCTGATAGTATTTACTTTTGTGCTCTACGGTACCTTCAAGGACGACAACTCCGCTCCGAGCCTTTTCGGCAACAGGATCTATATAATGAACGGCGACGGAATGGAGCCGAGGATCGCTCAGGGCTCAGCCGTGTTCATAGACGAGGGAGTGATGCCTGCCGAGCCGGGAAATGTAATTTTGTGCAATATTGACGGCAGACTTGCTGTTTTGGGATATATAGGCTCTCAGAGCGTTACAGCCGCCGACGGTACGGTAACTACAAGGTATATAGTAAAATATGATAATACTCCCGCCGATCAGGTATGGGCGGTCGAGGCGGAGGATATAATCGGAAGAGCGGTATCCTATGACGCTTTTCTCGGCGGAGTGATAAGGTTCGCCTCCTCGAAAACGGGTATCCTTGCGATAGTTATAATACCCTGCGCCGCGCTGATAATATATGAGATAGTGATGCTTCTGATGGCGTCTAAGCGCTCGAGGAAGGCTGGGGCTAACGCGCAGCAGCACGATCCCGACCCTACGCTCTCCTTTGAAAATATACAGCCCCTTACAGAGCCTCGCCGCAACAGAGCTGCCGAGAAAAATTCGCTCAAGACTGATAATGTGGATGATTCAGCTCCCACCATGAGCTTTGAGAGCATGCAAAAGGAGTATTTCGGACAGACTGACAGCAGGCAGAGCGATCAGAGCCTTCCTGAAAACGATATGTTTGAGCATATAAGAACAGCATCCCATGAGGATATGTCAGCCAAGAGCTCAGGCTTTACACCCGTCCCCGAGTATATGAGGGCTCAGCCGAGTTCCGAGCAGAGTCAGCCGGTAAGAACGGCTCAGGAATCGGCTCCGTTCGGATTTGCGGCGGACGCGGAGTCTCAGAGCAGTACCGAGCCTTTAGTCGAGGCTGTAAAGCCGCTCGAGGGGCAGCCGGCAGCGAATTCTCAGGATTCGGCTAAGGCGATGAGCTCCCGCATAGACGAGCTTATCAGGCTTCTTGAGGAGGAAAAATCGAGGCTGGCGGACAAATAAAGGGTGCGAATGCATAGTGAAAACAGGCTGATTTCGTTTCCGGCGAAGTCGGCCTTTGCTTTTAGCGTTTTATTGTTGTTTAAAAATTATAATTTTCTCTCAGAGTTTTGAGGCGGGTTTATCCGTATAATCTTCCCCATTCGGCAAATAATAGCAGAGCAAGCATGCAATTTTGCCGAAAGGAATGAATAATATGAAAGCAACAGGAATTGTCCGAAGAATAGATGATTTAGGCAGGGTCGTCATCCCGAAGGAAATACGCCGCACCATGCGTATAAGGGAAGGCGACCCTCTTGAGATATATACAAACAGCGACGGCGAGGTAATATTCAAGAAATATTCGCCGATAAACGAGATGTCCCGAAGCGCAGGCTCGGCGGCAGACGTTATACACAAGCTCGGCGGCACGCCGGTCGTGATATTCGACCGAGACCATGTGGTTGCGGTGTCCGGAATGCAGCGCAGGGAGTACGCTGAAAGAAGGATATCGCCCGCGCTCGAGGAGCTGCTCGAAAGCCGCAAAAGCTGGCTATATGACGGCGACGGAAAGCCGATACTGCCTGTGGAGGGAGTGCAGAAGAACGCGCTTGCGATAGCCCCGATAATTGCCTCCGGAGACATTGCCGGTGCCGTCTGCTTTATGGCCGGGGACACTCCCTCAAAAGGGACCCAGCTTCAGCTTACGCTCGCTCAGACCGCGGCAATGTTTCTCGCAAGGCAGCTCGAGGAATAGCGACCGGATTAAAGCATTGCCTTTGGCACCGGGAGCACAAGAGCAAAGCAAGCTCAAAGCGAACATAAAGCCTCCTGCCGGACCGCTTCATTCGGTCTGACAGGAGGCCTTGCCCGTTTATATGTTTATTTTCAGGATCACTCGTTCGGGTCTATCGCCTTTCTGTACGCCCAGAGGTACTGAATACCCGAGCCGGCGGTAAGAGCAGCGCTTATCCATATGAAAACAGCGTCTGAAATCGCGAGCACATCGCCCGAAATCTCCAGCCCTGCCATATCTATGCCGTGTGTGAAAAGTATCAGACATATGGCTATCATGGAAAACGCGGTCTTAAGCTTTCCGAACCATCCCGCGGCGACTACCACGCCGTCCTCCGACTTGACCACAAGTCTCAGCGCGGAGACCATGAACTCTCTGAAAAGTATTATCATCACCGGCACCGAGCCTACCCATCCGAGCTCCACAAAGACCAGCAGAGCGGCCATTACCAGCGCCTTGTCGGCAAGAGGGTCTAAAAATTTTCCGAAGTTGGTGATAAGATGGCGGCTTCTCGCTATTTTTCCGTCTAACATGTCGGTCAGAGACGCGAGCGCAAAGATGAGGAGCGCTATAAGCAGGTTGTATTCCCAAAAATTCCAAAGCGCGAAAAGAACAAACGCAGGTATCATAAATACCCTCAAAAGGGTGAGCTTGTTGGGCAGATTCACGGTTTTTCCTCCCTGATTACGGCTGTTTCGCCGGGTATTCTACCTCTCCCAAGAGGTCATAGTCCATTATGTCTGTGATTTTTACCATGAGGTATTCGCCGACAGTAGGCTTAACCGCCGCGGTGAAGAATATCTTTCCGTCTATCTCGGGAACCTCTCCTTCACTCCTGCCGTACCAGCACTCTGCGTACCTGTCGAAGCCCTCCACGACCACCTCGAGCGTCCTGCCTATCTGCTTGGCGATGAGCTCGTCGTTAATGAGCATCTGCTCCTGCATGACTATTTCCGCGCGGCGGGCTTTTTCATCCTCGTCGAGCTGGTCGGGAAGCCGAGCCGCCGGGGTGCCCTCCTCGCAGGAATAGGCAAAGCAGCCTAGCCGGTCAAACTTCATTTCCTTGACAAACTCGCAGAGCTTCTCAAACTGCTCCTCGGTCTCGCCCGGGAAGCCCGCTATAAGCGTTGTCCTTATGATTATGCCGGGTATTTTTTCCCTCAGCTTGGCTATCAGAGCCCTTATCTCAGCCTCGGAGGAGAGGCGGTTCATTCTTTTGAGTACCTCGTCGCAGCAATGCTGGATAGGTATGTCGAGGTACTTGACGCACTTTGGCTCGGAGGCGATCACTTCTATCAGCTCGTCGGTTATCCTCTCCGGGTAGGAGTACAGCGTCCTTATCCACTTGAGCCCGTCGATTTTGCAGAGCTCTCTTAAAAGCTCGGGCAGCATTCCCCTGCCGTATATATCCTCGCCGTAGCGGGTGGTGTCCTGCGCCACGAGGATTATTTCCTTGAAGCCGACCTTGGCAAGCCATTTAGCCTCGTCAATGACGCTTTCCATTTTTCTCGAACGGTACTTTCCCCTGATGTAGGGTATAGCGCAGTAGGTGCAGTGGTTTGAGCAGCCCTCGGCTATCTTTATGTATGCGTAGGTCTCGGTGGATATTATCCTCCTCGAGTCTATCACCAGAGAATACTTGTCCCCGTAGAAGTTGACCTTCTCGCCGGAATACACCCTTTTTATTATCTCGCCGAGGAGCTCGTTTGCTCCGAGCCCCAAAACCGCATCCACCTCGGGGATTTCCTTTGATATCTCGTCGCGATATCTTTCGCTGAGGCAGCCTGTCACGATGATGCTTTTTATCCTGCCCTCGTTTTTGAGCGTGACAAACTCCAAAATCGTGTCTATCGCTTCCTGCTTGGCTGATTCTATAAATCCGCAGGTGTTTATTATAACTACCTCGGCAAGAGCGGCGTCAGGCTCTATCTCATAACCCTCCTCGCGGAGGTTGTAAAGCATGTGCTCGGCGTCCACCTGGTTTTTGGGGCAGCCGAGAGACACCATTCCGACGCGAATGGCCATACATAAGTCACTCCTTATTGCAATTTATTCCGTAGTCAGCCGCTTTATAGCGGAGTTGATCTCGTCATAGGAGTAGCCGAGCCGCAAAAGTCCGGCTCTGAGCCTTCGTTCTTCCTTTTCGTCGCCGATACAGCCGGGGTACTTCTTTTCGATGACCTCGAGTATCCGGCGGTCTGAGCCATCCTCATACTCCGCAAGCGCCTCGTCTATCAGCTCCCGGGGTATTCCCCGCCTTTTGAGTTCCTCCCGCGCGCGGTACAAGCCGTATTTCTTGGCAAGGCAGAGCTGCTCGGCAAGGTGCTTGGCGTATCTTCTGTCGTCGATGCAGCCAAGCTCACAAAGTCGGTTCACGACCTCGTAGCATATGTCCTCCGGGTAGCTCACCTCAAGCTTTTTATACAGCTCGACATAGGAGTAGTCCCGCAAGTCAAGAAGATAAAGAGCTCTCTCCTTGGCTTTTCTGAGTGTGTTTGCCGTTATCGCCTCGGAAACTCTTTCATAGGAAAGCTCCGCCCCCTCGAGCAGCCCGTATTCTGCCGCAATGCCGGAGTCAATAAACACCGGCTCGCCCCCGGAGAGGTTTATTCTGACGGTTTTGCCCTTGTACGGCTCAACGCTCAAGACGGTAATCATCCGTTATCCCTCTGCCGGGGTAAACTCGTCAAAGTCCTCGTCGTCCGGCTCTACCGTCACCGACGGCTTCGGAGCGCCAGACTGTCCGGCAGTCCCCGAAGAGGCAACTACGGAAGAGGCTGCCGCAGACGCGGCTTCACCCAGCGCGGCTGCCTTCTTGTTCTTTCTTGACGCCATGACGAGGCTGTCCTTCTGCTCCTTGACCTTAGCCTCTATTTCAGCCAGCAGCTCAGGATTGGAGGAAAGATAATCCTTTGTGTTGTCTCTTCCCTGACCTATCTTGTTGCCCTCATAGCTGAACCATGCGCCCGCCTTGTGGATAATATCAAGCTCGGTGGCGATGTCGAGTATCTCGCCGACACGGGATATTCCCTTGCCGTACATAATATCGAACTCGGCTTCCTTGAAGGGGGGAGCCACCTTGTTCTTGACTACCTTGCACCTTGTGCGGTTGCCTATCACCTCGGCGCCGTTCTTTATAGCCTCTCCGCGCCTAACCTCTATCCTGACAGAGGCGTAGAATTTAAGCGCTCTGCCGCCGGGTGTGGTCTCGGGGTTTCCGTACACCACGCCGATTTTCTCTCTTATCTGGTTTATGAATATCGCGACGCAGTTTGACTTGGATATGACCGCGGTGAGCTTTCTCATCGCCTGAGACATCAGCCTTGCGAGCTGTCCGACGTGGTTGTCTCCCATCTCTCCGTCGATTTCCGCCTTGGTGACCATTGCTGCGACCGAGTCGAGGACTATCACGTCTATCGCTCCTGAGCGCACCAGCGCCTCGGCTATTTCAAGAGCCTGCTCGCCGGAGTCGGGCTGGGAAACGAGCATCGAGTCTATATCCACGCCGAGCTGTGAGGCATATACCGGGTCGAGGGCGTGCTCTACGTCTATAAACGCCACATCTCCGCCCATTTTCTGAGCCTCCGCGAGAATGTGGAGCGCGACGGTTGTTTTTCCGGAGCTCTCGGGACCGTATATCTCTACGATTCTTCCCCTCGGCACTCCGCCTATTCCCAGAGCCATGTCGAGGTTGAGCGAGCCGGTTGGTATGGCTTCGACATTCATTGTAGAGTTCTGACCCAGACGCATTACAGCGCCCGCACCGTACGCCTTTTCTATCTGGGCAATAGCGGTTTCAAGCGCCTTCCTCTTTTCTTCCTTTGACTGCGAGTTGTCGGGAACGCTCTTCTTGTCGACATTTTTCTTGATTGCCATATTGACAGACCTCCTGATTCAAGCTTGTATGCATATTTTCATACTGCAATTATACCGCGCGGCGGCGCTCATGTACAGCTTTCAGCGTACAATTTTTTGTACTGCTTGCGGCAAATAAGGCTATTTTCCGGCTGTTTTCGCTCTTCCCACAGCCGCTCTGTCCTTGCCGGCTGCGTCTTTGAGCACCCTTATTTCGTCAAAGCCCGCCGCGGCAAGTATTTTTTTGACCTCATCCGCCTGCGACGCTCCGATTTCGTAAATTATATATCCTCCCGGCTTGAGGGAGTCATGCCACAGTACTGATATAGCCCTGTAGTAGTCTAACCCGTCCTGACCGCCGAAGAGAGCGGACGCCGGCTCGAAGTTTACCTCCCTCTGCATACACGCCATGTCGTCGCCCGACAGGTATGGCGGGTTGCAGGTTATGATATCAAAGCCGCGGAACTCTGCCGCCGAGCTATCGGCTAAAGCGTCTATCATGTGCGGGATAACCCGGCTTTGATGCTTCAAGATGTTTTTTTCAAGGTAGGAATATGCCTCCGGGTACAGCTCTGCCGCGTGTACCTCGGCAAAGGGGATAAGCCTTGAAAGGGTTATCGGTATGCAGCCGGTGCCGCTGCACAGATCGAGTATTTTCGGGCTGTCCAAGCCCGAGCAGAGCCTTACCGCCTCATCGATGAGCGTTTCGGTGTCTTGTCTGGGAATCAAAACGCCTTTTCCGACAATAAAATCCTCGCCGTAAAACTCCCACTCTCCGATTATATACTGGAGCGGTTCTCCCCCCAGCCTTCGGGAAAGCATTTGGCTGAGCTTGGCTTTCTCCTCATCAGACAAATCCCTGTCCAGCCTGCCGGCAAGCAGGTCAAGATAAAAGCTTCGGGAAAATATAGTCTCGAAAATGACCCGTGCTTCAAAAAGATAATCCTCGACGCCGGCGTTTTTGAGTGCCGCCGCCGCGGCGTCAAGCTCGGATCTTACCATCTGTCCTGTTCCTTGTCCTCCGGGATGCAGGGAATAAACGCGGCGAGCGCGACCTCTATCTGGCTGTCGTCCGGCTCGCGGGTAGTAAGCCTCTGTATCCAGAGACCGGGAGCCGAGATTATCTTTGTGATAATGTTGTCGTATTTGCCGTTGAGCTTGATTACCTCATAGGCTATCGAGACTATTATCGGCAGCACGCAGAGCTTGAGGAGAGCTCTGAGCCAGACCTGATCCCAGGGGAGCATGAACAGGGTGTTCACTATTATCGAGATGAAGAGCACGAGGAATATGAACGAGGTGCCGCAACGGGGGTGGAAGCGGGTGTGCTTTCTTATATTCTCGACGGTCAGCTCGTCTCCCGCCTCGTAGCAGGCTATGGTCTTATGCTCCGCTCCATGGTATTCATAGGTTCTTCTTATGTCCTTCAGCAGGCTGGTGAGCCAGATGTAGAGTATGAATATGCCTATCTTGATGACTCCCTCGATGACATTTTTAAGTATATAGATGTCGTCAAGCCCGGGGAAGAGCATTGCAAGACCTCTTGTCGCCAGAGCGGGCAGGTATATGAACAGAGCGAGCGCCAGAGCTACTCCCAGCACTCCGGATATGAACATGACCGCGCTCATAAGCTTGCCGCCGAGCTTTTCCTCGAGCCATTTCTCAAACTTTGAGGGGTTCTCGTTTTCCTCCTGTAGCGACTTGTCTGCCGACTTGGAGAGGCACTTGTAGCCGTCTATCAGGGTGGTGACGAAGTTTACGGGACCCCTGACAAAGGGTGTCTTTTGATACCACTTGGCTTTGGGAAGCTTCCACTGCTCAAGGTCTATGCTTCCGTCGGGCAGCCTTACAGCCATCGCCTCGGTGTCAATGCCTCTCATCATTATTCCCTCGATAAGCGCCTGGCCGCCTATTTTTGACTTGAATTTGCAGCCGCCCTTGCAGCTATTTTTATCTGACATCTGCATCAATCCTTCTTTCTAACGCTAAAGCGCTCAGCTTTCCGTCATTCCGGGGAGGGTGATCATTACCGTCGTGCCCTTGCCCAGAACGCTGTTTATGATAAGGCTTCCGCCGTGCATTTCTACTATCTCGTTGGCGACAGCGAGCCCGATTCCGGAGCCGCGCCGCGTGTGATTAGCCTTATAGAACTTAGTTTTTACCTTTGGAAGATCGTCTGAGGATATGCCCACTCCGGTGTCCGAGACCAAAACCACGATATCTCCCTTTTGCTCATACGCTTCAACCGATACCGTCCCGCCCGGGTTGGAGTACTTTACAGCGTTGTCTATAATGTTTATGAACACCTGACGCAGCCTTGCCCTGTCGCCGTATACGAAGGGAAGCATCTGAGGCTCGTAGTACTTAAGCTCAAGCCCCAATGATTTTGCCCTCTCGGTGTAGATGAGCACCGCCTCTCCCAGCTCGGCAAGTATGTCGCAGGTTTCCTTTCTGAGGGTAAACCGTCCGTCCTGGATCCTCGAGAAGTCAAGAAGCTCCTCTACCATTTCGGAAAGCCTCTGAGTCTCGCCGGTTATGACTCTCATCGCCTTCTGGACAGTTTCCGGGTCGTCCGGCATCTCAAGGGCGGTCTCGCTCCAGCCCTTTATCGCCGTGAGCGGGGTTCTGAGCTCGTGCGATACCGAGGAAATGAACTCGTTTTTCACCTTGTCCGAGTTTTCAAGCTCGGTCGCCATGTAGTTTATGGCGTCGGCAAGCTCGCCTATCTCGTCCTCCTTGGTTTTTTCTATCCTCTCCCTGAAATCGCCGGAGGCGTAGTTGTGCGCTATCGAGCACATCTGACGCACCGGTATCACAATAGAGCGGACAAAATACATTCCGGAGAAGAGCATCAAAAGCACTATGCCTAAAAGCACGGTAGAAAGCATGATGCCAAGCCTGAGCATCTGCAATCTGACGCCGTCGAGCGAGGTCATTATCCTCATAGCGCTGTATTCCTCGACGGGTCCGGGGAGAAGCACCGTGTATACCATGACATGCTCTCCGCTTTTAAGTGTTGTCTCACTGAGGCTCGCGCCGGTTTGTGAGCTTTTAGCCGACTCATAGTCGTCGAGGTTCATCCAATCCGACGGCTGGAAACCGGAGCTGGTGAGCGTAGTGGTTCCGGATGAGTCGATAGTCATCAGCTCATACCTCTCCTTTTCCTGAAAGCCCTCTACCAAGTTCCGTACCTCCGCGCTGTAGCCTGCGGGGGACTGATAGTTTTTCAGCTCGGCGGATATTCCGTCAAGAGTGGATACGAGGCTTTGACGGATAGCCGAGCTGTAGTAGTTGTCCGCGAGGATAAGCGCGAATATCTCCACTACTATCAGCACCGCGATTACGATGCCCATCGAGTTTACAAGCCACCGCCTGGTTATGCTCTGCTTTTTGAATAAATCAAGCATCTATAACTCTCCCGGTCAGTCGCCGGAGTTCCATTTGTAGCCGTAGCCCCAGATAGTGATAATATACTTGGGGTTGGACGGCTCGTCCTCTATCTTCATTCTGATTCTTCTTATGTTTACGTCGACTATCTTTTCCTCGCCGTAGTAGCTTTCGCCCCAGATATGTCTCAGGATACTCACTCTGTCGAGCGCAGTATTCTGGTTCTTGAGAAAATACTCCATTATCTGGTATTCCACCTGTGTCAGGTCTATAGGCACGCCGTTTTTTGTCACCACTCTGCTCTTAAAGTTGATGGTGAACGGTCCCGAGCTGGCGACATTTTGCTTGTCGGCTTTTGAGTCGACAAGGCTCACCCTGCGGCAGATGGCGTCAACTCTCGCTATAAGCTCGGATATGGAGAACGGCTTTGTAATATAGTCGTCCGCGCCCATCATCAGGGAGGATACCTTGTCCATCTCCTGGGACTTGGCGCTCAGCATGATAATGCCGATGTTGTCGCTTCTTTCCCTAAGCTGGCGGCAGACGGCGAAGCCGTCGATGCCCGGCATCATTATATCCAGAAGAACGGCGTCAAAGGCTCCGTCGGCATCGTCAAACGCCTTTATTGCGTCCTCGCCGCAGTTTACGTCAACTACATCATAGCCGCTTCTTTTGAGGTTGAGAACAACAAACTCCCTTATAGAGTCCTCGTCCTCACAAACAAGTATACGCTTCATGCTTTTCTCTCCTTACGGCGAAACATTATAATAAAGGTTGCTGGTTATCTCATCTCGTGTCAAAAGCAACGGCTCGCTTTCGTCTGCGATGCTCTTGACCATGTATATGACAAAGTCGTTTTCCATTACCGCTTCGTAGCCGTTGTTTTCATAGAGTCTTTTGTTCTGCGGGTCTATAGCGACTATGCTCAAAAGCATTTCCATGTCATCAAGACCGGAAGCGGCGTAATCATACTTGAGGAAGGTGACCTCGTCGGTATCTGGATTGGTCTTTACCGTGACGAAGTTCTGCCATCTGCTCGGCAGCTTGAATACGAAGCCGCCGGAAAGGCTGCAGTAGCTTTCCGCCTCTACGACGA
>CASDRM010000116.1 GCA_949283135.1 uncultured Ruminococcus sp.
ATGGTGGAAACTATAGGGCTCGAACCTATGACCCTCTGCTTGTAAGGCAGATGCTCTCCCAGCTGAGCTAAGCTTCCGTTTGCCGCCGTAGTTTTCTCTCGGCGACTCGTTTATTATACACAATCGAAAGCAAATTGTCAATACCAAAAACAATCTTTTTTAGGAATCACTTTTTCAATAGCTCGAGTATTTCTTCCCTGCTGAATTTATACGAAGCTCCGCAGAAGTGGCACTTTACTTCTGTGACCTCGTCCTCGGCAAGGCTCTCTATATCCTTTTTGTTAAGACTGTATAAGATTCGCTTCGTTCTCTCACGGGAGCAGGTGCACCTATAGCTTACCTCGAAATCATCAAGCTTGTTTGGCTTAAGGCCATCAAGCGCGAGCATGGCTATATCTGTGGCAGTCATTCCGCTCTCCAGCAGAGATGTCACGCTTGACATCTTTGCAATGTTCTTTTCTATGACATCAATGCATTCGTCTGACGCAAAAGGAAGAAGCTGAATGATAAAACCTCCCGCGCACTTTACGCTCAAATCCGGATTTACAAGCACACCGAGCGCGCACACCGTCGGAGTCTGCTCGCTCACCGCGAAATAGTTGGTTATGTCCTCAGCTATTTCTCCGCTGACAAGCTCTGTCTGACCGACATACGGCTCCTTCAAGCCAAGATCTTTGACCACGCTTATTGTGCCGTCGCGTCCTACAGCAGCCCCGACATCAAGCTTTCCGTTCGGCTTTAGCGGCAGCTCTACTACGCTGTTGTCGCAGCAGCACTTTACATTTCCGGCAGAATCGGAAACGGCTGTCATCCCGCCTATGGGACCCCCTCCGTTTATTCTGACTGTGACGCTGTCATTTTCGCCCTTGAGCCCAAATCCTATTAGCGATGTGCCCATGGCAAGCCTGCCGAGCGCTGCGGTCACCACCGCTGAGGTTTTGTGAATACTCTCAATCTCGCCTACTATGTCCCTGCCGTCTATGGCGCTGCATACTACCGCCGCGTCCTCTGAAATTACCCTGACTATCCTTCCCATGAAATCAAACCTCTGTAATACGAAATTTTAATTTAACGCCGCAAAAAGAATCCTCTGTGTCTTCTCACCCGGCTGGTCTTGGCTCAGCCCGTCATACATCCCCGCAAGCCTGAGCCCGCATTCCGCTAAAGCGTCCTTGATCTTATCCACCGGATAAGCAAGCTCTGAAAACTGCTCAGTATACCTTGAATAGCTGCCGTCATCCTCAGGAATGAAAAAATCCAAGGTTATATCCACCCTGTCGCCCTCGCCCGAATAATCGTTCTGCCAACCCAGATACGCTTCATCAGAATCAAAGATAAACGAGTTATTTCCCAAAACCTCACGGTGCTTATAGACAGTATTCATGTCGAATATAAACGCTCCGCCGCGCTTAAGGTTTCGCTTTACACATTGAAATACGCTCTTTACGCTGTCTATTCCGTCGAGATGATTTAATCCGTCAAGTGTAGAAATGATAACGTCCGCCTTTTCAGGAAGCCTGAAATCCGTCATGTCCTGGTTTACAAGAGTGACAAACTGCTCGGATTGGCAAAGCTTTGCCGAAGCAGCAGTCAGCATATCGCAGGAAAGGTCGATACCGGTGACAAAATAGCCCAAAGCTGCGAGTTCAAGGCTCAGGCTCGCGGTCCCGCAGCCCAAATCAACTAAAGAGCCCCGCTTTAACCCGAGGCTCTTTATAATTTCATCAATCCTTAAGGCGTATCCGTGATAATCGACATTTGCTGTGAAAATGTCGTAATAGTCGGCGAAGATGCCGTAGCTCATTCGCCGCCTTCCTTTCTCTTAAGGCGTTCAAAAACTACTGCATAGCCGTCGTTGCCGTAGTTAATGGAACGATTTACGCGGCTTATCGTCGCGGTCGACGCTCCCGTCTCATTTACAATGTCAGAGTACACATGATGCTCGGAAAGCATCTTGGCTACCTGATACCTCTGCGAAAGGGACTTAAGCTCCAGCACCGTACACAGATCTCCAAAGAAATTATAGCACTCCTCCGGCGTCTCCAGCGTCAGTATGGCCTCAAACAGGTTGTCAAGGTACTCGTCCTTCATCTTTGAATTCATAAGCTCTGAGCCTCCATTCTTTTTCTTGCTTTTATTTTATCATATCAAGACATAAATGTAAAGCATTAAAGTGCAAAAAATCTTATTTAATAAATCAAAAGCAGCACCGCTGCAAAAAAAGTCGCCGGACAGCCATACCGTCCGGCGATTTCTTACTATTCAGCTGCATGCCCGTCATCGCTCGAAACCTCCTCGATAATCGAGCGTATCCTTTCAACTCCCTCATCGGTGACGGAGGAAAACGGTATGACAGTAAGCTGCTCATACATCGGAAGCTCCGACTTCAGCGCTTCGAGTCTTTTCTCCCGCTCCGTCTTTTTGAGTTTATCCGCCTTTGTAAGGACTACGCAAAACGGCAGCTCGCTGTCTATCAGAAAGTTTATCATCGTAAGGTCATCAGTCGTCGGCGGGTGGCGCATGTCCACAAGGCAAAACACCAGCGCCAAGTCGCGCTCCGCGTCGGCAAAATAGCCGCCGATAAGCTCTCTCCACCTCTCCTTCTCCGTTTTAGCCACCTTCGCGTAGCCGTAGCCGGGAAGGTCAACGAGATAAATATTTTCAAGAGTGTAAAAGTTAATCGTCTGGGTCTTTCCCGGAACAGAGCTGACCCTCGCCAGCGAGCGCCTTCCTAAAATCCTGTTTATAAGAGAGGATTTACCTACATTCGAGCGTCCGGCAAAGGCTATCTCAATTTTCTGAGGTTTAGGGAGCTGCTCAAACCTGCCGTACGAGGCAAAAAACTCAGCGCTCTGAAACTCCATCAAGTCTCGCTCCAATCATTTTGTCGGTTCTTTTGAAAACTGCGGGGCTTACGTTCTTCTTCTGTTCCTTCGAATGGACAAGCGCGACATCAAGAACATCCTCGATCGTCTTCGCAAACACGAAGCTAACGGACTCCTTCACCTTGTCGTCTACTTCTTCAAGATCGGGCTTATTGTCTTCCGGAATTATAACCGTCTTAATACCCTCCTTGTAGGCTGCCATAGTCTTCTCGCGAAGTCCGCCTATTGCGAGCACCTTTCCGCGAAGGGTGATTTCGCCTGTCATCGCCACGTCGGAACGCACCTCTATGCCGGAAAGCTCGGATATGATTCCTGTCGCTATAGTCACTCCGGCGGAAGGTCCGTCCTTCGGGACAGCGCCCTCGGGAGCGTGGATATGTATATCCTTCTTGGTGTAAAAGTCCTTGTCTATACCGTACTTCTCTGCGACGCTGCGGGCATATGTGACCGCTATCCTTGCGCTTTCCTTCATCACATCTCCCAAGGAGCCTGTGAGCTCAAGATTTCCCTTTCCGTCCACAGAAAGCACCTCCAGCGGCATGAGCGTTCCGCCAACCGACGTCCACGCAAGTCCGTTAACCTCGCCAACCTGAGGCTTATCAGACTTCAGGTCGCTTGTAAACTTTCTCACGCCGAGATATTTTTCCACGGTTTCGGCGGTAATGGTGACCCTTGAAGCGGTCTTTTCGACTATTTCCCTCGCAGACTTGCGGTAGATAGTAGCTATCTCTC
>CASDRM010000117.1 GCA_949283135.1 uncultured Ruminococcus sp.
AGGATAGCGCCGTCCATCTGAGCAGCACCGGTGATCATGTTCTTAACATAGTCAGCGTGGCCGGGGCAGTCAACGTGAGCGTAGTGACGCTTGTCAGTCTCATACTCAACGTGAGCGGTGTTGATTGTAATTCCACGCTCTCTCTCCTCAGGAGCCTTATCGATCATATCGTAAGCCTCGAACTTAGCCTGACCCTTGAGAGCCAGAACCTTGGTGATAGCTGCGGTAAGAGTGGTCTTGCCGTGGTCAACGTGTCCAATAGTACCAATGTTTACATGGGGCTTAATTCTTTCAAATTTCTGCTTTGCCATAGGATTTTTCCTCCCTTAGTGTAATAGTCAATAGATTCATACTAACAGATTATTGTATAAAATGCAAGCGTTTAAGCACACATTTTACCTAAAATATTGTTTTTTATCAGTCGTCGCTGCGTTTTCTCGCGTTCATGATGCTCTCGGCGACGGACTTGGGCACCTCAGTATAGCTGTGAGGCTCCATGGTGTACTGACCGCGGCCCTGAGTCTTGGACCTGAGGTCGTTGGAGTAGCCGAACATCTCGGAAAGCGGAACCAAAGCGTCAACCTGGGAAACGCCGTTATTTACTTCCTGACCGAGGATCTGTCCTCTTCTCGAGTTGAGGTCGCCGATAGCGGTTCCCATGAACTCCTCAGGAACTATGCAGGATACCTTCATGATAGGCTCGAGTATAACAGGGTCTGCCTTCTTCATGGCTTCCTTGAACGCCATTGAGCCGGCGATGCTGAACGCCATTTCAGAGGAGTCTACCTCGTGGTAGGATCCGTCATAGAGCGTAACCTTGACGTCAACAACGGGATAACCCGCCAAAACGCCCGCCTTCATGGCGCCCTGAATACCCTTGTCAACAGCGGGAATGTATTCCTTCGGAATAGCGCCGCCGACAACTGCATTGATAAACTCGTATCCCTTGCCGGATTCGTTGGGCTCGAGCTTGATCTTAACGTGACCGTACTGACCCTTACCGCCTGACTGACGAGCGTACTTGTGATCAACGTCCGCCATCTTTCTAACGGTTTCCTTATACGCAACCTGAGGCGCGCCTACGTTTGCCTCGACCTTGAACTCACGAAGCATTCTGTCTACGATAATCTCAAGGTGAAGCTCACCCATACCCGCGATAATGGTCTGACCGGTTTCCTCGTCAGTCCATGTCTTGAAGGTAGGATCCTCTTCAGCGAGCTTTGAAAGCGCGATAGCCATCTTCTCCTGACCTGCCTTGGTCTTAGGCTCGATAGCGAGCTGGATAACAGGGTCGGGGAACTCCATCGACTCGAGGATGATCGGGTGCTTGGGATCGCAAAGAGTATCACCGGTGGTGGTGTTCTTTACGCCTACGACAGCGTAGATATCTCCCGCGTAGCAGGTGTCGATATCCTTACGGTGGTTGGAGTGCATCTGAAGGATACGTCCCATTCTTTCATTGACGTCCTTGGTGCAGTTAAGAACAGTGTCGCCGGCATTGATAGTACCGGAGTAAACTCTGAAGAAGCAGAGCTTTCCGACGAACGGGTCGGTAGCGATCTTGAATGCGAGCGCTGCGAACGGTGCGTTGTCGTCGGAGGGTCTTGACTCCTCCTCGCCGGTGTCGGGATTTATTCCCTTTATGTCCTCTATATCGGTAGGAGCCGGCATGTAATCTACGATAGCGTCCAAAAGCTTCTGAACGCCCTTGTTCTTGTAGGATGTTCCGCAGGTGATAGGAATAAGCTTGCCTGCGATAGTGGCGGCTCTTATGCCCTTCTTGAGTTCCTCAATGGAGAGCTCTCCGCCCTCGAGGTACTTCTCCATAAGATCGTCGTTGAGCTCGGCTACCGACTCAACCATCTGAGTGTGGTAGTCGTTGGCCATGTCGACCATATCCTCGGGAATGTCCTCTACTCTGATGTCCTTTCCAAGCTCGTCATAGTAGATATACGCCTTCATCTCAAGAAGATCAATGATTCCCTTGAAGAAGGTCTCACTTCCTATGGGAAGCTGGATCGGAACTGCGTTTGCCTTGAGACGCTGATGAATCATCTTGAGTACATGGTAGAAGTCCGCGCCCATGATGTCCATCTTGTTGATGTAGATCATGCGGGGGACCTTGTACTTGTCAGCCTGTCTCCAGACGGTTTCTGTCTGCGGCTCTACACCGCCCTTGGCGCAAAGAACAGTTACCGCACCGTCGAGAACTCTTAACGATCTCTCAACCTCAACGGTAAAGTCAACGTGACCGGGGGTGTCGATAATATTGATTCTGTGACCCTTCCAGTATGCAGTAGTAGCGGCGGAGGTGATTGTGATACCTCTCTCCTGCTCCTGCTCCATCCAGTCCATTGTCGCCGAACCATCGTGGGTCTCGCCCAGCTTATGGTTGATACCGGTGTAGAAAAGAACACGCTCTGTGGTCGTAGTCTTTCCGGCGTCAATGTGAGCCATGATACCAATATTTCTTGTCATTGACAAAGATACATCTCTTGCCATACAAATCTCCTTAGTATCAAAATCCGGTGATTACCAGCGGAAGTGTGCAAACGCCTTATTGGCATCAGCCATCTTGTGTGTATCTTCACGCTTCTTGCAAGCTCCGCCGACTCCGTTAAGAGCGTCGAGGATCTCGCCTGCAAGTCTTTCCTTCATAGTCTTCTCGTTTCTCTCACGAGAATACTTGGTTATCCATCTGAGTCCCAAGGTCTCCCTTCTTGCGGGACGAACCTCCATAGGAACCTGATAGGTGGCGCCGCCTACACGGCGAGCCTTTACCTCTAAGTTAGGCATTACGTTTTCCATAGCCTGCTCGAAAGCTTCGAGAGCGGGCTTGCCTGACTTAGCCTCAACAATTTCGAATGCACCGTATACAATCTTCTGAGCTACGCCCTTCTTGCCGTCATACATGATGCTGTTGATAAGACGGGTGACGAGCTTAGAGTTGTAGATAGGATCCTGCAAAACATCACGCTTTGCAACATTACCTCTTCTTGGCACTTCGCTTCCCTCCTTCATAAAATGATATCATGGGTACTCGTTTTCACCCGGGGTTGTCCCCCGAGGACTCCGTCAGTCCAATAGAGGCTTTTTATATATAAAACCCCACTTGGCTGTGGTAGATTGAGTGCTTTTTAATTTTGCCTTTTGCCCTAAAGCTAAGGCTGCCTTGATAACAAGGCTGATTCTGAGCCGCCGGCTTACTTCTTGGTAGCCTTAGGTCTCTTTGCGCCGTACTTGGATCTTGCCTGCATTCTCTTGGCAACGCCCTGAGCGTCGAGTGTTCCTCTGATGATGTGGTAACGCACACCGGGGAGGTCCTTGACTCTTCCGCCTCTTATGAGAACAACGCTGTGCTCCTGAAGGTTGTGTCCGATTCCGGGGATGTAAGCTGTAACCTCGGCTCCGTTGGTAAGACGAACTCTGGCGATCTTTCTCATAGCAGAGTTAGGCTTCTTAGGAGTAGCGGTCTTAACAGAGGTGCATACGCCTCTCTTCTGGGGGCAGGACTGGTCGATGACGAGCTTCTTCTTGGAGTTGTAGCTCTTCTGAAGAGCAGGTGCGCCGGTCTTGTCTACGCTGATGTCTCTTCCCTTGCGGACTAACTGGTTAAAGGTTGGCATTTCTTATCTCCTTTCTTCAAAAATATAGTGCTATACGCGCTTGACTGCAAATTTTCGGGGATAATTACATATACAGATATATAATATACCCATGAAAACCCACAATCTCGCATGCTATTCAATTATAGCTGTGCAAAAGGTGAATGTCAAGGAAAAAATATATGTCCATTACGCCGAAATTATCACCGGACTTCGCCGCATAATTGATATTTTCGACAGCTAAGCCGAAACAAATCGGCATGAACAGCTCCTGCGCAACTATTAAAAGTTGACAACCCGCCCAAAGGGTTGGTATAATTGCGGTATCCATTTACATTTTACTATAGGAAACACTCTATGAACAACATTCCATCAAGCTCAGCTTTTACTATCGACAGGCTCGTCTCGCGCCTTGCCGCGTCCTGGCTTTTGTTCTCCCTGGGAGCTCTCGCTATCGGCGGAAACTTCGGGGACATCTCATACCTGCGACAGCTTCCCGTCTGGGCTGCCGCGCTTATCATAGCTGCGCTGTTCGCCGCGCTCAGCGCCGCCTCCGCCAAAGTAAAAATCCACCTTGACTCATGGGCGCTCGCCATAGGCGGAACAGGCTCATGCTTTGTCTGGCTGATGCGTTACCCTGACAGTTCCCAAAGGATATACTTCGCGATAGGTTGCATAGTGGTTCTTTGCCTGATATTCGCTTATTTCAGGCATGCGAACCGCGGGCTTTTGGATAAGCTGCGTCTTATTGCCGCGGACAAGGACAGGTTAGCGCTGGTATGGACGGCGATATGCGGCATTGTAATGTTCAGCTCCATCAGCATAGTGACGGTCTTAAGATATAAGAGCTTTGCCGCTCCCAACTTTGACTTTGGTCTGTTTGTCAACATGTTCCACAACATGGCTAAGTCCGGGCTGCCGATGGTCACCAGCGAGAGGGATATGCTTTTATCCCACTTTGCCGTCCACATTTCCCCTATATACTATCTCATGCTTCCCGCCTACCTTCTTTTCCGCTCTCCTGTGACCTTGCAGCTTTGTCAGGCTGCCGTGGTCGCGCTCGGGATAATCCCCGTGTACCTGCTTTCCCGCCGCTTAGGTCTGAGCCATTGGCAGAAAATGCTCGTCTCTGCCATATACGCCTTCTACCCGGCGCTAAGCACCTCCTGCTTCTACGACCTTCACGAGAACTGCTTTTTGCCTGTCTGCCTGCTATCGATGTTCCTGTGCTATGAGACGAAGAAATTTCCTCTGATGTATCTTTTCGCCGCTCTCACCCTGATGGTCAAGGAGGATGCGGCGGTGTATGTACTGATATTCGCCGTATTCATAGTGCTGTCAGAAAAGAGCTTCTTCCACGGAGCAGCGCTCGCAGTCACGGCGGTGGGATACTTCGCCGTCTGCATCGCGCTTTTGAACGGCTTCGGCATGGGAGCGATGTCCTGGAGATATGAAAACCTGATATACGGCGAATCGGGCGGGCTTTTCGGAGTGATTTCGACCGCCATACTCAACCCGGGATATGTACTCTCACAGTCGGTAACCACCTCTGACGGCGGAGCGCAAAAGCTTTTGTACCTGATACAGATGCTGCTTCCCGTCGGCTTTTTGCCCTTCGCCTCAAAAAAAGCCTCAAGGTGGCTGCTTGCCGCGCCGGTGCTGATAAATCTACTTACCATGTACGGCTACCAGTATGATCTGGGCTTCCAATACCACTTCGGGGCGGCGGCATTCTTTGTCTACGCCATGATAAAAAACATCCCCCAGATAAAGCCCGACATCCGAGCGGGAGCGCTGTGGCTGGCGGTCATATCCTGCTTCTGCCTGTACACCACATTTGTCACCCGGGAGGCTGACTTCCGACTGAGCGCATATCGCTCGGGACGAGAAAACTTTATCGCCGCCGAGGAATTCCTTGACACCATTCCCGAGGATTCATCAGTTTGCGCCTCGTCCATGCTGGTGGCTCATCTTGCCGACCGAGATGAGATATACGAGCTTGAATCGCACGGCAACGAGCCTGACGTTGACTTTGTCGTAATAGATCTGCGCTACGAAAATCAGAGCTATATCGACGCCTACACCGCCTGCGGCTACACTCTGTACGCCGAGCACGAGAATATGATAAAGGTGCTAAAGGCTCCGGAGCAGGCATAAATTCCGTACCTCCGCCCGGCACGCATTCTTGCTTCACTCTTCACTGTTACCTATTCACTTTCAAAAATCGACCCTTCGGATTTAGTGAAAAGTGAAGAGTGAATAGTGAATAAGTAAAAATCGACAAGCCCCTGACGGTGCTTGTCGATTTTTGGTG
>CASDRM010000118.1 GCA_949283135.1 uncultured Ruminococcus sp.
AAAAAGTATGCTATACTTGCTTTAACGCTTTAATCCAAAGTATTACAACTCTTATAGTCAGGACTGATTTAAATTGACCATACTTGAAATAATAACAGGTAAAAAGCCAAGTCTTTCCTTCGAGGTATTCCCGCCGAAGACAATAGACAACTTTGACAGCGTACTCGGCGCCGCTACCGAGATAGCAAAGCTTCATCCCAGCTACATGAGCGTAACCTACGGCGCGGGAGGCGGGACATCAAAGTACACCGCAGCTATTTGCCATACTCTCGGCTCACAGGGCATCACTCCGCTCGCGCACCTGACATGCGTGTCCTCGGACAGGGCTAAGATTCGCGAGGAGCTAAAGCAGCTCAGGGAAAACGGCATAGAAAACATACTTGCCCTCAGAGGAGATATACCCGTCGGGTTTGACCAAAGTAAAATAAGCTATCACCATGCAAGCGAGCTGATAAGCGAGATTGCCGCTGCCGGAGGCTTCTGCATAGGAGGAGCGTGCTACCCTGAGGGACACCCGGAAAGCGCGAACTCCTCCGCGGATATAGACGCCCTCAAAATCAAGGTCGAAAGCGGCTGCGAATTTCTCACGACACAGATGTTCTTTGACAACAACATTCTTTACAACTTCCTTTACCGCATCTACCGCGCAGGAATAAATGTGCCGGTGGTCGCAGGAATAATGCCGGTCACCAACGCCGCTCAGATAAAAAGGCTGATGTCTATATCCGGCTCCGCACTGCCCCAGAGGTTTATAAGAATTGTAGACAGATACGGCGACAATCCCGCCGCCATGAAGCAGGCCGGCATCGCCTATGCCACCGAGCAGATAATAGATCTATACGCCAACGGAATCAACGCGGTGCACGTCTACTCGATGAATAAGCCGGACGTTGCCGCTGCCATCAAGGCTAATCTGACTGAGATACTGAGGTAAAAATGGATCCGGATATAATTTTCGAGAGGATCTCTCCAGCCGAGCTAAGGCTCAGCGAGGTGGAGGTCGCCTCACGTCTAAAGACGAAAAAAGGATATACCGACGATGCTATCGAGGCATGCAGGGCAAGGCTCGAGGGAGTCCTCGATTGCCGGTTCAGCGCCGTTAAGGTCAGCGTATGCTACCCTGCCGAGAATATAATAGATCTCGGCTTCGGGGAGTTTAAGAGCGTGTCGCTGTACGATAACCTCGACTCAGCTCCCCAAGCGTATATCTTCGCGGTCACCATAGGTCTCGGAGCGGACAGGCTCATCCTGAAGCTCGCCGGAACAAGCCCGAGCGAGCACTTTATCACCGACGCGCTTGCTTCCGCCTACGCGGAGGCTGCCGCGGAGCGAGCGGACGAGCTGCTTAGAGCGAAAGCAAAAAGCATGGGGCTCGTCTGCCGCAGAAGATACAGCCCCGGCTACGGCGACATGCCTCTTTCTTTGCAGCCTGATGTGCTGAGAATGGTAAACGCCGGAAGGCTTTTGGGAATAACCCTGTCGGGCTCGCTGCTCATGAGCCCCAAAAAATCCATCACCGCCGTGATGGGATTAAAATTAACTCAGGGAGAACAAGAAGCATGAAAACTGATATAAGAGAAAAAATCAAATCCGGAAGGCTGTTTTTTGACGGCGGATTCGGCACTATGCTTCAGGCAAAGGGTCTGAAAAACGGAGAGCCGCCAGAGCTTTGGAACCTGAGCCATCCGCAGGAGGTTACGCAGGTGCATAAAGGCTACCTCGACGCCGGAAGCGACATAATAACGACAAACACATTCGGCGTAAACCCGAACAAATACCAGAATTACCGCGAGCTTATATCCGCGGCGGTTCGGTGCGCCAAGGCAGCCGTAGGCGACAGGGACAAGTATATTGCCTTCGACGTGGGACCCACCGGTAGGCTGATGAAGCCGCTCGGAGACCTCGGCTTTGAGGACGCCGTGGCTCTGTTCTCGGCAGGAATCAAAGAGGCTGCAAAGCTCGGCGTTGACCTTATAATCATCGAAACGATGAACGACTGTCTTGAAACAAAAGCCGCCGTTATAGCCGCCAAGGAAAGCTCAAGCCTGCCTGTATTTGTGACAAACGCCTACGACCTCTCCGGAAAGCTTATGACCGGCGCTGAGCCGGAGGCGATGATAGCCATGCTGGAGGGCTTGGGAGTAGACGCTCTCGGGATGAACTGCTCATTCGGTCCCGATGTGATGCTCGGCATTATAGATAAGTTCAAAAACCGCTCCTCTACCCCGCTGATAGCTAATCCCAACGCGGGGCTTCCCTGCATCAGGAATGGAAAAACAGAATACGACATTTCCTCGGACGAGTTCGCCTCATATATGCGCAGGCTTGCGGAAAAAGGAGTCACAATCCTCGGCGGCTGCTGCGGAACTACGCCCGAGTATATAAAAAAGACGGTCGAAGCCGTTAAGAGCGTTCCCTTTGAGCTTCCTGAGAAAAAAAGGCTCACTGTGGTCTCCTCCGGAATAAGAGCCGTCATGATAGGCGGCGAGCCTGTGCTTATCGGCGAGAGGATAAACCCGACCGGCAAGCCGAGGCTGAAGGAAGCCCTGAGAACAGGCAATATGAGCTATATCCTCGGCGAGGCGGTTTCCCAGACCGAGGCGGGAGCTCATATCCTCGACATAAATGTAGGGCTGCCGGACATAGACGAGCCAAAAATGCTAAAAAGCGTAACGGAAGCGGTGCAGTCGGTCACCGAGCTGCCCTTGCAGCTTGACTCTGCGAGCCCCGAGGCGCTTGAAGCCGCGATGAGGATATACGCGGGTAAGCCGCTCATAAACTCGGTGGACGCAGAAAAAGAAAAAATGTCAGCCGTATTTCCGCTTATCAAGAAGTACGGCGGAGCGGTAATAGCCCTGACAATGGACGAGCGTGGAATACCCTCCACCGCCGAGGGAAGAGCCGAACTCGCGCAAAAGATCATAGCTGCCGCCGCCGAGTACGGCATATCGGAGCAAGACATCATATTTGATCCGCTCGCTCTTGCCGTTTCCTCCGACCAGTCGAGCGCGCTTACAACGCTTAGGGCTGTAGAGCTGATATCAAATCTGGGACTTAAGACCTCGCTCGGAGTGTCAAACATTTCCTTTGGACTTCCGAAGAGAGAAAAAATAAACACCTCCTTCTTTACCTCCGCACTTGAAAAAGGTCTGAGCTGCGCCATTATGAACCCGAAATCGGAGGCAATGATGGACGCTTATTACTCCTACCGCGCTCTTCACGGCATGGACACGGCGTGCATGAACTATATCTCGCACGCCTCCGACGAGATAGCCTCAGAAGCGGCTGCTCCTGAGATTGTTACCCTACAGCGCGCGATAGTCAAGGGCTTAAAGTCAAAGGCGGGAGAGCTTGCGCATGAGCTTCTTAAATCTATTCCCCCGCTTGAGGTTGTAAACCTGCACATAATCCCCGCCCTAAACGAAATAGGCGAGCAGTTTGAGCAGCATAAGGCATACCTGCCTCAGCTTCTAATGAGCGCGGACGCCGCGACCGCGGCATTTTCAGAGGTCAAGGCAGCAATTCCTGCCGGTCAAGAGGAAAAGGGTAAGGCGGTGATACTCGCCACCGTCAAGGGGGATATCCACGAGATAGGAAAGAACATTGTCAGGGTAATGCTTGAAAGCTACGGCTTTAAGGTATACGACCTTGGCAAAGATGTAGACCCGCAGGCGGTTTTGGATTGCGTCAAATCCACCTCCTGTAAGCTGGTCGGTCTGAGCGCTCTGATGACCACCACAGTCCCCTCTATGGAAAGGACGATAAAGCTTCTCCATAGCTATGACAGCTCTATTAAGGTAGTGGCAGGCGGCGCGGTTCTGACTCAGGAATATGCCGACATGATACACGCAGATTTCTACGCCAAGGACGCCATGGACACCGTCAGGTACGCCCAGGAATACTATTCAAAATAAAAGCTGCGCACAAAAAGCCCGAAAAGACGCCGGTTGGCGGTCTTTTCGGGCTTACTTTTGCATATTTAAAATTGACTATTCAAACATTGGGGTGGACAGATACCTGTCGCCTGTGTCCGGAAGAAGCACAACTATATTCTTTCCCTCGTTTTCCGGGCGAAGAGCGGTAAGAACCGCCGCGTAAAGAGCCGCCCCGGAGGATATTCCTACAAGTATTCCCTCCTCGCGGGCTAAGGCTCTGCCCATCTCATAAGCCTGCTCCTCAGTGACCGCTATCACCTCGTCGTAAACCGAGGTATCCATAGTTTTCGGAACAAAATTCGCTCCTATTCCCTGCAAGCCGTGAGCGCCAGACATCCCCTTTGACAGAAGCGGCGACGAAGCCGGCTCAACCGCTGTGACCTTGACCTCCGGGTTCTTAGACTTAAGATACTTTCCTACTCCGGTGAGAGTTCCCCCTGTTCCAACTCCGGCGACAAAGAAATCCACCTTACCGTCTGTGTCCTGCCATATCTCCGGACCGGTGGTTTTATAGTGAGCCTCCGGGTTGGCTGGATTCTCAAACTGCCCCGCGATAAAGCTTCCGGGTATGCTCTTTGCCAGCTCGTTTGCCTTATCTATAGCCGCGCTCATACCTCCCTTTCCGTCGGTGAGGACGATCTCCGCGCCATATGCGGCAAGAAGCTTTCTTCTTTCTATGCTCATGGTGTCAGGCATAGTGAGCATGACCTTATATCCCCTTGAAGCCGCCACCGCGGCAAGACCTATGCCTGTATTTCCGCTGGTCGGCTCTATTATCACAGCTCCCTTTTTGATAAGTCCTTTTGACTCGGCGTCATCCATCATTGCGGCGGCCACTCTATCCTTGACGCTGCCGGCTGGATTGAGGTATTCCAGCTTTACAAGGATGTTCGCCTTTATCCCGCGCTTGCGGCTGAAGCCGTCTATCCTTACAAGCGGGGTCTTGCCTATGATTTCAGTTATGTCGTTATAGATTTTCATATTGTTCTTTACTTGCCTTTCCTATGATGATCTTATCAGAAATTATTTTATGATAACTGCTTCTCTGAGAACCAGTCAAGAAGCGCTTCCGTGTTTTCAGTATCGTGCTCTATTTCCTTTGAAAAAAGTCCGGCGGCCTCGCTGAGTCCGCAGCCGAGCGACACACAGAGCCTGTATGCCGCCGCTATCAGCCCGCACACCGAGTATATATCCTCGGTGGACACAGCCTTAAGGAAAAATCGGTAAACCAAATATGCTAAATAGCCTCTTTTCTCGCTTTCCGGCGATTTGCAGGAGCTTCCGCCGCAGCGTATAAAGTCCTCAAGCTCATGCTTCCAGCGCGGATATAATATCTCTGTGCGCTCAAGGATAATTTTGCAGAAGTCTGACAGCTCAGGCTTTGCGGGTGTACGGTCTTGGTCATCACCGGCGAGCGCATATCCAAGCGCATCTTCAAGCCCGGTCAGCTCGCCGAAGTCTATAAGCTCCTGAAGCCTTGCGCCCAGCGTTTCAAGCTCAGCGGCGGCAATATCCGCAGTTTCGCTCTCAAATATGAGCTTGAACGCAGCCCTCCTGCCGGCGTGCAAAAACTCAAGGAGTTCCTCCTTCGAAGTCTCGCCGTCAAGTGAGTAGTCTGACTGCCCCGCCGAAAGCACGAGCCTCCTCGCCTCAGGACAAGAAGCTGATATGCCCGCCTCGGTGAAGCCGTCGTACTCCTCAAAAAAGCGGGGGTATTTGTCGCAAATCTCGCAGAGTACTCCTCCCGTGCAGGTGTAAAGCCTGCAAAGCCCATTCTCATCCAGGTACGGGCAGCAGCCGTCGCTTTTGAGCTTAAACACCCTGTCGCCGTCAGAGCCGGCAGTTACGTTATCCGCAAGCTCAGGGATGCCTGCCGTGAGATAATATTCGTATGTTTTGTCGTCAATGGGTATCTCCCAGCCGGAGCGGCAGCAGCTGTCCGGGCAGTCTGAGGCTATGCATTGAAACCGGGAGTAATACCCGGGAGAAAACATATTACTATATTGCAATTGCACCTACTTCACCCTTTCAAGCGGCATATGCGTCAAAAAGCTCCGTTCTAAACTTGTTATGAATGAATCCACGCAAAAAACGGCAACCCCAATTTCAAATTTTCATCAAGCGCAAGTCGGCACTTTGCCACAGTAAATGACAATAGTTCAATAATGTCATGAATATTTGTCATTGCATCAAGCTGTCCTCAAGGTTATAATTAACCTGTAATTGATAAAGATTTGCTTGGAAGATTGTATTGAGAAAACGTCGAAATGGTTGCTGCCGCAGCTGCTCCGGCGTTTTTCTTTTGCCATTTTTTCGCGGCTCTCCGCCGGTTTTTTACAGTCCGGACAGTCCGGCGAAGAGCTGTTGATTTTTATTATCAGTTTCTTGTAAGCTTGTAAAGAGCAACACCGTGAGAAGCTACGGTCTCGGAAACAGAGCCCTCAACCTTGCCGATCTTTCCTGTCCAGATCTCATAATAGGAGTTTACATCAATTCCAAGCTTGGTTATGTCCACGCTCACCATGGTCTCCTTCTCTCCCGCGTTGAAGAGAGCAAGATAGAAGCAGCTTCCATCTACCGAAGGAGCAAACCAGGTTATCTGCTCGCAGCCGTCAACTACCTGCCTGCGCAGCACATGGGCGCAGAAGCTCTTGCGCTCTATCTCAAGAAGCTCCCGGTTTGTCAGCAGCGACATGGTAAACTCGTCAAAGCCGGTCATCTCGCCGCCTATCATCAGCGGAGAGCGCAGCATGCACCAAAGCGACATCATCGTCTTTTGCTCGTCATGGGTAAACTTGGTGCGGTTTTCCTTTGAGTATACCTGGTTTATAGGACCTATCGGGAGCATGTCGGCGTCAGGCCAATGTCCCGCTCCGGCGTGAGTGCACCACGCCTCGGCGCGCTCAAACATATTGTAAAGAAGATCCCATCTGTCCCAGAAATCGTCGGTTATCCTCCACATGTTGGAGTACTCCTTCAAAAACTCCGCCTGAGAAAGCTTTGCGGGTCCGGGGGAAAGACTCAGGACCATATCCCTGCCGCAGTTCTTGATGGCGGACGCTATAAGCTTTATCTCGCCCTCGTTCCTGTCATTGCGGCAGATGTCGTCCACCTTGACAAAGTCAACTCCCCACTCGGCGTACAGCTTGAATATGCTGTTGTAGTAGTCCCTTGCGCCCTCGCAGTTTGTGTCAGTGCCGTACATATCCGGATTCCACCAGCAGATGTCGTTATATACTGCTACCTGCCTTGCCGTGAACTTGCTGTCAAGGATTTTAGTGTTCATCGAAGCAGCCTGACGGGGAATGCCTCTCATTATATGTATGCCGAATTTCAGCCCAAGCGAGTGGACATACTCCGCCAGCGGAGCAAAGCCCTTTCCGCCCTTTGCCGACGGGAAGCGGTTCTCTGCGGGCATAAGTCTTGAATACTCGTCCATTACAAGATCTGCAAACGGCTGATATTCGTGCGTCAGAACCGAGGGTTGATACCACTCGATATCCACAACTATGTACTCCCAGCCATATTGCTTAAGGTTCTTCGCCATAAAGTCGGCGTTTTGCTTGACCGTCTTTTCGTCTACAGCCGCACCGTAGCAGTCCCAGCTGTTCCAGCCCATTGGGGGGTAATACGCAACCATTATTATGTCCTCCTAAAGTAAATGATATCAGATGTAAAAGGCATACCGCCCATATTCTCGCGGATACATCTGCCCACCTGATATTATAGTAAATCAGCGTTCGCAGTTCAAGATAAAAAACCAATTTTTATTGTCAACCGCCATTCTTGGAATAAATTATTAAGCAAATATGAATTGACACACTGATTTTTTTGTAATATACTGATACATGATTTAAAGATTAAATTAAAAGCGACAAAATTTATCCGCACAAAGCGGAAAAGCCAAAAACGCAAAAGGAGATATGAAATAAGTGAGCTTAAAAACCGAGAACACCGGTACAACAAAAAAGCGCAGAGGCGACAGAAAAGACGCCTATCTTGTTAGAGATCTCGACTCCATGCACTTCCTGATGCCGTTTATCATCCCCGGCAGGACGGCTAACGAGGCTGTTCTGAACGAGGTGATAGACCTCAGTGAAGTAACGAAATACATCGCGAAAAAGAACGCGGACGGTCCAGAGTTCAAATATACATTTTTCCATGTCATTGCGGCCGCTATCGCCAAGACAATAGTTTTGCGTCCAAAAATGAATTACTTCATCTCAGGCGGAAGGCTCTGGGAGAAAAAGGACGTCAGCCTTTCGTTCGTAGTCAAAAAGAGACTTACCGACAACGGCGAGGAAGTTTTGGCAACAATAGTCTGCCCTAAAGAAGGCGTAAGCCCTGTAGAGCATATCCACAGTGAGGTACAGAAAATCGTATACCATGTGCGCAAGAACAACAAAAACACCGATGTCGGCGACATCATGGACGTTTTCAAAAAGCTTCCCCGCTGGGTGACTAAGCTGGCTGTGTCCGTTCTTCGCAGCATGGAATATCACGGACATTACCCAAAATCGCTTATGAAGGGCGATCCCTACTACTCGAGCTGCTTCATATCAAATCTCGGCAGCATAAAGATGCACGCGCAGTATCACCACCTCGCCGAATGGGGAACCAATTCCCTCTTCTGCATTATCGGTGAGAAAAAGCCTACTCCGTTTTACGGTTCTGACGGCAGCGTGACTGTTAAGGACGCGCTCGAGCTCGGTATAACCGTGGATGAGAGAATAGCCGACGGCGTGTACTTCGCCAAGTCTATAAAGCTGCTCAAGCACCTTATCGCTCACCCCAAGCTTTTGGAGCTGCCGGTGGAAACTCCCGTTGAATTCTACCCGGTGGAGCAGTCGGCTATAGAAGCGATAAAGGCGTAACTAAATAAACAAGGAGAAATATAATGGCATTTGAAACTAAAGCGCCATGGCTGAAAAACTACGGAGACGTTCGCTTTCACCTCGATTACTTTGACGGCTCGATGTGGGAAGCGGTCAGAAACATAGCGCACAAGTACCCTGACTACATAGCATTCGACTTTATGGGCAAAACCACAACCTATGCCACCTTTGAAAAGGAGGTATACGAGTGCGCCAAAGCCCTTAAGGCGATAGGCGTCAAGCCAAAGGACAGAGTCACAGTCTGTATGCCCAACTGCCCGCAGACTGTTATCATCTTTTACGCTATCAACCTTGTCGGAGCGGTGTCGAACATGATTCACCCGCTCTCGAGCGAGAACGAGATCGAGTTCTTTATCAACCACTCAAAGAGCGTCTGCGCTATCACGGTAGACATGTTCTACTCAAAGTTCGCCGCTATAAGGGACAGCCTCGTCACCCTCAAGACCCTTATAATAACCAGCATAAAAGACGCGCTGTCAGCACCGATGAAGCTTGGATATGCTCTCACTCAGGGCAGGAAGATCGAAAAGCTTCCAGACGATGCCCCCGTTCTTTGGTGGAACGATTTTCTCAAAAAGGGAAGAAAGTATGTCGGCGAATATATGGCTACCGTCAATCGTGAGGATGTGGCGGTAATTCTCTACAGCGGAGGAACCACCGGCACCACCAAGGGCATACTTCTGACAAATCTCAACTTCAACGCTCTTAAAGCCCAGATTATAGAAACAAACCCGATGTTTACTCCGGGTGACAAGATGCTCGCGGTAATGCCGATGTTCCACGGCTTCGGACTCGGCGTAACTATTCACTCTATGCTCGCCAACGGCGGCAGGTGCATACTTGTCCCAAGATTCACGCCTGAGACCTATGCCAGAGACATCGTCAAGCACCGCTGCAACTTTATAGCTGGAGTTCCCACCCTGTACGAGGCGCTTCTGCGTCAGCCTAAAATGGACGGAGCAGACTTAAGCTGCCTCAAGGGAGTATTCTCGGGAGGAGATTCACTGTCGGTGGCACTAAAGAAAAAGTTTGACAAGTTCCTCAAGGATCACAACGCGTCAATCGTCATCCGCGAGGGCTACGGCACAACAGAGTGCGTCACCGCAAGCTGCCTTACCCCCGCTCACCTGTATAAGGAGGGCTCGATAGGTCAGCCCTTCCCGGATACTTATTATAAGATAGTGGATGTAGGAACAAATATCGAGATTCCATACGGCAAAGAAGGAGAAATCTGCATCAGCGGTCCCACAGTCATGAAGGGGTATCTTGACCAGCCTGAGGAAACGGCAAACACGCTCAGGCTTCATGGCGACGGAAGAATATGGCTTCACACCGGAGACCTTGGTTCCATGGACGACGAGGGCTTCATCTACTTCAAGCAGAGAATCAAGAGAATGATAGTCACCAGCGGCTACAATGTCTACCCCTCTCAGATAGAGAATATCCTTGACAACTACGAGGCCATCCAGATGAGCTGCGTCATCGGTGTTCCTGACGAGTACAGGATGCAAAAGGTAAAGGCTTTTGTAATGCTCAAGCCCGGCTATGAGCCTACGGAAGAGACAAAGCAGGCTATAATAGCCTACTGCAAGAAGAACATCGCCAAGTACGCCATGCCTTACGACATCGAGTTCAGGGATACCCTGCCTAAAACGCTTGTCGGCAAGGTGGCTTACAGGAAACTCGAGGAAGAGGAGCTTGCCAAAATAGAGGCTCAGAAGAAAACGGAGCCCCAGTTCGAGACAGTCTGACAGGCTTTACTGAGGGTAAGCGGTCAAGTGAAAGCCGTTGTAAAGTTTTTCGCCAAGTCAGCGGTTCTTTGCTTTACAGCCTTAAAAAGCAACATCAATGAATTAAACATATTAAAGTATATTTTTGGAAACAGCGGCGTCAGCAAATGGCGCCGCCTTTATTTTGATGAAAAATAATAGCTTTTTTGAATTTTACTCAATTGACAAATTATATTCAATGTAATATAATTTTCTTTGTATGGGCTTAGAGAGATTATCCCTCGCCCCAAAAACAATCATATTTTTAGAATGTGAGGAAAGCAAGATATGCGCATTTTTAAGCTTAACGGCGTGCATGTTCCGCATAGGAAAAACACCGCCGCTATGCCTGCTGTCAAAATGCCTGCGCCCGCAGAAGTAGCTATACCGATGTCGATGCACATCGGCGCTCCTGCGATACCGACTGTCAAGCCTGGCGACAAGGTTTGTGTCGGAGACATTATCGGTCAGGCTAATGGATTTATAAGCTCTCCCATTCACGCGAGCATTTCGGGAACTGTCAAGAAGATCGAGCCTATGCTCATTAGCTCGGGAAACTATGTAGACTCGGTGGTCATTGAGTCTGACGGAATGATGAGCGTCTCCGAGAACGTCTGCCCGCCAACTGTCACGAGCACTGAGGAATTCTTGACTGCCGTCAGGGACAGCGGAATTGTCGGACTCGGCGGAGCGGGCTTCCCGACAGCGGCGAAGCTGAGCGTGAAAGATCTATCCAAGATCGAGGCTGTCATAGTCAATGGCGCGGAGTGCGAGCCGTACATCAC
>CASDRM010000119.1 GCA_949283135.1 uncultured Ruminococcus sp.
ACCGAAATCGTTTCCGGCGCGCAGGCGGAATAATATGGACTGTGTCTTGAACCGGAAAATTTATCCGAAAGGAAGTGCGGTATGGAGAATACACTCAAAAATGTCGGAATTGTAACCCAGATAATCGGACCAGTTTTGGATATCCGGTTTGAGGAGAACAGGCTTCCGGATCTGAATAACGCCGTAACTATAGACTATGACGGCAGGCATATAGTGCTTGAGGTTGCCCAGCACTTGGGCGACAATGTAGTAAGATGTATAGCGATGAACTCGACGGACGGTCTTCCAAGAGGAATAGAGGCTGTGGATACCGGAGGGCCGATAAGCGTTCCGGTAGGCAAGGAGACTCTGGGAAGAATATTCAATCTTTTGGGAGAGTGCATAGACAATATGCCCACACCCGAGACTGCAGAGCGCTGGCCTATACACCGTCCCGCTCCGAGCTTTGAGGAGCAGCAGACAAGAACCGAGATCCTCGAGACCGGAATAAAGGTAGTGGATCTCATATGCCCATATGCCAAGGGAGGAAAAATCGGTCTGTTCGGTGGCGCGGGAGTAGGAAAGACGGTTCTTATTCAGGAGCTGATAAACAATGTCGCCAAGCAGCACGGCGGAATATCCGTCTTTACCGGAGTAGGAGAGCGCACCCGTGAAGGAAACGATCTTTACAATGAGATGAAGGAGTCCGGGGTTCTTTCAAAGACCGCGCTGGTTTACGGTCAGATGAACGAGCCGCCGGGAGCGAGAATGAGAGTTGGTCTTACGGGACTGACCATGGCGGAGTACTTTAGAGACAAAGAGCATCAGGATGTGCTTTTGTTCATAGACAACATATTCAGATTCACTCAGGCAGGCTCCGAGGTTTCCGCGCTTTTGGGCAGAATGCCGTCAGAGGTCGGATACCAGCCCACTCTTGCTACAGAGATGGGAGCGTTGCAGGAGAGAATAACATCTACCAAGAACGGGTCAATAACCTCCGTTCAGGCTGTATATGTTCCTGCTGACGACCTTACCGACCCAGCTCCTGCCACCACATTTGCCCACCTCGACGCTACTACAGTTTTGTCACGTTCGATAGCTTCTCTCGGAATATATCCTGCGGTAGATCCTCTTGACTCTACCTCGAGAATACTGTCCGCCGATATAGTAGGTCAGGAGCACTACGAGGTGGCAAGGGCAGTTCAAAAGATACTGCAAAGGTACAAGGAGCTTCAGGATATAATTGCGATCATGGGTATGGATGAGCTTTCTGAGGATGATAAGCTCACCGTGGCGAGAGCGAGAAAGGTTCAAAGATTTCTCTCCCAGCCGTTTACGGTCGCGGAGCAGTTTACCGGCTACACAGGAAAGTATGTGCCTGTCGCTGAGACGGTAAGGGGCTTCAAGGAGATCATTGAGGGCAAGCATGACGACCTTCCGGAGTCCGCTTTCTTGTTTGTCGGAACTATAGACGAGGCGGTCGAGAGAGCCAAGAGCCACAAGTAAGGGGGCAGACCCGGTGAACACTTTCAAGCTTAAAATCATCACGCCTGACGGCAGCTTTTACGACTCAGACGCTTACCAGCTCTCGCTTAAGTCGATAGACGGTGAGATTTCGATACTCGCCGGGCATATACCCTATCTGACTGCTGTCGGGATGGGGGAGTGCAGGGTGTATACCTCTCCCGGGGAAGAGCCTATGCGCGCAGCATGCTGCGGCGGAATGCTCAAGGTGTCAAAGGAAGGCGTACTTTTGGCTCCCACAACATTCGAGTGGGCGCAGGACATTGATTCGGAGCGCGCTCAGTCCGCTAAGGAAAGGGCGGAGGCGGCTTTATCCGGCAATCCCTCCGAGGCTGAAAAGCGCATAGCTGCCCAAAAGCTCGCTAGAGCAGCAGTAAGACTTAAGGTCGCTGCGAAATCGGGGAAAAAGTAATTGATAAGTATAACACGGCTCGAAAATTCTTACATTCTCACAAGTGAGAGATTTCGGGCTGTTTGTTTACCCGTCTTCATGAAAAACCTCCCGCTGAAGCGCATGCTTCAACGGGAGGTTTTGTCGTGCCTATAATTTGCTCAAGAAAAGATACCAAAGCGGCTATTTAAGCATCTATGGTAGAAATGCTCGGGATGATCTCCTCAAGCACGTCAAGAACTATCTTTGCGGTGTCAAGTGAAGTGAACATGGTGACGCCGTTCTGAACCGCGCAGCGTCTTATCGCCACGCCGTCTTCATAGTGAACGCCTGAAAGTATTGCGCGGGTGTTTATGATGTAGCTTACATAGCCGGCGCGGATAGACTGAAGTATCTCGTCGCTGCCCTCGCTCAGCTTGCCCTTTACTCTTGTGCGTATGCCGTGCTTCTTGAGGAAGTTAGCGGTTCCTATAGTGGCCTCAATGTTGAAGCCAAGGTTATAGAACCTTCTTATCAGCGGGAGAGCTTCCTCCTTGTCCTCGTCCGCTATAGTTACTACTACCGTTCCGTACTCCTTCATCTTGATGCCTGACGCCTGAAGCGCCTTGTAAAGGGCGCGGTTGAGCTTGTCGTCATAGCCTATAGCCTCGCCGGTAGACTTCATCTCCGGAGAGAGATATGCGTCCATGCCTGAAAGCTTCTCAAAGGAGAATGCAGGAGCCTTGACATACCAGCGGGTCTTGTCCTTAGGTATCATCTCGGCAATTCCCTGAGCCTTAAGGCTCTCGCCGAGCATTACCCTTGTTGCAGTTTTCACGAGGTTGAAGCCGGTAGATTTTGAGAGGAAGGGAACGCTTCTTGAGGCTCTGGGGTTGACCTCGATGACAGAAACATTGTCCTGGTGATCCACTATGAACTGGATGTTGAACAGTCCGACGATACCTATGCCGAGACCAAGCCTTGTGGTGTAGTCGGCGATAGTATCCTTGACCTTCTGCGAGATGCTGAACGGCGGGTATACGCTCATGCTGTCTCCCGAGTGGACTCCGGTTCTTTCTACCAGTTCCATGATTCCGGGAATAAACACCTGCTCACCATCGCAAATCGCGTCAACCTCTACCTCCTTGCCAACGATATACTTATCGACAAGAACCGGCTTGTCGACGTCTATCTCGACCGCATTCTTGAGGTAGTGGCGGAGCATCTGCTCGTTAGCGACTATTTCCATAGCTCTTCCGCCGAGTACAAAGGAGGGTCTTACAAGGACTGGGTAGCCTATTCTCTCGGCAGCCTTGACTCCGCTCTCGATATCGGTCACGGCCTCGCCCTTAGGATTAGGGATATTGAGCGACTTGATGACCTCGTCAAAGGCGTCTCTGTTTTCAGCCTTTTCGATGCCTACGCAATCGGTGCCTATTATCTTTACGCCTCGTCTTGTCAGCGGTTCGGCGAGGTTTACTGCCGTCTGTCCGCCGAGGGTCGCGATAACTCCCTCCGGCTTCTCGAGCTCTACTATATTCATAACGTCCTCAACCGTGAGAGGCTCGAAATAGAGCTTGTCCGCCGTGGTGTAATCGGTGGAGACCGTCTCGGGGTTGTTGTTTATGACTATAGCCTCGTAACCGGCGTCTCTTATGGCGTGAATAGCGTGAACGGTGGAGTAATCGAACTCAACGCCCTGACCTATTCTTATAGGACCTGAGCCAAGAACGATTATCTTTTTCTTGTCTGACACTATGGACTCATTTTCGTCCTCATAGGTGGAGTAAAAGTAGGGAACATAGCTGTCAAACTCGCTCGCGCAGGTGTCTATCATCTTGTAGACGGGGAAAATGCCGAGCTTGCGGCGAAGGTTATATACCTCGTCCTCTGTGGTGTTCCAAAGCTCGGCAATGTAGGAGTCTGAGAATCCGGACTTCTTTGCTTCTTTGAGCATGTCTATAGAGCCGGGGTTCTTTTCCATTTCCTTTTCGAGATCAACTATCTTTTTGATCTTATCGAGGAAGAACATGTCTATCTGGGTAATATCGCATATTCTCGAGTGATCGACGCCCATCCACATGAGCTGAGAAATGGCATAGATCCTGTCGTCGGTTCCGTCCTTGATGTAGTCAAGGAGCTGATCTACCGTCATATGCTCAGAGTCAAACTTGTCCATATGGATGTGGTTCTTTCCGTCCTCGAGCGATCTGATAGCCTTGAGGAGGCTTTCTTCAAGCGTTCTTCCGACGCTCATTACCTCTCCGGTCGCCTTCATCTGGGTAGAAAGAACATTTGAGGCTGAGGTAAATTTGTCGAACGGAAACCTCGGCATCTTGGTCACTACATAGTCAAGCGCGGGCTCAAAGCAGGCGGGCGTGTTGGCAAGCTGTATCTCGTCAAGGTTCATGCCGACTGCTATCTTTGCGGAAACCCTCGCTATCGGGTAGCCGCTCGCCTTTGAGGCAAGTGCAGACGAACGTGAAACTCTGGGATTTACCTCTATTACATAGTACTTAAACGACTGCGGGTCGAGTGCGAACTGGACATTGCAGCCTCCCTTTACTTTGAGGGCGCGTATGATCTTCAGAGCGCTGTCTCTTAGCATATGGTACTCTTTATTTGTGAGCGTCTGGCTGGGTGCCACAACTATAGAGTCTCCGGTGTGTATTCCGACAGGGTCGAGGTTTTCCATGTTGCACACGGTAATAGCGGTGTCGTTGGCGTCGCGCATTACCTCGTACTCTATCTCCTTGTAGCCCTTTATGCTCTTCTCAACCAGCACCTGATGAACAGGGGAGAGGGCGAGGGCGTTTTTCATCATTTCGCGCATTTCTTCCGGATTGTTGGCAAAGCCGCCTCCGGTTCCGCCGAGGGTAAACGCGGGACGAAGTATGACCGGGTATCCTATTTTTTCTGCGGCGTCAAGAGCTTCCTCAACGCTGTAGGTTATCTGAGAGGGGACTACCGGTTCGCCTATTCTTTGGCAGAGCTCCTTAAAGAGCTCTCTGTCCTCAGCCATTTCAATACTTTCGGCGTCCGTTCCCAGAAGCTCTATTTCGCACTCCTTCAGAACACCCTTTTTGTAAAGCTGCATGGCAAGGTTAAGCCCTGTCTGTCCGCCTATTCCGGGGACTATGGCGTCCGGGCGCTCGTAGCGGCAGATTCTTGCGACGAATTCGAGAGTAAGAGGCTCCATGTACACCTTGTCGGCTATGGAGGTATCGGTCATAATTGTCGCGGGATTTGAGTTGACAAGTATTACCTCATAGCCTTCTTCCTTGAGGGCAAGGCAAGCCTGAGTGCCGGCGTAGTCAAATTCCGCAGCCTGTCCTATTACAATAGGACCTGAGCCGATGACAAGAACCTTTTTTATGTCTGTGCGCTTAGGCATTTTCCTTGGCCTCCTTCATGATTTTTATAAACTGGTTGAACAGATATCCGCTGTCCTGAGGACCAGGAGCGCTCTCCGGATGGTACTGAACGCTGAACGCCCTATCGGTCTTGCATCTGACGCCTTCGACCGTCTTGTCAAGCAGATTTATATGCGTTATCTCAAGGTCAGTGCCTTTGACGCTTTCCGGGTCAACTGCATAGCTGTGGTTCTGAGAGGTAATTTCGATTTTTCCGGTATCCAGATTAAGAACAGGGTGGTTTCCGCCTCTGTGTCCGAATTTTAGCTTATATGTCTTTGCTCCGTATGCCAAAGAAATTATCTGATGACCGAGGCATATGCCGAATATCGGGTACTTGCCACGAAGGTTTCTGACAAGCTCGATAGCGCAGCCCACGTCTTCGGGGTCACCGGGACCATTTGAGAGAAATACTCCGTCCGGATTCATAAATGTTATCTCGTCGGCGGTAGTGTTGTACGGCACTATAGTGACATTGCAGCCGAGCCTGTTGAGAGAACGAATAATATTTAGCTTCATTCCACAGTCTAAAGCTACGACATTGAACTGTGGGTTTGCCGTTCTTGAATACCATCTCTTCTTGCAGCTCACTCTTGAAACCGCATCTGTGGGGACGGGGGTCTCGGCGATTATCCTAAGACCTTCTTCGAGAGATGTGGAAATGTCTGTTATCAAAGCGCGCCTTGAGCCGATATCTCTTATGCTGCGGTTGAGTTTTCTCGTGTCAACGCCTGTGATGCCGGGAATGCCGTTCTCCTCCAAAAGCTCGCCGAGAGCCTTTGTGCAGCGGAAGTTTGAGGGCATGTCGTTATAATCCCTGACGACAAGTGCGCCGATCGAGAGGTTTTTGCTCTCAAAGTCGTCGTCGGTAATACCGTAGTTGCCGATAAGGGGATATGTCATAACGACCATCTGGTCGGTATAGGATGGGTCGGAGACTATTTCCTGATAACCTACCATTGAGGTGTTGAAAACTATTTCCAGAACTCTTGAGCAGTTGCTTCCGAAGCCGTAGCCGAGATACTCGCTACCGTCTTCCAAAATAATCTTGCGGTCAAATTCCTTCATTCTTGTGTTCCTTTCCTAATTAAAGCAGTCTGACACAGGGCACTTTTGACGCCTTGTGAGAGATCACTCAAAACATCTGAACATACTCCTCACGCTCTGCACCGACTGATACATACTTGACCGGGCATCCGACCGCTTTTTCAATGTACTTTATATAGTCTAGTGCAGCCTTTGGGAGATCCTCAGGCTTACGGCAATGAGAAACATCTCCGAAGCCCTCAAGGTACTCTATAACCGGCTTTGCTCTATCCAGCCTGTAGCCGGTGGGAAACTCGGTGGTTATCTCGCCGTCTATGTCATACGCTACACATACCGGAACCTTGTCCAGCTTTGATAGCACATCCATCTTGGTGAGTGCGATATAGTCCGCGCCCTGAAGCACGACTCCTGCCTTTGAGGCGGGAACATCAAAGGGGCCTACTCTTCTGGGTCTTCCGGTGGCGGCTCCGTACTCTCCTCCCGCCTGCCTGAGCTGCTCAGCCTCTTCGCCGAACATTTCCGCAGTGAACGGGCCTTCTCCCACGCAGGTTGAATAGGCTTTCATTATTCCTATGGTTTCGTCAAGCTTTATGCCAGGTATTCCCGCGCCTATCGTAGCGTAGCCGGCGAGGGTTGTGGAAGAGGAGGTGTAGGGGTAAATTCCGAATTCTATGTCTCTGAGAGCTCCGAGCTGAGCTTCAAACATGATCTTTTTACCTGACTTCTTGGCGTCAAGAAGGTACTTGGACACATCGGTTACATATGGGAGAACGATCTCTCCGTACTTGCGAAGCCACTCCATCATTTCATCCGGGTCAACAGGCTTGTGACCGTATCCCGTTACGGTGAGGTTCTTCCACTCGACTATGTCCTTAACCTTCTCGGCAAGGATATCCATGTGATAAAGATCGTCCATTCTTATGCCTTTTTTCATGTACTTGTCTGCATAAACCGGAGCGATTCCGCGCCTTGTGGAGCCGAACTTCTTGTCAGCAAGGCGCTCCTCCTCCATGATGTCCATCATCTTGTGATAGGGCATGCAGATAATTGCCTTTTCGCTTATCGTGAGGTGTTCGGGGGATATTTTTATGCCCTTTTCAGTAAGTGAGGCAATTTCCTTTGTGAGGTGCTCAATGTCTATTACCATGCCGTTGCCCATGATATTTACTGTGGTTTCGCGGAGAATTCCGGAGGGAAGGAGGTTGAGTATGAACTTTCCCTTCTCGTTGATTACAGTGTGTCCCGCGTTGTTTCCGCCCTGATAGCGGCATATGATGTCGTAATCCGAGGACAGAAGGTCTACCATTCTGCCCTTACCCTCGTCTCCCCAGTTTATTCCTACGATTGCTGTAAGCATAATTTCAATCTGATCCTTTCCTGAATTAGATTCGCTGCCGGCATAGCCGTATCAGACATTTACCGCCGTGTCTACCTCTTCCGGTCTGTTCTCTGGACGGGAAAGAAGCTCTCTTACAGAAGCGACATACTCCTCGGTCTGCTCCTTTGCCCTGCCTGTGAAGCCACCCTCGCGGATTATTCCTTCAAGCTCATCGCGTGTAATGCCGAATACGGGGTCTGCGGCGATTCTGTCCATGAGGTCGTTATTTGCTCCCTCAGCCTTGATTGCCTTGGCAGCGGCTACAGAGTGAGTCCTTATAGCCTCATGGAGCACCTGACGGTCTCCGCCCTTCTTGACACAGTACATAAGGATGTTTTCCGTAGCTATGAAAGGCAGCTCCTCCATAAGGTGCTTTTCTATCACCTTGGGGTAAACGCTCATGCCGTTAACTATATTTATGTACAAGGTGAGTATGCCGTCTATGGCGAGGAATGCCTCTGGGATGCTTATGCGGCGGTTTGCGGAGTCGTCAAGCGTTCTTTCAAACCACTGCTCGGCTGCAGTCATAGCGGGGTTCATGGCGTCCGCCATAACATATCTCGATAGGGAAGCGATTCTTTCGGAGCGCATAGGATTGCGCTTGTAAGCCATGGCTGAGGAGCCTACCTGTCCAGCCTCAAAGGGCTCGTCCACTTCTTTAAGATGAGACAAAAGCCTTATGTCGTTGGAAAATTTATGCGCGCTCTGAGCTATGCCGGAAAGAACAGAAAGGGTGAAATAGTCAACCTTTCTTGTGTAGGTCTGACCGCTGACCGCGTAGGTCGCTTCAAAGCCCATCTTCTCGGCGATAAGCTTTTCAAGCTTCTTGACCTTTTCGTGGTCTCCTCCGAACAGCTCAAGGAAGCTCGCGCCTGTACCGGTGGTTCCTCTGCATCCGAGAAGCTTCAGGTTCCCAAGAACAAAATCGAGGTGCTCAAGATCCAGCACCAGATCCTGAAGCCAGAGTGTTGCGCGCTTGCCGAGCGTTGTGGGCTGTGCTGCCTGGAAGTGGGTGTACGCGAGGCAGGGCAGAGCCTTGTGCTTTTCGGCGTAGTCGCACAAGGAAGAGATAGCCGCAAGAAGCAGCTTGCGTATCTGCATAAGAGCTGCGCGCTGCTGAATGATGTCGGTGTTGTCTCCGACATAGCAGCTTGTCGCTCCGAGGTGGATTATCGGCTTTGCCTTGGGGCAGCACAGACCGTAGGTGTAGATGTGGGCCATTACGTCATGGCGGACTATTTTCTCGCGCTCAGCGGCGGTCTTATAGTCGATGTCGTAGATGTGCTCCTTCATCTGGGCTATCTGATCGTCTGTTATGTCGAGCCCAAGCTCCTTTTCGCTTTCCGCGAGGGCTATCCACAGCTTGCGCCAGGTGGAAAACTTGGTATCGTCGGAGAAAATACGCTGCATTTCCTTGCTCGCATAGCGTTTGCAGAGCGGATTTTCATATCTGTCTGACATTATATCTCTCCCTTCAGGAATTATTGAGTTTTACTTAGTGAGTCTTGCGAGGACGTCCTTGTAGCCCTCCATTACGCCGCCCATGTCTCTGCGGAAGCGGTCCTTATCCATCTTTTCGTTGGTCTTAGCGTCCCAAAGACGGCAGGAGTCGGGAGAGATCTCGTCGCACAGAACAATCTCGCCGCCGTCTACGCGACCGAACTCGAGCTTAAAGTCTATGAGTCTGATGCCGGCCTTGGCGAAGAGCTCGGTCATGAGCTCGTCCACTCTTAAGGACATTGACTTGAGAAGATCAAGCTCCTCCTGAGTGGCAACGCCGAGGGCGGTTATCTGGCTGTCGTTGATCATCGGGTCGCCCAACTCGTCGCTCTTGAGGCTGAACTCAACCACGGTGTTCTTAAGAGCGGTTCCCTCGGGCACGCCGTACTTCTTTGAGAAGCTGCCTGCTGCTACATTTCTGACTATGACCTCTACCATTACGATGTCTGCCTTCTTGACAAGAACGGAGGTCTCGTCAAGAACCTTGATGAGGTGGGTCTTCACTCCGTTTTTCATCAGGTACTCAAAGATGATGTTGGAAATCGCGGCGTTGAGCTTGCCCTTTTCTGGGAGATCTTCCTTCTTGGCACCGTTTCCGGCAGTTGCGGTGTCCTTATACTTGATTATGCAAGTGTTTGGATCTTCACCCTCGTAAACTATTTTGGATTTTCCTTCGTACAGCATTTTCATTTTCAGATCAACCAACCTTTATATTTATTTATCCTATGCGATGAACACGCATATTGCGATGAACACGCATAACAACATGTTGAGCGCCGCATCGATAAATCGTGCGGACATAGAAACAAGACATAATACCGATTTCTCTTTCCGGAGATAAGTACTATGCTTGCTTTATCCATTATTCAATATAAATAATATTCAAAATACGAGGGTTTGTCAACAGTTACTTGACTTTCTTTTTAACTCTTTCGGAAAGCTTTGTCTCAAACCTGTCCTTTTCTGTAATTTCTGGAACAGGTGTGGGATATTTTCCGCTGAAGCAGGCCGAGCAGAAGCCTCTGCCGCAGGTGAGCTCACCAAGATCCTCAATCGGCAGATACCCCAAGCTGTCCGCACCGATTATCTTGGCTATTTCGTCGATTGAATGATGGCAGGCGATGAGGTTGTCCCTCGAGTCTATGTCAGTACCGTAGTAGCAGGGATTCAAAAAAGGAGGGCTTGAGACACGCATATGCACCTCTGATGCGCCGGCGTCCCGAAGAAGCTTTACTATCTGCGCACTGGTTGTGCCCCTGACGATTGAGTCATCTATCATAATTACTCTCTTGCCCTTTACGGTTTCGGCTATCGGATTGAGCTTTATTTTCACCTTGTTGGTTCTGTTGCTTTGTCCGGGCGAGATAAATGTTCTTCCGATGTACTTGTTCTTTATGAAGCCTATTCCGTAGGGTATACCTGACGCCATCGAGTAGCCAAGCGCCGCGTCAAGTCCCGAGTCGGGCACGCCTATGACAACATCGGCGTCTACAGGGTGTCTTTTTGCGAGTATCTCGCCCGCGCGCTTTCTCGAGCCGTGAACGGATACGCCGTTTATCACGGAATCAGGTCTTGCAAAGTAAATGTACTCGAAGACGCAGAAGCTTTCAGGGCACTTGTTGCAGTGCTCCTTTGACGAGTGAACTCCGCTCTCGTCAAATACTACGATCTCGCCGGGAAGTATGTCTCTCATAAATTTGGCCCCGACAGCAGACAGAGCGCAGCTCTCTGAAGCTACGATGTATGTTCCGTCAGGCGTCATGCCGTAGCACAATGGTCTCATGCCATATTTGTCCCTGACCGCGATCAGCTTTGCTGCTGACATAAGAACAAGGGAATAGGCTCCGTCCAGACGTTTCACAGCCTTGCTGACGGCGGCCTCGATAGAGGGAGAGGTGAGCCGCTCCTGAATGATTATGTAGGCTATTATTTCAGTGTCGCTTGTAGTGTGGAATATGGCTCCCGCAAGCTCGAGAGAGGAGCGTAGCTCATAGGCGTTGCTTATGTTTCCGTTGTGAGCAATGGCAAGCCTGCCCTTAAGGTGATTTACCTCGATCGGCTGGCAGTTGACTCTGTTTGTCCTGCCGGTCGTGCCATATCTGACATGTCCCACAGCCATGTTGCCATCAGGCAGGGAGCTTAATATTTCGGGCGTGAAAACGTCGTTAACCAATCCAAGATCCTTGTGAGAGTAGAACAGCCCGTCGTCGCATATAACCATTCCGCAGCTTTCCTGACCGCGGTGCTGCAAAGCGTAAAGCCCATAGTAAACCGTTCCGGCAAGGCTGCTTCTTACAGGGGAGTATACGCCGAAAACTCCGCATTCCTCATGTAGTCCGCTCATTTTGCACGCTCCGATCTGTGCTCAAGGGAAGCCTTGACAAAGCCATAGAACAGCGGGTGCGCCTTGTTTGGTCTTGACTTGAATTCAGGATGGAACTGTACTCCGACGTGGAAAGCCCTGTCGCTCAGCTCAACGGTCTCGACAAGCCTGCCGTCGGGGGAAATTCCGGAGAGCACAAGTCCGTTTGCGGAAAGAATCTCTCTGTATGCGTTGTTGAACTCATAGCGGTGGCGATGGCGTTCGTTTATTACAGCTTCGCGGTAGCATTTTTCCATTGTCGTGCCCGGAGTTATTACGCATGGGTAGCTGCCGAGGCGGAGCGTTCCGCCCTTGTCTATGTTGTCGCTTTGACCGGGCATAAAGTCTATGACCTTATTTTTGCAAAGCTCGTCAAATTCACCTGAATTGGCGTCCTTGATGCCTGCGACGTTTCTTGCGTACTCTATTACTGCTATCTGCATACCGAGGCAGATGCCGAAGTAGGGGACATGGTGCTCTCTTGAATATTTTGCGGCAAGTATCATGCCTTCAATGCCTCTGCCGCCGAAGCCTCCGGGAACTATGATGCCGTCCATGGGAGAAAGGATCGACTCATAATTATCCTCCGTGAGCGTCTCCGAGTCTATCCAGTGGATGTTGACAAACGCGCCCTGCGGATATCCCGCGTGCCTCAGAGCTTCCGCTACCGACAGATACGCGTCGTGAAGCTGGACATATTTTCCAACAAGTCCTATATCCAGCTCCTTGTTTCTTGTCTTTATCATGTCGAGCATCTTCATCCAGTCGCAGAGGTCGGGCTTAGGGGTCTTAAGTCCCAATTCGCGGCATACTACCTCTGAGAACTTTTCCTGCTCGAGCATCACCGGAACCTCATAGATGCTTGAAAGCGTCATGTTTTCTATAACGCAGTCAGGCTTTACATTGCAGAACATGGAGATTTTCTTGAATATTGATTCCTCGAGGGGGGAGTCGCAGCGCAGGACAATGATATCCGGGTTTATTCCCATTCCCTGAAGCTCTTTGACCGAGTGCTGAGTAGGCTTCGATTTGTGCTCGTCTGAGCCGCTGAGGAATGGAACGAGCGTCACATGGATAAACAGGCTGTTCTCTCTACCAACCTCAAGGGCGATCTGCCGCACAGCCTCAATAAATGGCTGGGATTCGATGTCGCCTATCGTTCCGCCGATCTCTGTGATTACAATGTCAGCCGAGGTCTGCTTACCGACGCGGTAGACAAAGTCTTTTATCTCGTTTGTTATGTGAGGTATTACCTGAACCGTAGAGCCGAGGTATTCGCCTCTGCGTTCCTTGTTCAGGACATTCCAGTACACCTTTCCGGTTGTCAGGTTGGAGTACTTGTTGAGATTTTCGTCTATAAACCTCTCATAGTGCCCAAGGTCAAGATCGGTTTACGCTC
>CASDRM010000120.1 GCA_949283135.1 uncultured Ruminococcus sp.
ATATCCATGTCAGGACCGTCGGAGAGCATCGGAACGGTTATCATCTCGATGCCGAACGCCTGACAGATCGCGAAATGCCTGTCGTAGCCGGGAGCGGGGCAGAGCCACTTGACCCTCTCGCACTTGCTCCAGGGCTTCGGGCTTCCCTTTACGCCGAGGAGCATCGCCCTCGCAATGGTATCGTACATAAGCTGAAGGCTGGAGTTTCCGCCGATGATTATCTCGTATCTTCCGACGCCCATCATAGGCATAAAGAGCCTTTTTGCCTCGTAGATGCCGTCGAGAACGCCGTAGTTGCGGCAGTCGACTCCCGTCTCCGAGATATGGTCCCCGTCAAGGCAATGGGTGAGCATGTCGTTCGACAGATCGAGCTGCTCGGGGCTCGGCTTTCCTCTGGACATATCGAGCTTGAGTCCCTTTTTCTTGTACTCCTCAAGAATAGCCGACTCCTTTGAGTAAAGCTCCTCAAGCTCTGTTTTTGATAGCTGTTTGATATTCACGGTACCTGCCTCCATGTATAAGTTATAAGTGATAAAACGAGATGCACGTCGTCACAGTCTGTTCTACATTATATTACTTTGCTTTTAAAAATGCAAGCGTTTTTATTAAATCCTGCAAAATTACCGCTATATGCACTACTCGGCACCTATCATCAGCTAAAAAATAACCATGTTGCACCACTGAAAATGCAAAACAAGGCATGTCAGGCTTCTGCGATCAGCTGAGCTCAAAATCCGTCCTCAAATTCCCGTCTTTACTTTGGACTCAGGATATGCTAAATTAGTTTTAACAGTATGTATGTCGAATTATATCGAAGGAGGCAGCAAGAAAGATGGACAACTATACACAGGAAGCCGCCGAAGCCACCGAAACCGCCCGTACCACCGATATCCGGGACGAGATGGCTCATGTCGCGGAAATATACCGCCGAGCGGAGGAAAAAAGAACCTCCGAGCTTATAAGAAGCTATCGCTCGATGATGCGGCTGATGTTCGGGATAATAGCGGTGCTCGCGCTGGCGATAATCGCCGTCGCGATAGGCTGGACTCACGAGCAGGGCACGATAGTCCCTCAGATAGAAACGGTCGAGGTGATAAAGGAAGTAGAGGTTCCGGAGTACATAGCGATAGACCCCTCCAACGAGTACTCGCACGAGCTGTCCGACGACAGCTTCCTGCTCACCGACTCCAACTACGGTCCGATATGGATGCCCGCTCTCAAGGACGTCCCCAAAAACGAGTACATACCCGAGCTGTTTGTCAAGGACGATGAGACCGGCTACATAAGCTACACCGACCCGGACGAGCCTGGCTATATGGGAATAGACGTTTCCGTATATCAGGGCGACATAGACTGGGAGGCGGTCAAGGCGGCGGGAGTAGACTTCGCGATTATCCGCTGCGGCTACCGCGGATATGTTACCGGCTTAGTCGCCGAGGACGCCAACTTCCGCAAAAACATAGCCGGCGCCAAGGAGGCGGGCATAAAGGTCGGGATATACTTCTTCTCACAGGCGCTTACCGTCGATGAGGCTCTTGAGGAGGCTGAGATGTGTATAGACGCGCTTGGGGACTATGAGCTTGAACTGCCTGTGTTTTACGACTGGGAGGTAGTTATAGACAAGGACGGCGACACCCCGAGAACCGCTTACATAGAGCCTGATACCCTGACCAACAACGCGCTTGTTTTCGCCGAGAGGATACGCCTTGCGGGATTCGAGCCCGGCATATACGCCAACCGAAAGACCGCCGTCTGGAAGTATGACCTTTCAAGGCTGGACGGCATAGACATATGGATGGCCGAATACTCGGACGCTCCCACCTATTTCTACGATTTCGACATCTGGCAGTACTCCTCGGACGGAAGAGTGCCCGGCATAGACGCCGACGTAGACCTGAACATATCCTTCAAGGACTACTCCGGGGAAGAATAACCGCACGCGCCTGCTGCTGAAAAATGCACATACAGTCAAAAACGAGCGATCACCGCGACCGCTCGTTTTTATTTTGTCTCTATGATATCAAGATATCTGATATCAAGATATCTGATATCAAGATATCGATATCAAGATATCAAAAATCCTTATGCCTGCCCCGCCGTTTCACCTTATCTCAAGCTCGCCGTCCGAAAGCCTTGCTATCTCGGTGCAGTAAAACTCCGCTGCCGCTCTTTCCAGATACAGCGTATCCTTTGCCCCCGCAGTTTCATAGCTTGAGTGCATCGCGAGCTGCGCCAAGCCTATGTCCACCGTGTTTACCGAGAGCTGCGAGGTCGAGATGTTTCCCAATGTCGAGCCGCCGGGGATGTCCGAGCGGTTGGCGTAAACCTGAACAGGCACATCCACCGCCGCGCATATATGTCTGAACACCGCCTCCGAGACGGCGTCGGTTGCATAGCGCTGGTTGCCGTTATACTTTATCACTATCCCCTTATTCATCACAGGATAGTTGGACTTGTCGGCGTATTCCGGATGGTTTGGGTGTATCGCGTGGGCGTTGTCAGCCGATACAAGGAAGCTTGAGGGCAAAAGCTCGCTTATGTCCTTGCCAAGGCTTTTGGCTATCCTTCCCGCTACAGACCTCAGAAAATCAGAGTCCGCTCCCTGCTTTGTGCCGCTTCCTACCTCCTCGTTGTCCAAAACGCAGAGCACCGACACATTATTGTCGCAGCCGCCGGTCAAAAAGCCCCTTAGCGAGGCGTACACGCATTGCAGGTCGTCAAGCTGAGGCGCAGAGACGTACTCCGAATCCGCTCCCCACGAGGTGCCTCTCATCCTGTTGTAAAGATAGAGGTCGCTGCCGGCTATGTCGCCCGGCTTGACTCCCGCCGCCTGAGCCACCAGTCTCTTAAGCTCCCCCTTTGCAGCCATGCTCCCCATAAGAGGTATCATATCGACCTGAGGGTTATAGGACATTCCGTCGTTGGCGTTTCTTTGCATGTGTATGGCCACGTTCGGTATCAGAAGAGCGTCGGAATCTATATTAACAAGCACGGTCTTAAGCCTTCCGCCTTTAGAGACTACCACCCTTCCGGCCACAGACAGGGGTCTGTCAAGCCATGTGGAAAGAAGCATCCCGCCGTACTTCTCGGTATTTATCCTGATGTACTCTCCCACCGTCTCCATTTCCGCATCCGGCTTTATCCTGAAGGACGGCGAATCGGAATGAGCGGCGATGATATTGAACCCGCCCATCTCGCCGGAGCCCACCTTAAAGCCTATCACCGAGGAGCGGTTCCTTGTGACAAAGTATTTCCCGCCTTTTTGCAGCTCCCAGTGCTCCGACTCGGAAAGCTCGGTAAAGCCCTCGTTTTGCAGGCTAAGGCAGATGTTGTATACCGCGTGGAACTTGGAGGGACTTGAGGCTATGAAGCTTATCAGCTTCGAGGCGGAGGTTTTATGATCCGCCATGCCGACCATATTCTCGCTTTCCGCCGCCTCAGCCCCGCCGTCGCCGGAACTGCCCATGTCCCCGGTCAGCCCGAGAAGATATTCTCCGGACACATCGTAAAGCCTGCTCAGCTTCTGCAACGCCTCTGGAGAGGGCGAAGAGGCGTTGTTTTCATATCTTGAGAGCGACTTGTTGCCTATCCCGGTCAGCTCATATACCTCTGCTTGAGAAAGACCCTTTCTCTTTCTCGCCTTCTTGAGGCGTTCTCCAAGTGTAGTCATACTTTTACCTCCTGAAGCTTACTTATTATTTCGAGAGTCAGCTCTACGCAGGCCCGTGCCGACTCGCACGCCATTTTGTTAAACTCCTCCGCTCCGCCGCTCACACTGTCCGACACCGCCTTCACAAGAAGCGCCGGCACATGGCTGCGATTTGCGGTGAGGAGTATTCCCGCCGACTCCATTTCGCATATCTGAGCACCGTAAAGCGCGTTCAGCTCGCGCTTTCTTTTCTCGTCCGCTATAAACTTGTCCCCGGAGGCGCATATCACCTCTGTAAGCTCGGGGTGAAGAGCGGTCGCAAGCCGCAAAAGCTTTATGTCGGCAGGTATATACACGTCCGGGTAATCAATATATCTACCGACCTCGCAACCGTCCACCGGCGAGGTGTCAAAATCGTAGTGGACTACGCTTCCCACAACGCATGTCCTGCAAAGCGACATCTCGGGCGTAAGCCCTCCGCATATTCCGAAATTCACGATAAGCTCCACACCGTATCCCGTGATGAGATGCTGTGTTGCCGCCGCGGCGTATATCTCGCCCGCTCCGCTCTGGGTCACATACAGCTCGTTTCCGCCCATATCGTATATCGAAACCTCCAGCCAGCATGAGACCTCGGTTCTCACCGGCTCGCCTATTTTGCCCAAGAGCGCGGCTATCTCATCCGCGATAGCGACTATCATTCCTATTTTCACTGCTTTTCCTCCCGCCGCTCAAAGTATTGCTTCCATGACCGTTTTCTGCACTCCCATGCCCATCGCGTCATAGAACGCCCTCGCCGAGTCGTTTCCCTCCCATACGCAAAGGGTGACATTGTAGCAGCCGTTGTCCTTGGCGTAGCCCTTGACATATTCAAAAAGAGCTCTGCCGACATGCTCTCTTCTGCACTCTGAATCCACGCACAGGTCGTCTATATACAACGACTTTATCGGTTTTAGACCCTCATGCCCGGAATAGTCCCTCATCTCGCAGAAGGCGTAGCCCTTTATTCCGTCTGAATCATATACGAACACCGGACGCCCGTCGTCAGCGAAGATCTCAAGAAGCTCCTCATTAGAGTATTTTGTCGCTCCCTGCTTATATAAATCCGGGCGAATATTGTAATGAATATCCAAAACCTGCTTCAAAAGCGATATCACTTCCGGCAGGTCTCCCCCGTTTGCTCTTCTTATCTTGTACGCCATCGTGTGCCCTCCTCGAGCAAAATCAGTTTAGCTTAATTTTACCACAAAAAGTGCTCAATAACAAGCGTAAGTTGTACTTAAAACATAAAATTCTCCGCAAAATTTCATAATTCAGACACAATTTTGCGATATACTATAAAATAAAATAGCTGTATACATAAGCTTTCCCGCACGTTACAGCCGCTATATACCCGAAAGGATGAAAAATTTATGCCAAAGCTTTTAATTGTTGACGACGAGGAAAAGATAAGAGAAGTAGTC
>CASDRM010000121.1 GCA_949283135.1 uncultured Ruminococcus sp.
CTAAAGCAATCAGAGTAATCTGAAGCTTGAAATCCTTGAACATCGCCATGAGCTTGTCAAAGATGCTCCGCTTATCCATACATCTGGGGCATACAGGTCTATTCGGGTTAGGATAGGGCTGGTGACAAATCGGGCATACCGTTTGAACATTATCAAGAAGAGAATCATCTATTTCTTCATGTCTGTGGGTCTTGTTCAGCCTTTCGCAGAAGCGCTCAAACTTCTCACTATAGCCTATCGAGAAGCGTGCAATAAGGATATTCTCCCTGTCATGCTCGTAGGTCTCGCCAAACCATCCGAATTTTTGACCGAAAATGCTCTCCTCGTTTTCCTCCTCTGGAGTCTCCTCCTTTGGTGAAAAATCCTCTACTTCTCCGTCCTTAAGCATGGCAATTACGAGTCTTGCCGTATTCTGGTTGCGGTCTACAAAGATATTTTTTATTTTTGATATCTTATATTCCTTGAAATCCTCCACTCTGTATCTGACCATCTCGCGAATAGGAACGGGCTTGAAAAATGACCTTATCAATGGCATTTCTCTCATACGTTCCTCAAGCTTAGCTCTGCCTGAGTCCATTCCGTATTCCTCATAGCCGGTTATTACGTACAGCTCGTCAGTAGTAAATGTTATGTATACATCCAAATACTTGCCCTCGCCGTCGAGATCGGCTTTAACACAGTACAGAAGCTTTTCTGTGTTGACTCCCCGCTTTGACAGCTCGTCTGATACAAGCTCGGGAAGCACGTCAAAGTATTTCATCTTCGTTATCAATGCTCCTTTCAAAAACAGGACATAGCACATTTTGCCACAAAACAAAACAGCCCCGCACACGCAAAGTGCCGGGAGCTGTTCAAAAAGCTATCATCCATCAAAATCCGCCGTTTAGACCGCGCTGAGATAACCGCGCTTCTAACCCCGCACCGCATATATGAATTTTCTCCAGTATCGCAGTATAGAAAAGCACTTATCTCACCCTTTCTCATTCTATGATGTAAATTTTAGCCGTGAAGCAGGTTCATTATATACCGTCATAGTACATATGTCAATAGTTTTTTAAAATTTATTTATGCAAATTAATTGTATGATTAAACGCGTAAACTCGCAAATAATTTATTGAGTTAAAGTGATAAAGCTTGACTTGAGTAATACAACGTGATATAATAAAAAAACTTATAAACGTAAAGGGGATATCAAAATGGACAAATTGCTTTCTCTTTTGAAGACAAACGCCCGACTCTCTAACCAAGAGCTTGCCGCAATGCTCGGCACGACGGCTGAAGAGGTGGATGATAGAATAAAGGAGCTCGAGAGGAAAGGAATCATCAAGGGCTACACTGCCATTGTGGACGAGGAGCTTACTCAAAACGACGGCATAGCCGCGTACATAGAGCTTTCAGTAACTCCAAAAGCTCAGGTGGGATATGACGACATAGCAAGGCTCATCGCCTCCTATCCCGAGGTCGAGAGCATATCTTTGATGTCCGGCGGATATGACCTTGCTGTTACCCTGAGATGCAAAAATATCAAGGACGCTTCCCAGATTGTTGCGCAGAGGCTTGCAACTATCGACGGAGTTATCTCTACCTCCACCCACTTCTTCCTTCAGAAGTACAAGGAAAACGGAATAATGCTGGTAGACCCTATGCCGGATGAAAGAGGTCAGGAGTAAAATGATAGATTACACTAAGCTCCTCAACGAGACAGCGGTCGATATAAAACCGTCTGGCATAAGAAAGTACTTTGACATCGCCGCAACGCTTGACGACGTCATCTCGCTCGGAATAGGAGAACCCGATTTCTACACGCCGTGGCCAATAAGGCAGGCGGCTATAAAGGCTCTTGAACGCGGTAAAACATTCTACACCTCCAACGCGGGCATGATCAAGCTCAGAGAGGCAATTTCAGACTACACAGCCTTGAAGACCGGAGTAAGATATAATCCTGCTCACGAGATTATCGTCACCGTTGGTGGCTCTGAGGCTATAGACCTCGCAATAAGAACAATAGTATCGCAGCAGGACGAGGTGATAATTCCAGAGCCTTCATTTGTCTGCTACAAGCCTATAGTTTTGCTCTCAGGAGGAGTGCCGGTCCCTATAAAAACTTCTGAGGAGCACAGCTTCAAGCTTACGGCGGACGCTCTAAAAGCCGCAATAACCCCAAGGACAAAGCTGCTTATTCTCCCCTATCCGAATAATCCCACAGGCGCTATTATGACTAAAGAGGACCTTGAGCCTATCGCCGAGATTCTCAGAGGGACAAATATTGCTGTGCTCACCGACGAAATATACTCTGAGCTGACATATGGCAGAAAGCATTTCTCGATAATAGGTCTTGACGGAATGAAAGAGCGCACGATATATGTTAACGGCTTCTCCAAAGCCTTCTCAATGACAGGCTGGAGGCTTGGCTATATGTGCGCACCGGAAGAAATACTCAAGCACTCGCTTAAAATCCACCAGTACGGGATAATGTCCTCGCCGACTGTCAGCCAGTATGCGGCTATTGAGGCGCTTACCGCCTGCGAAGAAGACGTCAAAATGATGGTCAGCGAATATGATATGCGAAGAAAATACCTTGTGAACGCCTTTAACAGCCTTGGACTGCACTGCTTCACGCCTGAGGGAGCGTTCTATGTTTTCCCGAGCATCAAGTCAACAGGACTTTCAAGCGATGAGTTCTGTGAGCGGCTCCTGTACCACAAGAGAGTAGCTGTCATTCCGGGCAACGCCTTCGGCGATTGCGGAGAAGGGTTTGTAAGAGTGTCCTATGCCTACTCGATCAACCATCTTCGCGAAGCGATAAAAAGGATAGGCGAATTCCTGACGGAGCTTAAAAACAATGGATATAAAGATAACTGAGAATGCGTACTGCAAGATAAACCTGAGCCTTGACATAACCGGAAGAATGACAAACGGCTTGCATGAGATCAAAACAGTCATGCAAACTATCTCGCTTTGCGACACGGTGACTCTCACATGCGTAAGAGGAGCGAGAGGAATCAAGATACGCTGCGATGACAGCAGAATCCCCTGCGATGAAAGAAACACATGCTACAAAGCAACCAACGTGTTCCTTGAAAAGACAGGCGTGACAGGCTGCGGCATTGAGATTTACATACAAAAGAGGATACCGTCAATGGCCGGTCTTGGAGGGGGCTCCTCCGATGCGGCGGCTGTCATAAGGATGCTCAACTCAGCGTTTGAGACTAATCTGAATAGCGACGAGCTCCGAGAAATCGCGGCTAAGGTAGGTGCGGACATACCATTCCTGATTAACGGCGGAACGGCTCTTTGCATGGGCGCAGGCGACAGGGTCAGCCCGCTCCCCGAAAAGCTTCACTATTATGTTTTACTTGTAAAGCCCGAGTTCGGAGTTTCCACGCCGGAGGCGTATAAGAGCTTCGACAAAAAAGGCATAGTCTCAAAGCTAAATTCTGACAAGCTTGCTCACGCGATAGTAAACGGTGAGAGCATACTGAGCTATATCTCAAACGATTTGGAGAAAGCGATAGACTCCCCCGTCATCTCTGAAATTAAAGCAAAACTTATTTCGCTAGGAGCGCTTGCCTCACTGATGAGCGGAAGCGGGTCTTGCGTATACGGACTGTTTGACAGTGAAGAAATATGCCGCAAAGCCTATGACAAGCTTAAAGACAGCTACAGCTTCGCTGTGGTATGCAGAACGATATGAGCCGCGCAAAATACGCGCGCTGCACCCTATGCCCCAGGGAATGCAACGTAAACAGGCAGGAGAACACAGGCTTTTGCGGGCAAAGTGATAAAATAAAAATCGCCCGTGCCGCTCTTCACTACTGGGAGGAGCCATGCATAAGCGGGAAGGAAGGCTCGGGAACGGTATTTTTCTCCGGCTGCACGCTTAAGTGCTGCTTCTGCCAAAATTACGAGATATCCCACCTGGGAAAAGGGTTTGAAGTGAGCACCGGCGAGCTCGCGGATATTTTTTTAGGCTTACAGGATGAGGGAGCAAATAACATCAACCTTGTCAGTCCGACTCCATTTGTACCGAGCATCATCGAGGCACTTGACATGGTAAAGGGCAAGCTCGATATTCCGGTTGTATACAACTGCGGAGGGTATGAAAAAATAGATACCATCGACATGCTTGACGGCTATATAGATATATACCTTCCGGATCTGAAATACTATTCAGGTGAGTTTTCAAAAAAGTACTCCTCCTGCGGTGATTACTTCGAGCGTACGATCGAGGCGATAGTCAGGATGCAGCAGCAGGTAGGCAAACCGGTATACGACGATAAAGGTATAATGAAAAAAGGCGTGATAGTCAGGCATCTTACCCTCCCCACGCTCAGGCACGATTCCGAAAGAGTCATTCGTGAGCTGAGAAGCAGATTTAATCCGGACGACATAGTCCTGAGCCTGATGAGCCAGTATGTGCCGGTGTATAAAGCCAAGGAGCATAAGGAGATAAACAGACGCATATCAAGCTTTGAATATGGCTATGTGCTTGATATCGCATCACAGCTCGGCTTGACGGGATATTCCCAGGAAAGAAGCTCTTCAAGCGAAACGTATATCCCTGAGTTTTTCGACAAAAAGCCAGCGCAGCTGTGGCAAAAATAATTTCAAAAAAGCGTCCCAGCGGTAAGTTGTAAGCCGCGGGACGCTTTATGCGTTTGGAATTATTTTTGAGTGAGCAGATATAGCGAGTCGGAGAAAGAAATCATCTGCTGCATATTTAATGACTCCGGGCGAATCGACTGACTGAGCCCTGAGCGCTCTGCGGCAGCCGAAACAGCCTGCTTATCTATACCCAAGGAACCGCTCACACAGTTTACAAGAGTCTTTCTTCTCTGAGAAAACATGCCCCTTACCACTCTGAAGAAAAATTCCTCGTCAATGGTCACGGGAGTCTTATCTCGCAAGTCAAACCTGACTACGCAGCTATCCACATTCGGCGACGGCATAAAGCTTCCCCGCGAGACGTCGAACAAAATCTTAGCTTCGGAAAAATAGTTTACAGCCACAGTAACAGCTCCAGCCTCTCTTGTTCCGAGAGGAGCACACAGCCTGACTCCGGCTTCCTTTTGGACCATCGCAGTTATTGAGCTTATGGGAAGCCTTGATTCGAGTAGCCTCATCAAAATCGGAGAGGTTATGTAGTAAGGAAGGTTTGCGCAGACCGCAACCTTTAGCCCGGAAAATTCCTCTGCTATCAGGCCGCGTAGATCAAGCTCGAGAATATCGCTGTTAATGACTTTAACATTAGAATACTCTGAGAGCGTTTCATCTAAAACCGGAATGAGCCGTTTGTCGATTTCTACCGCAACAACCTTGTCCGCCCGTTTTGCAAGCTCGTTTGTAAGAACACCTATTCCCGGACCAATCTCCAATATACCGTACCCGGGCATAGCGTTGCCAAGTTCCGCTATTTTAGGGCAGACAGATGGGTTGACAAGAAAGTTTTGCCCTAACTTTTTTGAAAACGTAAATCCATGCCTAAAGAGTATATCCTTTATCACTCCTATATTAGACAGATTTTCCACTTGGTTCACTCTCCACCCATTTGACTTTTTTGTTCAAAAAGATTATATCAGACTCTTCTCCGCCCGTCAATAAGCATAATCCTGTCCCAAAAGGAAAGAATACTACAAAGAGGTGATCAGGTTGAATATGATATCAAAAATAGCGCTGATTGAAAACATTCCCCTAAGCCGCATATATACGCTTTTAACGCAGCAGGAGTGCTATGAAATATTTCTTGTAAGGCATCTTACGCGAAGTATGCCCGCTAAAAAGCAAAACGACGCAGAGCTTGAAATAAAACTTGCATAAAAAAACCTGCCGTGTCCGTAAGACATGGCAGGTAAAATTATGCCTTGATTCTGGCAGAGCCGAGATTACTTGATCATAGAAGCAACTTCGTCAGCGAAGTTGTCGGTCTTCTTAGCTATGCCCTCGCCTCTCTCGTAGCGGACATAATCAACTACCTTGATAGAGCCGCCGAGCTCCTTAGCGCACTTCTCAACATACTTGCCAACGGTGAAGTCTCCGTCCTTTACGAACTCCTGGTCAACGAGACAGTTCTCGGAGTAGTACTTGCCAACCTTGCCCTCAACGATCTTCTCAAGAACAGCAGCAGGCTTGTTAGCCATCTTGGGGTCCTCCGCCATCTGAGCGAGCATGATCTTCTTCTCGTTCTCAAGAACATCTGCGGGAACCTTGGTCCTGTCAAGGTATGCGGGATTCATCGCAGCGATCTGCAAAGCGCAGTCCTTGCCGCAGGCATAAGCCTTTTCGCCGAGGTCGGTGTCCATCTTTACCATAACGCCGATTCTGCCCTCACCGTGTGTATAAGCAACGAGAGTGCCCTCCATTCTGGTGAATCTGCGGATCTGGATATTCTCTCTGATCTGAAGGAATACTTCCTGAAGCTCCTCCTCAACGGTCTTATCTGAACCTGAAGCCTTGCAGGCCTTCAAAGCGTCAACATCAGCGGGGTTGCACTCGATAATGGTCTTCGCAACCATGTTGCAGAAATTCTTGAACTGGTCGGTATTTGCAACGAAGTCGGTCTCAGAGTTGACCTCGACAACAACGCCGACGTTTCCCTCTACCATAGCAACTACAAGACCCTCAGCAGCAACTCTGCCGGCTTTCTTAGCCTGAGTAGCGAGTCCCTTTTCTCTGAGGATAACTATTGCCTTCTCAACATCGCCGTCAGCCTCTACTAAAGCCTTCTTGCAGTCCATCATGCCGACGCCGGTTCTCTCACGAAGGGATGCAACATCCTTTGCTGTAATGTTAGCCATAATAAACAATCCTTTCTTATCTCCTACTTCTTATCACAGTTAGGGCAGGTTGTTGACCTGCCCTTTTGAATTAGCTATAATTATGCCTGCGCCTCAGTCTCGGTCTCTGCCTCAGAGTTGTCCTCAGACTCTGTTGACTCTGCCTGAGTCTCGCCCTGTCTGCCCTCGATGATAGCGTCAGCCATTGCGCCGGAAATAAGCTTTACAGCTCTGATTGCGTCATCGTTACCGGGAATTACATAATCAACCTCATCGGGATCGCAGTTGGTATCTACGATAGCAACTATCGGGATGCCGAGCTTCTTAGCCTCGGATACGGCGATCTTCTCTCTCTTGGGGTCAACGATGAAGAGAGCGGAAGGAAGCTCCTTCATATTCTTGATACCGCCAAGGTACTTCTCAAGCTTCTCTATCTCAAGCGTAAGCTTCACAACTTCCTTCTTGGGAAGAAGGTCAAAGGTTCCGTCCTCAGACATCTTATGGAGCTGCTCAAGTCTTGAAATTCTGGTCTGGATGGTCTTGAAGTTTGTCATCATGCCGCCAAGCCATCTTGCGTTTACATAATGAGCGTTAGCTCTTACAGCTTCCTCCTTGATGGAGTCGCCCGCCTGCTTCTTGGTACCTACAAAGAGAACCTCGCCGCCGTTTGCGGAAATATCTCTTATGAACATGTAAGCCTCATCGAGCTTCTTGACCGTCTTCTGAAGGTCGATGATGTAGATGCCGTTTCTTTCTGTGAAAATGTAGGGAGCCATCTTAGGGTTCCATCTTCTTGTCTGGTGTCCGAAGTGAACGCCAGCTTCAAGAAGCTGCTTCATTGATACTACTGCCATTGTAGTAACCTCCTATGGTTTTTATAAATTTTACTAACCCTCCGCAGCGGTTAGCTTGCCTTCACCCCTATCAGGGGAACCACGGCAAAACCGCGTGCGTGCGAATTGCGGTAATATTATATCATCACGGATTCAGTATTGCAAGTACTTTTTCAAAAATTATCCGAAGTTTTTTCAAAGTCATCCATGCTGTCTTCTGTTTTCTCTTTTTTAACCGAATAACGGCTTGATTTAAAGCTTTTGGAGTCGACGACCCTGCTCCGTGAAACCAAAACAGTGTCTTTTCCTATCAGATCGATGTCCTCATAGCTTATTACTATGTCGTCTTCCCTGCCCAAGATTCCGAAAAGCCTCGGTCTGCCGTATACTATCATCGACTCCACCGAGGAATCCTCCATATTTATTTCCACATCGTCTATCCTTCCTATTATGACCCCGGATTTTGTTTCAATCACTTCCTTTGACTTAAGATCAGAGAGCCTGCACTTCATAAAAACTCACCTCAGTCAATAATATGACCGAGGTGAGAAGATTATTAGCTGTTGTTGCAGCAGCTTGATATGTCCTCAAGGCTCTTGGGGAAGAATTCACTTGACGGGAAGTTGATCTTCTCAAACAGCTCGCAAGGACTCTCTGTGCTTGAAACGCATTCCTTGTTCGGCACCGCGTAGTCGTATGCGGGAACCATCACAGGAACGGTTCTTGCCAGCGAAACTATCGAGAAGACTCCGAGAGTGACATAGATCATCTTTCTTGCCGGCGATACTACCGTCTGCTCGCAGGTTGCGTCGGTGCAGCAATTCATGGCGGGTATGCTCACAAGCCTGATGTTCAGTACAATCGGGTCTGCAACAGCAAGCGTTGCCTTGGGCGGGTTGTTGTAGCTACAGCCGGTCACCGATACCGCACCGTTGTCTGTCGAGGTGAAGTACTTGGTTCCGCCGTCGCTGCCGTAGAGAATAACCTTCTTTGTGAAGGTGGCGCTGCCGTGAACGGTGGTCGTCTGAGCCGCGGCGGAGGGCGCGAGCTCTATTTCAACATCAAATGTGTAAGTAATGTCTACCGAGTAAAAGCCCTTGTTGAAGGGTATCGGCTCTACCGAGAAAAATACGCTCGTAACCTGTGCGCATCTCGCTTTGGCATATGTCGCTTCGTTTACCCTCAGATTTGACTCATAATCCGCAAATGTGACCTCAAGATCCTCAAGGCAGTCTCTGTCTGAGCAGCTATCAAATATTCGCTGCGCCTCTATCGTGACTGCTTCCTTAAAGCCGCACGGATTAGTTCCGAAATCAGCCATATAAATCCTCCTGAATAAGTATTAAAGTTATAAAACTTCTCTACATATTATTCAGTATGCGGTCAAATAGTGACTTAAACTAAAACAAAGTCATCTGCGCCGTGAGGGGCATATTACCGAACGCATTGGCGCTTACAAGCGCGTCAATTACAGACTTTGACACGCCCGACTGATTCTGAAACTCCTCTACAGATATGAAATCCGCCTTTTGCGCGCAATTATAGATCGCTTTTGCGGCGTTTTCGCCTATGCCGTTCATAGAGACAAACGGAAGCCTGATTTTCCCGTCCTCTATTCTGTATATCGTGGCATGGGATTTATGTATGTCTATCGGCAAAAACTCATATCCGCGGCAGAGCATCTCGTTTATAAGCATCAGAGTGTCAAGTACGCCGTCCTCCTTGTCGGAACGGTCATTTCCCTTCTGCTTGAACTCGTCTATTTTATATCTGACCGCGAGCTTTCCTCTGACAGCTGTTTCAGCGTCGAAGTCCTCGCCTCTTACCGTAAACATTGCCGCGTAAAACTCAAGAGGTCTGTGGACCTTGTACCAGGCAAGCCTTATAGCGGCGGTAACATACGCCGCTGCGTGTGCCTTTGGGAACATGTACTTTATCTTCATGCAGCTGTCTATGTACCACTCAGGAACATCGTGCTCGCGCATCGTCTGCTTCATTTCGTCTGTAAGCAGCTTAGGCGCGTTGCCCTTTCTTACTATCTCCATTATCTTGAACGAAAGACTCGGATCAACACCGTGGTATATAAGATATGTCATTATACTGTCACGGGTTCCTATAACCTGATCGATAGTGCAGGTGCCGTTTTTTATAAGCTCAGAGGCGTTGCCGAGCCAAACGTCAGTTCCGTGAGATAGTCCTGATATCTGCAAAAGGTCGGAAAACTTAGTGGGCTTACACTCGACAAGCATCCCTCTTACGAACGGCGTACCCATCTCAGGTATACCGAGAGTACCGGTCTTGCTGTCTATTTCTTCCTCGGTAACTCCGAGAGCCGCAGGAGATGTGAACAGCGAGTAAACGGCTGGATCGCTCATCGGAGTCTTGGTTATATCAGTGCCGGTCATGTCCTCAAGGTACTTGTACAGAGTAGGGACATCGTGCCCGAGCTCGTCAAGCTTGAGTATAGTGTCGTGCAATGAGTTGAAGTCAAAGTGGGTGGTAACTATATCCGAATCCGTCTTTTCTGCCGGATGCTGAACCGGGGTGAAGTCATATACCTCATACTCGCTCGGAATAACTACCATTCCGCCGGGGTGCTGACCGGTAGTTCTCTTTATGCCCGTGCAGCCACGCGTCAGCCTTGTGACCTCGGCAGCCGGCACCTTTCTGCCCCGCTCCTCAAGGTATTTCATAACATATCCGTATGCCGTCTTGTCAGCTACGGTAGAAATAGTTCCGGCCTTGAAAACATTATCCGAGCCGAAAAGCTCTTCTGTGTACTTGTGCGCGCTTGACTGATAGTCACCGGAGAAGTTCAGGTCTATATCAGGCGACTTGTCGCCGTTGAAGCCGAGGAAGGTCTCAAACGGTATGTCGTGACCGTCTCTGTGAAGCTCCTCTCCGCAGACGGGACACTTTTTGGGCGGAAGGTCAAAGCCCGAACCATACTCGCCGTTGGAGAAGAACTCCGAGTACTTGCATTTTCCGCATACATAGTGAGGGACAAGCGGATTGACCTCTGATATGCCTGACATGGACGCCACGAACGACGAACCTACAGATCCTCGCGAGCCCACCTGATAGCCGTGCTCAACCGAATTGGCTACAAGTCTCTTAGCTATTACATACAGCACCGCAAAGCCGTGCTTTATTATCGATGTAAGCTCTCTGTCAAGCC
>CASDRM010000122.1 GCA_949283135.1 uncultured Ruminococcus sp.
AACTGCTTTTAAGCGCTGATCTTGTTATACTTGACGATCTGGGCTGTGAGTTCAGTTCATCGTTTAACTCCTCTGTCATATATAACCTTATAAACTCAAGGTGCAATATGTCAAAGCCAACTATCGTGTCGTCTAATCTGGACATTTCTCAGCTATCGGACAAATACGACCAAAGAATAGTCTCAAGGCTGATAGGAGCGTTCAGAACGCTTAGATTTTTAGGCGATGACATCAGGCAGATAAAGATGAGGCGAGGAATATTTGACTGATCCTGCTTATGACCCGGCTTAATCAAAAAAATAATTCCCACGGAAAACACAATTCCGCGGGAATTTTTATTTCTTGTATCAGTAGTAATCAAGTAATTACTTCTTTGCAAGCTTGATTATCTGCTTCTTACCTTTTTTGAGTACAGCGCAGGGGCAAAGATTTACCACGGTATTTATATCTGTTACCTTCTCGTCGTTAAGAGTAACGCCTCCCTGCTGAATAAGCCTTTTCGCTTCCGCCTTAGAGGGAGCGAGCTTCGCGCAAACCATAGCGTCGAGTATCGGCACAGCGTCGCAGTCAAATTCACATGTAGGCATGTTTTCGTCATTGCCGCAGCCTCCGAAAACTGCCCTTGCAGCCTCCAAGGCCTTAGTAGCCTCCTCTTCGCCGTGTACGAGCTTTGTGAGCTCATACGCGAGTATCTCCTTGGCGCGGTTAAGCTCGCTTCCCTGCCACGACTCCATCTTGTCTATTTCCTCAATAGGAAGGAAGGTAAGCATTCTGATGCACTTAAGAACATCCGCGTCGCCGACATTTCTCCAGTATTGGAAGAACTCATAAGGTGACGTCTTGTTCGGGTCGAGCCACACAGCGCCCTTCTGGGTCTTGCCCATCTTCTTGCCCTCGGAATTGAGAAGAAGTGTAATAGTCATCGCATACGCGTCCTTGCCGAGCTTTCTTCTTATAAGCTCTGTGCCGCCAAGCATATTTGACCACTGATCGTCTCCTCCGAACTGCATATTGCAGCCGTAATGCTGGTAGAGATAGTAGAAGTCGTAGGACTGCATTATCATGTAGTTAAACTCGAGGAAGGATAGTCCCTTCTCCATTCTCTGCTTGTAGCACTCGGCTCTGAGCATGTTGTTTACTGAGAAGCAGGCGCCAACCTCGCGCAGAAGATCGATATAGTTGAGGCTAAGCAACCAGTCGGCGTTATTGACCATTATCGCCTTTCCTTCGCCGAACTCTATGAACCTCTCCATCTGCTTTTTGAAGCTTTCGCAGTTGTGCTGTATGGTTTCAGGGGTCATCATGGAACGCATATCTGTCCTGCCGGATGGATCGCCTATGTAGCCGGTTCCTCCGCCAATAAGCACTACAGGTCGGTTTCCTGCCATCTGAAGTCTCTTCATAAGGCATAAAGCCATGAAGTGACCGACATGAAGAGAGTCGGCGGTGGGGTCAAAGCCTATATAAAAAGTCGCCTTTCCGTTATTGATAAGTTCCCTTATCTCATTTTCATCGGTAACCTGGGCGATAAGACCTCTTGCCTTAAGTTCCTCATAAATCTGCATTTTATTCTTTCCTTTCTTTTTGGATACTATTAAATAAAAATCCCCCGACCCGATACGGGTCAGAGGACGATCATAAACCGTGGTACCACCTCAATTTACCGCAGGACAAAATGTCTCACGGCCTCTCGGCAGGATAACGGATGCCAAAACCGCATGTCCCTACTAAGCAGCTCTACGCCTTTCAGGGCACGGACTCCAAGATGTATTTCATCGGACATATGCCGCCCTTTTTCACCAGCCAAGGGCTCTCTGAGGCTTTAGACCGACTACTTCTTCTCTTCACAGTCGATACCCAATGATAACACGACTCATATTTTTTGTCAAGCTCAAACGCTTGATTTGATTCTCGATAACGCGTTTTTTTCGAGTCTTGATACCTGAGCCTGAGATATTCCTATCTCGCTCGCCACCTCAACCTGAGTTTTGCCCTGATAAAACCTTAAATACAGTATGTTTTTCTCACGCTCTGACAGCGTCTTTATTGCGTCCCTGAGCAGTAGCTCGTCTATCCAGCCCTCGTCGCTTGAGGAATCGCCGAGCTGATCGAGCATGTATAGTGTATCCCCCGTGTTTGAATATACCGGTTCATATATCGAAACAGGTTCGCTTATCGACTCGAGGGCAAACACTACATCTGACTGAGGTGCGCCTATTTCCTTGGAAATTTCCTTTGCAGTCGGTTCATTGCTGTTTTGGTTCATCAGCTTTTCTCTTGCCTGCATTGCCTTATACGCCAGATCTCTCATTGAACGAGACACTCTTATCGAGTTATTGTCCCTTAAATACCTTCTCAGCTCTCCCGAGATCATCGGAACAGCATATGTTGAAAACTTTACGTCCAGCGATACGTCAAAGTTGTCAATAGCTTTGATAAGCCCCACAACCCCGACCTGAAAAAGGTCGTCGGGCGGAGTGCCTCTTGACATAAACTTCTGTATTACGCTCAATACCAGTCTTAAATTTCCCTGAATAAGCTCCTCTCTCGCCGACTTGTCCCCCGCTTTTATCTTTTTGAGGAGCTCCGTCTTTTTCTCCTCGCTTAATACCTTGAGTTTTGATGTGTTTACACCGCTTATTTCAACCTTATTGAACTGCATGGCAAACTGCACTCTCCGAACAAATAATTTAACTAAATTATTGCCGAAGATATTGCATGTATTCACCATGGGATCATGTACTTTTTGGAAAAATCAGCATATTGCTTCAAGTTCCTTTTTCAGTTCTTTAAGTATTCTTTTTTCAAGCCTTGATATATACGACTGAGATATTCCGACAACGTCGGCAACCTCCTTTTGAGTCATCTCCTTACCGGATATCAGCCCAAAGCGCATTTGCATTATCTGCTTTTCTCTACCCCTGAGTGAATTTACAGCTCTGATAAGAAGAAGCTTTTCAGTCTCGCTCTCGATATTCCTGCTGACTTCGTCAGGGTCGGTGCCTATGACGTCGGACAAAAGAAGCTCATTGCCGTCCCAATCAATATTTAGCGGCTCGTCTATGGAAATCTCGTTTCTTTGCTGCGTTGTTTTGCGCAAATACATGAGTATCTCGTTTTCTATGCACCTTGAAGCGTAGGTGGCAAGCTTGATGTTTTTATTGGGGTTGTATGTGTTAACAGCCTTTATTAGACCTATTGTGCCTATCGAAACAAGATCCTCAATGCCTATTCCCGTAGACTCAAACTTTTTTGAAATGTATACAACAAGCCTGAGATTATGCGTAATAAGCTTTTCCCTTGCTCGCTTTGGGTCAACCGACATCATTGAAAAAACCTTTTGTTCCTCGTCAGGCTTTAGCGGCGGCGGCAAAGAATCAGAGCCGTTTATATAGTCGAGGCTTGCCCTGCCTCTGATAAGCGACAAAAGCTTTTTCCACAATGACATTATGAACTTCATTTTACTCACCCTTTTACATCAATATTTTTGGATTAAAGACTGCTCGTCTTAACTGCCCGTCAGTAAAAGCTATCAATGCACTGACGTCTGTTTTTGACCCGTGCTCGTCTTCAATCGAAATTTTGTCTGGGTTCACCGCATAAAGCACTCCCTCACCGTTGACGGTGCTAAACGGCACCGGTATTATCCGCCTTTCAAGGCTTTCCGGGCAAGCTATTCCCGTACATATGACAACATCCTTTCCGCTGAAAATATCTCTTACGGTATTGCCGGTGTCCGCAACACCTTCAAGGCTGTAGCTTTGTCCCGACAAGGCTATGTAAACTATGTAGGAATGGGCTTTGTCCAGCCTTTGGGCAGATATATAGGATATAAGCGACAGAATTATATACACCGCGGCTGTTATAAAAATAAGCTTTGTCAGCGATATATCGAAGTAGTAGCTCATGCCCTTTATGTAAACAATCTTTGTCTTAAGCATCGACTGGACAAGGTATACTCCCCCGCTGAATAAAAGATTTACTCCGAAGAAGGATGCGATGGCAGAAAAAAAACGCCTTTTAGACATTCCCTTTTTATAAAACGCGGTCAGCAAGACAATCAGTATGGAAATACATTTTAGCGCATACAGCAAAATGGTTTGCCACACAGTCCCGGTAGGAATGAGTATTAAAAGAGACGACAACCCGCCTGCAAGAGCACTCAGTGCCAGTCGCTTTCCGGGTATGCTCTGATGAATTAGCTTAGAGCTAAGGCTCAGGACAAGCCAGCTTGCATATGTATTTATAAGTACGAGGGTATCAAGGTACACGGTCATTTGTATCACCGGAATTTATTGTACCGCTGTCGGCGGGAGTTTTGTGTCGAAGAAGTTACCCTTAATCCCTTGGATTAAGGGTAACTTCAAAAGATTTTGCATCCCAAAAGGAATGCAAAACTTTGCCGCCATAAGCCACTTCACTTTTCATCAGGAGGAACTTCAAAAGATTTTGTGCCCCAGAAGGGATGCAAAACTTTATCGCCATAAGCTACTACACTTTTCGTCAATGGAAACTTTACTTTCCGGCATTTGATTAGAATAAGCTTCAAAAACAAAACCACCCATCGGGCGAGCAGGTGGGTGGTTAAGTCATGCTTTTTTAGTTTGTAATAGCAATTAGTTGTTAAAGAATGTGTAGAAGGCCTTGAATGCCATGTATATATCAAGCTTTGCGGTGATTTCATATGGAGAGTGCATGCAAAGAACCGGTACTCCTACATCTACTACGTCTACGCCAAGGTCCGCGATGTAAGCGGCAACAGTTCCTCCGCCTCCGAGGTCAACTCTTCCAAGTTCTCCGGTCTGCCAAATTACGCTGTTGGCGTTAAAGATGTTTCTTACATATGACAGGAACTCAGCATTTGCATCGTTGCAGCCAGACTTTCCTCTTGCGCCGGTATATTTGCATACCGTTACTCCATAATTGCAGTACGATGCGTTCTTGGGCTCGCATACCTCCGGGAATGTGGGGTCAAACGCTACGCTGACATCTGCCGAGAGGCATGTTGAGTTATTGAGGACCATTGGGCAGGTCGTTCCTGCCTTTTCAGCGAGGAAGAAAATGAAATGCTTGAGATATGCGCTCTGAAGACCGGTGTTGCCTACGCTGCCTATCTCCTCCTTGTCGGTGAGAACGGTTATGCAGGTAGTTTTAGGCTTATCGCACTGAAGTATTGCCTCAAGGGCTGTATATGCGCAAACCCTGTCGTCCTGTCCGTAGCCTCCTACCAGTCCGCGATCCAAACCTACGTCCTTGGCCTTGAACGCAGGAACCACCTCAAGCTCAGCAGAAACGAAGTCGTCCTCCACTATTCCATATTTGTCAAAGAGAATAGAGAGAACATTGAGTTTAACCTGCTCTGATACCTCATCGGTATTGAAAGGACGAGAGCCTATCAAAACATTAAGTTCCTCACCCTTGATGCCTTCGGAAAGAGTCCTCTTTGACTGCTCCTGAGCAAGATGAGGCAAAAGATCGGTCACCATAAATACAGGGTCAGACTCATCCTCGCCTATGCAGACGTTTACGCGGCTGCCGTCCGCCTTGAAAATAACTCCGTGAAGTGCAAGAGGAATAGTAGGCCACTGATACTTTTTAATTCCGCCATAGTAGTGCGTCTTGAGAAGACAAAGCTCGTTTGACTCATAAACAGGGTTCTGCTTAAGGTCGAGCCTCGGGCAGTCAATGTGAGCAGCAGAGATCTTTACGCCCTTCTCAAGCGGTTCCGTTCCGAATACGCAGAGAATAACGCTCTTGTCACGGTTGTTGTAATATACCTTGTCGCCCGCAGAATATGTCTTGTCAGGATCAAATTCCGTGAATCCTTTTTCCTTTGCAAGCTCGATAGAGACTTTAGCGGCTTCCCTTTCGGTCTTAGACTGATCGAGAAACTTCTTATAGTTTTCGCAGAAGCTGTCAACCGACTTTACTTCATCGGCAGATAGCCTTAGCATACCGTTCTTTTTCTTTGAAAACAGCCTCTCCTGAAGAAGCTTTGCTTGTGACTTTTCTTCTGACATGATGTTAGTTCCTTTCATTTGACTCTATTTTATTGTATTTCTCAAACGCCTTCATTACTTTATAAACATAATTTCGGGTGTTGCTGCCTGAAAAAGATGTAATATCCGGTGAAGCTCTGTTTACAGCTCCTGATGCAAGCCAGCCGTCTACCTCACTCATTCCTGAGTGATAAGCGGCAGCAGTCAGTTCGTAATTTCCATATCTTTGGTATAAAAACGCAAGAAGATAGCAGCCAAACCTTATACTGTGCTCAGGCTGAAACAAATCCTCAAACTCAAGCTCTGTTTCTCCGAGCTTTCCTGAAACCCAGTCAAAGGAGTCCTCAATCATCTGCATAAGACCTATTGCCCCGGCGTCTGACACCGCATTTGGATCAAAGTTCGACTCCGTCCTGATTACCGCATAAACAAAATTTTTATCAATGCCGTATTCCTGCGAGTATGTCTCGACAAGCTCTGAATATTTCGTCCTGTAGCTTATTTTTTCATACCAGCGGTAAAGCGCCACAAGAACAACTGCCGCAATTATAAAAACAGCCAAAGCTGCAAAAAAAGCCGAAACCGCCTTTTTAACCATTATGCCTCTCCCTGATCTTTGATATGACCTCTGCGGTTTTAGCCTCAAGACTGTCTAAATCGGCGTCATTACGAATGACATAGTCAGACTTTAACGTAAAGTATTCCTCCGATTTTTGGGCAGATAGCCTTGAAGTGACAGCCTCAACAGGTATGCCGTCTCTTTTGAGAATCCGTCTTATTTTAACATCCATCGGCGCTACAACGCTCACTATTACCGAGCAAATATCATTTAACCCGCTCTCAAAGAGCGTTGGAGCGTCTAAAACAACTATATTTGATCCGGCATCCGCAAAGCCTGTTAGTGTCGTTAGTACATTCTTGGTTATGTAGGGATATATTATATCTGTGTAGCTTTTCAGCTTGTCAGGACTGTTGAATACTATAGCGGCAAGCTTTTTTCGGTCTAAGCCGAGCTCGTCCACACAGTCCGGAAAGAGCTCTCTTACCTCTCGCAAAAAATCATTGGTGTGAGCAACGCTACGCGATATTTCATCAGCATCGATTATAGGAAAACCGTTCTTTTGAAATATCCTGCTCACAGTGGACTTGCCCGCGCCGCTTTGACCTGTCAAGCCGACTACATATAGTTTATCTGACAGACTCATCAATTTCCTCCGTCATTTCAGCCTTATAAGATTGAATCCTGCCGAGCGCAATATCCTGTTATAAACCGCTAATCCGACTCCATTCTGCGAAGGACATCTTGCGTAAACTGTCTTTGCTCCAAGCTCGTCAAACTGACGAAGCCTCTCGAAAAGGCAGTGCGCCTGAGTCTCAGAGCTTAAGCCGTATGTAAGATACGGCACGCCAGGTATCTTCTCAGACTCATCGAACAGAAGGCAGTAATCTCCCTGTACAGCATGGGAAGCGACATATTCTTTATAGCTATCCAAATCAGAGTCAATAAGAATTACATTTGCCTTCGGCGCATAGTGCTTGTACTTCATTCCGGGTGAACGAACTGTAACTCCCTCGGCAAGCTTATTAGTAACTCCCCGGTCGACTAAAACCTCATCGCATACGTTTTTTAACAGCTCTACAGATATCTTTCCCGGTCTTAAAAGCCGTATAGCGTTTCCATCAAACGAAATAACCGTCGATTCCACTCCGACATCCGACTCGCCACCGTCTACTATAGCGGCAATTCTGCCGTTCATGTCCTCCATAACGCGCGAGGCGTTGGTAGGACTGGGACTTCCCGAAAGATTTGCCGACGGGGCTGCAAGCGGGAATCCGCATAGCTCAATAATCCTTTTTGCCACAGGATTTGACGGAAATCTTATGCCCACCGTGTCCAGTCCTCCGCTGGTGACAAACGAGATTTTGTCAGATTTCGGCATTATCATGGTCAGTGGTCCGGGCCAGAACCTTTCCGCGCATTTTATGGCAGCTTCCGGCACCTGCGACGCGATATTACCAATCATATCCATGCTCGAAATATGCACAATCAGCGGATTGTCACAGGGTCTGCCCTTTGCTGCGAAGATCTTCTTAACCGCTTCCTCGTCATATGCATTGGCTGCGAGCCCGTATACCGTTTCGGTAGGTATTCCTACTACCTCTCCCGATTTAAGCAGCCTTGCGGCTTCTTCAAGCTCCGGCTCGGTTGTCCCGAGCAAAACTGTATTCATCTTATACCGTGCCCTCCTGCTTGGCAAGCTTTGCAGCCTGATCCGCCGTGGCAAGGGCGTCTATAATTTCATCCAAAGAGCCGTTCAATATGCTCTCAAGCTTGTAAAGCGTTAAGCCTATACGATGATCTGTGACTCTGCCGTCAGGGAAATTGTAGGTCCTTATTCTCTCTGAGCGGTCGCCTGTCCCTATCTGGGAACGCCTTTCTCCGGCGATAGCCTCGTCGTGCTCTCGCTGCTTCATCTCAAGAAGCCTTGAACAAAGCACCTTCATCGCTCTCTCCTTATTCTTCTGCTGGCTTCTCTCGTCCTGACACTCCACAACAAGACCCGTGGGAAGATGAGTTATTCTGACTGCGGATTCCGTCTTGTTAATATGCTGTCCTCCTGCGCCAGAAGCCCTGAAAACATCTATCTTGAGTTCCTTTTCATCGATATTGAGCTCAACGCTCTCCGCTTCCGGAAGCACAGCCACAGTCGCGGTAGACGTCTGGATTCTGCCCTGAGACTCTGTCTCCGGGACTCTTTGAACCCTGTGCACTCCGCTTTCATACTTAAATCTTGAGTACGCGCCCTCTCCCTCGACCGAGACCTCTACTTCCTTTACTCCGCCAAGCTCTGTGCGATTGGCGTTGAGGATCTCAATCTTCCAGCGCTTGGATTCAGCGTACATGGTGTACATTCTTAGCAAGGAGTTGGCAAAAAGCGCAGCTTCCTCTCCGCCCGCGCCTGCCCTTATCTCAATGATTACATTTCGTGAGTCATTAGGATCCTTTGGCAGAAGCATTATTTTAAGCTCTTCTGTATACCTTGATATCGCGTCCTTAGCTTCAATGTACTGCTCCTGAGCCATCTCCCTCATGTCACGATCTGACTCTGAGTGCATTAGCTCCTCCGCCTCGTTCATCTCGGTTATGGCGGATTTGTATTTTTTATATGTCTCTATTAAAGGCGTAAGCTGGTTATATTCCTTCATCAGCTCAATATAGAGCGAGTTATTGTTTACAGTTTCCGGCTGCATCAGCCGCTCATTTATTTCGCTGTATCTGTCTGTCAGCGCATCCAGCTTTTCAAACATTCATATCATCCTTTATCTCTTTGATAGTTTCTCTTTCTGCCGTGTCAACGCTTTTGACATTCTTCTCAGCCTTTGAGCGTGGAATCATAAATTCCCTGCCGCAGCCCTCGCACCTAAGCTTGAAATCCATTCCGGAGCGCAGCACACGCATTCTGTTGCAGCCGCAGGGATGGTTTTTCTTCATTAAGAGAACATCTCCCCTGCATATATCCATACCCATACTCAGCCGCTCCTTTACAGATCAATATTTTTCAGTAACTGCATACATAAGTTATTATATCACATAAAGCTTCTGTTGGCAACACCGTTTTTAATTATTACGCGTTCCTGCTGTAAGTAATATCAGCCATTCAAAAAGCATACTATTAACCAGCGCAACCTATTTCGGAAAGGACGGTACTCCAAATGAACAGATTTTTGCCGGAAGGCTCAACTATAAATACGCAGGAGAACCAAAAGCACATAAGCGACCTGCGTTCTCTTTCATATGCCATGGAAAATGGAATAATACTTGAAGCGAAGGCGGATATGTGCACCTCCGGTCATGATCTTGTGATAAATCTACCGAGCGCAAAAGGAATTATTCCGCGAGAAGAGGCATGTATCGGAATAAAAGAGGGCAAAACAAAGGATATAGCCATTATTTCAAGAGTTGGAAAGTCCGTTTGCTTTACAGTAAAGGAAATCAAGGAGGATGAAGGCGAAACTGTTGCGCTTCTTTCAAGGCGGGACGCACAACAGATCTGCATTCAGGAGTACCTGTCAAAGCTACAGTGCGGAGAGGTGATCGACGCAAAGGTAAGCCATATTGAACAGTTCGGATGCTTTGTGGATATCGGCTGCGGCATTCCGTCAATGATTTCAATAGACGAGATTTCGGTCTCGAGGATATCCTCTCCTGCAGACAGGTTTTCGGTTGATGACAGAATAAAGGTTATATACAAGGGATACGACGGCGAGAAATTCTATGTCGGTCATAAGGAGCTTTTGGGTACATGGCAGGAAAACGCAGATATGTTCGCATCAGGAGAAACCGTGAGAGGAATCGTACGAAGTGTTGAAAGCTACGGAGTCTTTGTTGAGCTGACCCCTAACCAGGCAGGACTTGCCGAGCCTAACGAAAATGTTGTTCCGGGGCAAAGCGTAAGCGTTTACATAAAGTCGATAATACCCGAAAAGATGAAGGTAAAGCTTATTATCGTTGACAATGGTGACTGCTTGTACAGGATCCAAAATAAATATTTTATCACAGACGGCGTCATTAAAAATTGGAGATACTCTCCAGAATGCTGCAAAAGAGTCATTGAAACTAATTTTTAGTCAAAGCATACGAGCTTGGGCAGTTCCAAGCTCGTATGCTTATCTTTTCTTGTTCTTTATGTGCTCCCAATAATCCTTTGCGGCAAGTTCAAGCTTGTTATCACCATATGTATAATACTTTCTGTCCTTGAGATTATCGGGCAGATATTGCTGCTCTACCCATGAGTCAGGATAAGAATGCGGATATTTGTAGCCTATTGCTTTACCGAGCTTGCCTGCTCCTCCGTAGTGACCGTCCTGTAGATATGCAGGGATTTCTCCGGCGTTTCCCTTTCTTATGTCCTCCATGGCGCTGTCTATGGCAACAATTCCGCTGTTTGACTTAGGTGCCGTTGCAAGTAGAATTACAGCATCCGCAAGCGGTATCCTTGCCTCGGGAAGACCTAACTGCATTGCGCTGTCCACACACGCCTTTACGATAGGTATAGCCTGCGGATACGCCAAGCCTATGTCCTCGGCTGCAATCACCAGCAGCCGCCTTGACAGGGATATTATATCCCCCGCCTCCATTAGCCTCGCTGCGTAGTGAAGAGCGGCGTTTTCGTCAGAGCCGCGTATAGACTTTTGCAGAGCAGAAAGTATATTATAATGCTCGTCTCCGTCTCGGTCGTAACGCATGTTGCTTCGCTGTGTCAGCAGCTTTACATTGTCAAGGTTAACGATAAGGGTATCTTCGGATCGGTCGGCAGACAGAATGCAGAGCTCAACCGTGTTGATAGACTTTCTTACGTCCCCTCCGCAGCCGTGAGCTATATAATCTATTACTCCGCTCTCAAGCTTAAGCTT
>CASDRM010000123.1 GCA_949283135.1 uncultured Ruminococcus sp.
GAGTCTGCTGTGAGGAGGAATTATTCTTGAAGGTCTCGGACTCTCTGCTGATTATCTCGCCGGTTGTAGCGTTGATCTCGTAGTCGTACTCCTTATCAGAGGTGTAGAAGTCTACCTCGTACTCCTGAACTCCGTCGTCACGGTCGAGCTGGGTCTTAGTGAATGTAACCTCGGATTCGCTGAGTCCTGCGTCGGCAAGCGCTGCCGCTCTCGCCTCCTCGGCGGTGATTACGTTTGAATCATCAGAGTCTTGCGGCTGAACGTCGGTGTTTCCGGTTACCGCGCCTATATTCTGCTGACTGTCAACGAGCTCCGAGCTCCGGCTGATTATCGCGCCGTCATTTGCCTTTATACGGTACTCGTATTCTTTTCCGCCGGCGACAAATTCAACATCGTACACGAATTCACCGTTCTCGTAGTCAAATTCAGTGTGTACTCTCTCCGCTGACGTAGGGTCTACTCCCGCGTCGGCAAAGGCGAACATCTGCGCCTTATCAGAGCCGATTGCATCAGCTCCGGCAGCCGCTCTGCCTATAAACACAACCGCTGTGCCTACCAGCGCAACGATTACAAGCATACATGCTACGGTAACTGCCGCCTTTATTGGAGTTGAAAATAAATTTTTAAGCTTAGTCATTTTTGAAGTGTGCTCCTTTCTTTGTTCTGATGCCATTATAGCAGCGTAAGATTAGAAGAACATTAAGAAAACAAAAAATTTTCAGGCGCGGCAATTATTATAACTGCCACGCCTGGATTTTTCACCTAACCTGCTGTTCCGGCTTTTTCGGGAGAACAAATGTGAACACGCTTCCCCTGCCCAACTCGCTGTTTACCTCCACGCTTCCGCCGTGAAGCGAGGCTATCTCTTTTACCATTGCCAGACCGAGCCCTGTGCCGACCCCGCTGCGTGAGCTGTCCGACTGGTAGAAACGATTGAATATCAGCTCCTGCTCATCCTGCGAAATGCCTATGCCGTCGTCCGCCACGCTCAGGCGTATACAGTCCTCGTCCTCAGAAAGCTCTACCTTTATGCTGCCGTTTTCATTGCCGTAACGGTAGGCGTTTGATATAAGGTTGGTCAAAAGCCTGTTTATCAGTCCGGGGCATACATAAGCCGTTATATTGTCTCCCTGAATACAGCTAAGCGTTATCCCCTTTTCGCCTATAAGCGCCATGTCCCCGCATACAGAGGACACCAGCTCGGATAGATTTGTCTTTTCCATGGCATAGCATCCTGAGCGCCTTTCCAGCCTCACAAAGTCAAGCATGTCATTTATGAGCTTCGACATCTTTCTGCCCTGCCTCTTTATCACCCCGAGCGCATTTTGATATTCCTCCTGGGTTCTCGTCTCATCAAGCGAATACTCGCACTGAGCCATTATGACCGACATGGGGGTTCTGAGCTCATGAGAGGCGTCCGAGGTGAACTGCCGCTCCGCCTCAAAAGCCGCGTCCAGCCTTCCTATCATCTCGTTAAAGCTGTCCGCAAGACGGTGAAGCTCATCGTTGCCCTTTTTCACCTCAATTCTCTGCTTGAGGTCTCCCCCTCTTCCTATCCTGTTTGCCGCCTCGGTGATGTTTTTGATAGGACGAAGCATCCTGCCGGCTATCAAATATCCTCCGACTATCGCCACAAGAAGTATCACCGGAAGTATAATCAAGGATACAAACGATATCTCGTGCATTTGCAAATCACCCTGAAGCTCCGATACTACACCCCTCAGCCACAGCCCGTCAAGCCCGGGGCCGGAAAGCTCCCTGTCGAATATATAGAAAAGCTCCCCTCCGACCGTCCTTGTCCTTACGACAGAGTCCGAAAACTCCATACCGGCAAGCTCCATAGCAAGCGGATTTTCGCCGTACATAAGCGTTCCGTCAGAGCTGTACAGCGCTGTGTAGACCTCGTTGACCTCGTCAAGAAAATCGTCGTCGACCTCGAGATAGCCATCCTTATGTATAATGAAGTGGTCTGTCTCCGAATTTAGGTCTATGCCTGTGATATCTTTGTAATACTCTATCTCGTCTACATTGTTCTCAACCGTCTCCAAAAGGGTGTCGCGCACCGTCTTTTGTATGACCTCACGGCTGACTGAAAGTATCACAGCGTAGGTCATCGCGATCACGATAAACAGCGCGGCGGCAAACCACAGGGTTATCTTGAGCCGTATTGACAAGCTATTCACCTCTCTGCTCTTCCCTGATGACATACCCTCTTCCCCTGACGGTATGTATCAGCTTTTTGTCGAAGCCGTCGTCTATTTTCTTGCGCAGGTAGCTTATATACACATCGACTACATTTGTGCCGCCCTCATAATCAAAGTTCCAGATATGATCCTCTATTTTGTCCCGGGACAGGATCTTTCCCCTGTTTAGCATCAGGTATTCAAGGAGCGAAAACTCCTTGGCTGAAAGAATTATTTCCCTGCCGCCTCTTTTGACTGTTTTTCCGGCAGTATCCAGCTCGAGGTCAGCCACTGTGATAACGCTCCTGTTTGCCCCGAAGGAAGTCCTTGTCATGGCGCGTATCCTCGCGCTCAGTTCCTCAAGGGAAAACGGCTTTACAAGATAGTCGTTAGCGCCGCTGTCAAGCCCCTTTACCCGGTCGGACACCGCGTCTTTTGCTGTCAAAAATAGAACCGGCGTGGTTTTCCCGGATTTTCTTATATAGCTCAGCACCGCAAAGCCGTCCGCCTTGGGCATCATTATGTCGAGTATCACCGCGTCGTAGTCGGTATAGGACAGTATGTCTATTGCAGCCTGTCCATCATAGCAGCTATCTACGCTGTACCCCTCAGAGCTGAGCTTTTTTGATACTATCGAGTTAAGATCCTTCTCGTCCTCCGCTAAAAGTATTCTCATATCTTCCACCTCTTGTCCTGCATTTAGCGGCATGATCCGCCGCAGCTTAATTATGCCTCAAAAAGATTAGATTTACATTAGAGGAAGCAGGTCATCCTTTATCCTGTACAAATTCTTTCTGCCCCGCTTTCCGACAAGCTCTATACAGCCTGCCACCTCCAGGACCTTGAGCCCCGACCATGCGTACTTAGCAGCTATTCCGGCAGCCGATTCAAATTCGTCAGCGGTAAATTCGGTTCCCAACGCTTCGGGCAGGAAAAGGCTGTAATCCCCGGGGCAGCTCAGCTCCGCCGTCTCGCCAAGCCCGACAGGCCGCCGCTCCATTCTCGTCGAGCGGCGCTTTCTGGTTCTTCCGAAGCCGTTCAGCCAGCGGTATTCCTCGAGGTCGACAAGCATAAGGCAGACGCTCAAGCCCTCTCTGCCAAGATAATCCTTGATTTTATACAGCTCCCAAAAAGCGTCGTAAAAGCTTCCTCGCCTTCCTGAGCGTCGCTTTGAGCCCAATTCGCCGGTCTCGGGGTCTACCCATATCAACCACTTTATGTGCGGCAGAGGCAGCACTACCCTGACGCCGTAGCCCTCGCAAAGATAATAATCAAGCTTTGGTCTTAGCTTGTCAAGCGATCTTGTCTGAATTTCGGTAACGAACCCGTCCCTGAGGATATCCGCTGTAAATCTACCTACCTTTTGCTCATGAAAGGCGGGCTCCGGCTCAAAAAAGCTCTTAAGGACGGCGTGCAGATATTTTTCACCGAGTATGCCGACTCCGGAGCCTGTTTTAAGACTGCTTTTCGGAAGAGAAAGAAGCTCTGAGAACCTCTCGCTATCTGTCATATGGGTGTTCCTTGATATAGTCGTCCAGCACCTGAGCTCCGAGCTTTATAACCCTGCCGCAAGGGCGAGTAGCGTAAAACTCCTCCGTCCTCACAGGCGACTCCGGGTTTGAAGCTCCGTCCAAGCCTAAAAGCTCACGGCATATCATCGAGCCCGCGCCCTCCTTAAACCTGTACGCCAGCTCCTGCACCAAACGGTAGTGATTACTTTTTACATCGTAGTCGGCAGGCGTAGTGTAGCCATAAAGCAACCCCGCAGCCATGAGCATGCCGCTCATAGCCCCGCAGACCTCCCTCAGCCTGCCTATCCCGCCGCCGAACGAGGATGAGATTTTGAGGGCTGTGTCCGTGTCCATGCCGGTTATGTCGCAGAATGCGGCAAATACCGACTGTGAACAGTTGTATCCCTGCATGAACAGCTCGTACGCCTTGTCAGAATGATTCATACATATACTCCCCTTTGAGCTTTTGACTTTTTCTAATGAAAAAAGCGGACCGCATGGCAGCCCGCCTTTTGTCACGGCATATCGATTACTCCTCGACCTCTGTCGCCTTGTATACATTGATGCAGACGCCGCCCTCTACAACAGTTACCACAGAGCGCATGTCGGATGTCTCCCAATCCTCAAGAAGCGCGCTGTCGGTGTAAATTGTGGGAACGCACTTGGCAAGATCGGTGCCGTTGTTCTCGATAAAGAGAGTGCATGCCTGACCATTGGCGTCGGTACCTCTTATCATATACCTCGCGGAAAAATGAGTAACATCGTCGATTATCGTCTGCGTGTCATAGCCTGTTCCGACGATATCGCCGTTGAAATAGTCGCCGTGCGCTGAGCCCACAAAGGGTATCATCACTATCGTGGCGTTATGTCCGCCGACAAGCTCATAGCCGGTTGTTTTTACGTCGATTGTAAGTACAAGCTCAAGTTCCACTTCTTTTTCTTCCTCTTCAGCTTCAGGCTCTTCCTCTTCCTTTTGGATCTCGTTGTCGCCTGTGGACTCAACTGTTACGTTGTCGTTATTGGCGTTCTCAACATTAGCATTGGGCTCGTTTCCGTCTGTGCAGCCGGCAAAAATTATCATTGATGCCAAAAGTGCCGCTAATACTGCTCTAAATTTCATTTTTCTTTCCTTTCTGCCCCATCTTGAAGCGTAAAACATCAGAATTATTATACACCATTCCGACACACAAATCAAGACAAAAAAATTTTAACGTATTTTTTGTGCACATTTACCTGCAAACCCCACTCACAATAGTGACAGATACATGTTTACTTTGGGCACATAATCTGATAAAATATCTTGTGTATGTTATGCCACAAACATAAAATTTGCGAAGGCGTACTGCAATATTTCTGAGCTGCAGATTGTATTGATAGTGAAACTTGAATCACAGGTCAGATGACAGAAAGGAGTTCTTTGCTGTTCATTAGGCAAACGAGTGAGGATTATGCAAACTAACGAAGCGAATGTTTACATATCTAACGCCGTTGATAAATATTCGGACATGGTCTACCGCACAGCGTACCACGCTTTGTGCGATACCCATTACGCCGAGGACATAACACAGGAGGTTTTCTTGAAGCTTTGCCGCACCCTGCCGCAATTTGAGTCGGAGGAGCATGAAAAGGCATGGATATTGAGGGTAACAATCAACATGTGCAAAAACTACAACAAACGCGCTTATTCCCACCCCAATATCGAGCTGAGTGAAAACATACCGGTCAACGACGAGTATAATGCCGACGGAACTGTCATGAGCGCAGTCAAGGCGCTGCCTCAGAAGTACCGTACAGCGGTATATCTTTACTACTTTGAGGGATATCCGATCAAGGATATCGCACGCATAATGGAATCAAATCAAAATACTGTTTCTTCCTTGCTTATGAGGGCAAGAAAGAAATTAGGCGAAATGTTGGAAGGAACGTTCGGCGATGAATTTAGTAAATAACTACAAAAATGAAATATGCTCGATGAGCCTATCTGCCGACTTCAAGGCGAGACTCAAGCAGCGATGTCGAGAGGAGCTCGAAAGCAAAGGCGCCCCGAGCACAGGTAACGCTGCCGAAGTAAACTCAAGGGTGAAGTTCTACAGGTACGTCTCTATCGCGGCATGCCTCGTCGCTGCGGTGTCTACCATCGGTGTAGTGTCCCTTATGAGCGGCACGCTGGACTACAGCCGGAAGAGCAGGTATTCTTCCGCCAACGAGAGTACTCAGAGTCTTGAGGATTCGAACACCTTAACCGGCGGGTCGGAAAGTGAGAACGCTCTCAACGAATTTGTGTACGATGACGAAGTTGACAGCTCCGAAACTTTAGGCGCGGAGTCGGAGGACGCAATTCTTCCTGATGTAGGAGAAGCTGAAGTCGAAGAAGAGGTTGTTGCAGAAGACACTCCCGTGGAGGATTCAGAAACACAATTTGACGTGCTGCCTGAAAACGCCGCCCTTGGAGTCAACTCAGACTATGACGGCGAATATTACACCTATGATTATGTCCTTGCGCTTGCGGAGGACGCGTACCTGCCGGAAGCCGAGGTATTCTCGGACTACGAGGACTTTGCTGCCGAAAAATCCTCGGATCGCATCGCGGCGAGCTTTGATACAGGCTATGACGCACTTAACTTCTACGATGTCCTTGACAGCGCGATAGCAGCCGAGGGCGATAATGTAGGCGCTTCGCTTGTCAGCATGGAAATTCTCGGCATTGTCTCAGACAGTCTGCTTCCGGCGCCTGTAGAAGGGCTCTATACCTTATACGAGGTCAACATCAATTACGACTATCTGAACCTTGAGTCCTGCGACATCGACGCCTATGTATGGATAAAGGGCACCGAGTCAGCTCAGCTTGCAGGAATGCCGGTATACGCCAAAGGCGATGATATATTCGCCAGCCTGACCGTGGCTGAAAACAGCAGCGTAACGGTAGTGGACGAGATTTTATACGATGTCTACACATTAAATGACCTTGATGTTGCATACCACCGCGGCTATGAGGACATCAACCCCGGCTACACAGACATGGGTATACTTGACAATGAGCGCGAGTTTATCACTACTACCCCGAATAACCCTGTTGTATACACACACAAGGCGTCTGTCAAGGAGCTTTCAAGATACATCCGCAGGAAGATAAACGAGAAGGAGCTTGACTACGCAGACCTCGAGACTCTTGCAGCAATAAGCCGTGGAGAGGCTGCCCCGGCTATATCTGACGGCAGCGATGACGATACCACTTTCGATGACGGAACAGATATCGGCGACAACATCGAGCCTGTGACCTCCCTCAGCCTTAACGTAAGCGACTCAGACATAGCTCTTAGCTACTCTGGCCAGAATATCATACTTGACGACAGCTCTTCGGCAAGCTCCATGGAATCAGCTCTTAAAAGCTCTGCTACCGGCACTATAAGCTCAGGCACTGAGCTCAATATGATGTTTGTCGGTGGAAAGATGACTATTAAAACCGACGACCAAGGCAGTAAGAGGATAAGCAGTATTGAAATAACAAGCGCGGGCTGCCCGCTTGACATAAGCTTCAACGGAGTAAAGGTCGGAGACAGCCTCGAGAGCGTAGTGTCCGCCCTGGGCATAACCGAAAATATGGCGCCGGACTGCACCGTTGTGTTCTCCTCCAATAGCATGGAGGTTACCCTTAGCTTTGAGTATGGAGTGCTCAGCGGCATGACGATCAAATAAACGCGTATCAACGCCCAGAAAAACAAAAAACATAAAAATAAGTTCCGGCTGTCACACATCATAGAATGCGTGACAGCCGGTTTTTTGCGTGATATCAAATTATGCTGCATCAAAGCGTAAGCTGATCCGGGTCGTCGATTCCCTTTACAAACGAGCCGGCAGCAGGAAGAGTCTTTGTCTTGAACTTGGACAGCTCGGCAAGCTTCTCGTCCGGAACTATATACGCGGACTCTACCTCAGACTTAGCCTTAAGGGTCATTACCTGCACTCCTATCGAGTCGCGGGTGGACTTGGGCAAAATCATGCCGGTATTGAATATAATCGCCCTGCCGTTGGTTGAGCGGAGCATTACATTAGCACCCTCACCGATATCCAGAAGCTCTGCCAAACCGCTCTTGTCTGAGTATGCCTTACTCAGCATTTTTCTGTTGGTCTTAGTCTCGTAGGAGGAAAGCGGAACCTTTGCTGCTTTTCCGTTTTTATAGACAAAGAGCACGCAGCCGCTGTAATCAAGCGTCGCGACCATGCCTATTACGCTCTCGCCCTCCTCAAACTTGAGCGTAACGGGGATAAAGTCGCCCAACAGGCTTGCCTTTGAGTCGGCAAACTGAGAAGCCTTTGACTTGTAGACGTTCGCCCTGTCGGTGAAGAAGAGAATGTCCGCACGGTTGGTGGAGTCTATCTCCTGGCTCACAACGTCGTTTTCCTTGAGCTTATGCTCGCCCGACATCCTCAGCGACTGCATGGTTATTTTCTTGAAGTAGCCTTCCTTTGTGAGCACCAGTCTGCACGGATAATCGGGAACCTCCATGACAAGCTTTTCATCCTGTTCGTCGTCGAGGTATATTACCTCCGTCTTTCTCGGCTGTCCGTACTTCTGCGCCACATTCTTGAGCTCGTCTATTATGATGAGCTTTATTTTTCTTTCGCTTCCCAAAACATCTCGCAGCTCGGCTATTTCTCGCTCAAGCTCCTCTATATCCGAGATCCTCTTGAGTATAAACTCGCGGTTGAGATGCCTGAGCTTTATCTCAGCGACATACTCCGCCTGAGTTTCATCTATTCCGAAGCCTATCATGAGGTTTGGAACTACCTCAGACTCCTCGTCGGTCTCGCGAACTATTTTTATCGCCTTGTCTATGTCAAGAAGGATCTTTTCAAGACCGTTAAGAAGATGAAGCCTTTCCTCCTTCTTCTTAAGGTCAAAGCTTACCCTCCTCTTGACGCAGCCAATTCTGAAGCTTATCCATTCTCTTATGATGGCGTTGACGCCGAGCACCTTTGGATAACCGTTTACAAGAATGTTGAAATTCGCTGAGAAGCTGTCCTGGAGCGGCGTGAGCTGATACAGCTTTCTCATAAGCAAATCCGGGTCTGTTCCTCTTTTGAGGTCTATGGCAATTTTGAGTCCGTTGAGGTCGGTCTCGTCGCGTATATACGCTATTTCCTTCATGCCGCCCTTGGCAAGCTCAATGACCTTTTCGATTATCGCCTCTATAGTCGTCGTAGGCGGTATCTGGGTCACCTCGATACAGTTTGCATCCTTGTCATAGCTGTACCTGGCTCTTATCTTTACAGAGCCTCTTCCGGTATCAAATATCTGCCTGAGCTTGTCCCGGTCATATATCATATACCCGCCGCCGGGGAAATCGGGTCCGCTCATCAGCTCGAGCGCGTCAAAATCCGGGTCGCGCATTATAGCTATGGTCGCTTCACAAAGCTCCTTAAGATTGAATGGGCAAATAGAGCTCGCCATCGAAACGCCTATGCCGACATTTGAGTTTACCAGTATCGTCGGGAACGTCACCGGCAAAAGCTCCGGCTCCATCATCTTGTTATCGTAGTTCGGGACAAAATTCACCGTGTCCTTGTCGATATCCCCGAAAAGCTCGTTGCAGATAGGGTCGAGCTTCGCCTCGGTGTACCTTGACGCGGCGTAGGCCATGTCGCTCGAATACGCCTTGCCGAAGTTTCCCTTTGAGTCTATATAGGGATGCAAAAGCGCCTCGTTTCCCCTTGTAAGCCTGACCATCGTCTCATATATCGCCTGGTCTCCGTGGGGGTTGAGCTTCATGGTCTGACCGACGATATTAGCTGATTTTGTCTTAGGACCTGTCAAAAGCCCCATATCGTACATAGTGTAAAGGAGCTTTCTGTGCGAAGGCTTGAAGCCGTCTATCTCCGGGAAAGCACGCGAAACTATTACGCTCATGGCGTAGGGCATATAGTTTTTCTCAAGCGTCACGGTTATCGGCTCGTCAACTACCGTTCCGGCTCCGTTTATATACGCGTCTATCTTGGTCTGAGGTCTTTTAGCGGGTCTTTCCTCCCCGCTCTTCTTTTTAGCCATGCTTTCGCCTCCTCTCAGCTAATGTCGGCCATGTCAAGATAGTCGTGGCCGTTGTTGTTTATAAACTCCTTGCGCGCGGACAGATTGTCCCCAAGGAGCATATCGAACATGAATTTGGTGTGCTCGGCATCGTCGGGAGTGACCTGTATAAGACGTCTTGTCTCAGGGTTCATGGTTGTAAGCGACATCATATCCGGCTCGTTCTCGCCAAGTCCCTTTGAGCGCTGGATGGTGAACTTTTTGTCCCCTATCATCTTCATAATATCGGCGCGCTCCGACTCGTCGTAGGCAAAATATGTTTTGTCCTTTGTGTTTATCTCGTAAAGCGGAGACTCCGCTATATAGACATAGCCCTTCTCAATGAGCGTCGGGGCGAGAGTATAAAGCATGGTGAGAATAAGCGTCCTTATCTGGAAGCCGTCATAATCGGCATCGGTGCATATTATGACCTTGTTCCACCTAAGAGCGTTGAGGTTGAAGGAGGACAGCTCCTTGTTTTTCGAGCTCTTGACCTCCACTCCGCAGCCCAGCACCTTCATCAGGTCTGTTATTATCTCGCTCTCAAATATCTTGTTGTAGCTTGCCTTGAGGCAGTTGAGTATCTTTCCCCTTACCGGTATGACCGCCTGAAACTCGGCGTTTCTCGCGAGCTTTACAGAACCCAGAGCAGAGTCTCCCTCCACTATATACAGCTCTCTTTGGGATACGTCCTTGGAGCGGCAATCGACAAACTTTTTGACCATATTTGCCATGTCGAGCTTCTCGGCGTACAGCTTTTTGGTGTTTACCCTCGTCTTTTCCGCGCTCTCGCGTGAACGCTTGTTTATAAGCACCTGATCGCAGATTTTATTGGCGTCGTCGGGATTCTCGATAAAATAGACCTCAAGCTGATGCTTTAGGAAATCGACCGCGGCGTCATATATAAATTTATTGGTTATAGCCTTTTTGGTCTGATTTTCATAAGATGTCTGCGTAGAGAATGAGCTTGAAACCATCACAAGGCAGTCCTCGATGTCTATAAACTGTATCTTTGCCTCGCCCTTGAGATACTTGTTGTTCGACTTCATGTAGCTGTCGATAAAGGAGGTGAACGCCTGCCTTACCGCCTTCTCGGTAGAGCCGCCGTACTCAAGGAAGCTTGAATTGTGGAAGTACTCGCAGACGTGGACTGTTTTTGAGAACGCGAACGCGAAGTTGTACTTTACCTTGTACTCGTTCATGTCCTCGCGGTCCTTGCCCTTGCGCTCAGCCGTCCACAGCCTCGGCTGAGTCAGTCCGTTCTCACCTAAAAGCTCGGTCACATAGTCGAGTATGCCGTTCGTGTACAGGTACTCAAACCTCTCGAAGCTTCCGTCCTCATTCTGGTAGTTGAACTCAAAGCTTATTCCGGGGTTGACTATAGACTGCTTTTTGAGGGTGTCGCAGAAGTATTCCTTCTCAATGGCGATCTCGGTGAACACCTCAAGATCAGGCTTCCACCGGGTCTTTGTGCCGGTCTGACGGCGCTTTGTCGGCTCCTTTGTAAGCCCGCCTATATTTTCTCCCTTTTCAAAGTGGAGCTTATAAAGATACCCGTCCCTGACGACCTCAACATCCATGTACTCCGATGAGTACTGTGTGGCGCATGCGCCGAGACCGTTTAAGCCGAGCGAGTACTCATAGTTATCCCCGGAGGCGTTGTCATACTTTCCCCCTGCGTACAGCTCGCAGTATACAAGCTCCCAGTTATAGCGGTTCTCAGCCTTGTTGAAGTCAACAGGGCAGCCTCTTCCCATGTCCTCTACTTCGATGGACAGGTCGTTATAATAGGTTACGGTTATCTTCTTACCGTAACCCTCTCTTGCCTCGTCTATCGAGTTTGATATTATTTCAAAAACAGAGTGCTTACAGCCCTCCAGCCCGTCCGAGCCGAAAATAACGGCGGGACGCTTCCTGACTCTATCCGCTCCCTTAAGAGAGCGTATAGCCTCATTGCCGTATTCGTTTTTTACAGCCATGTATATTTCCTTTCCGGTTATTTATGCATATACAGTTAGTTTATCACATTTTTCTGCCGACTGCAAGCCAAGCAGGTACAAAAATTCTCCCTATACCGAATACAAGCTCTCTACCGATAATATTATATCCGTAGGACAGCTTGTTGAAGGGACTGATTGAAACGAAAAAGCAGAGTGTTTTATTCGGCTCATTTTTACTTATGGTGTCGGTGCTGGTGTCAAAGCTGGCGGGACTTTTTCTTAAAATTCCGCTTGCCAACCTCCTTGGCGGCACAGGCATGGGCTACTACTCAAGCGCGTATGCCGTGTTCATGCCGCTTTACGCTCTCTGCGCTGCGAGCCTTCCGCCGGCTGTCGCTCAGACCGTCTCGGAAAGCGCGGCGTACAACCGCTACGGCAGGATAAGGCTCACCAAGAAAACAGCGCTTTGGTTTTTCGGGAGCGTCAGCCTTGTCCTGACGCTTTTGCCGCTGATATTCTCGGGGTTCATTGCCGAAAGGATCATTGGCAATCCGGACGCGAGGCTGTCCGTCATGGCTATATCCCCCTGCATATTTTTAGGAACCGTGACCGCAGTATACAGAGGCTACTACGAGGGTCTTCGCAACATGACTCCCACAGCCGTTTCCCAGATGGCGGACTCGATAGTCAAGCTGATATTCGGGCTCGGACTGGCGTATGTCACCAAGGAGTATGCCTACGGCTGCTACTATTCTGGCGCGCCGGTATTCGGCCAGATATGCCTTAATGAATATGACGCCGCAAACGCCTCATTGCCATACATCTCAGCCGCGGCGGTAGTCGGAACCGCTGTAGCCGATCTCGCCGGAATGCTCTACCTGATACTGCATCACAAGCTTATCGGCGACGGCATCCAAACAGCCGAGCTGCCAAGCGGCTCGGAATCCGGAAAAATACTCAAGCACCTGCTTTATATGATAGCCCCGATAGCTCTTGCGTCGGTGGTATCCAGCCTCATCAACACTATCGACCTCTCCACCATAATACTTCTTATCAAAAATTCCCTTAGAAACCATCCTGAGCTGTATTCGGAGCGGTACGCCTCCATAATCGCAAGCGGAGTAAAGCTTTCAGAGCTGCCGAACTTCCTATACGGCTCGTTCACCGGACTGTCGATGGCTATATTCACCCTTGCTCCATCGCTGTGCGCGGTGTTCGGCAAAAGCGCGTTTCCTAATATAGCCGAAAGCTACGCCAAAAAGGATATGCCGTCCGTATCAAAGGAGATACGCCGCGCGCTTATGACATCGGCGTACATATCGATCCCGGCAGGCTTCGGGCTGTGCGTGTTCTCGGAGCCTGTTCTCAAGCTGCTGTTCTCGAGCAGATACGCCGAGATATCCGTCTCTCACCTTCCGCTTTCAGTCCTCAGTCTGAGCACAGCCTTTTTGGCTATATCCTCCGCAGCATACTCCATGCTTCAGGCAATAAACCGCTCTGACCTTCCTGTCAAGATAACCGTAGTCGGCGCTATAGTCAAGTTAGGACTAAACAGCGTGCTCATCCCGATAAACCAGTCGGGGCTCGTCGGAGCGGCGGCAGCCACCGCAATAAGCTACATGGTCATGGCTATATGGTCGGTAGCGGCCTTGTACAAGCTGACCAACAC
>CASDRM010000124.1 GCA_949283135.1 uncultured Ruminococcus sp.
CTTTTTTAGAGATTTTTACATATTATTCCTAACAAGCTCTTTGCCTTGACAAAATCCTCTTTTAACAAATCGCTGTCTATAACTTTGCTCACAAACATGGATTGCCAACCGATTTTCAACTTTCAACCGACAGCTTTACACCGTTTCAACCGGTGATTTTTCTTTCAACGATTATTAAAATCGCGGTTGAAAACCTGTTGAGCGGCAAATCGGCTTTAAAGCTGGGTTTGTCCTGCTTTTCAACTTTTCGTCAGCCCCTACTACTATAACTAAAAAATATATATATCATATCATTGATATTCGCGATAACCACACTTATGAAAGGGAGATAATCAACATGCAGCTTATATGCAACAGACAAAGCCTGTATGAGGCTCTGATAAATGTCTCCAAGGCAGCCGCGGACAAATCGTCCATACCGGCTTTAGAGGGAATAAAGCTCAGCCTTGAAAACTCAACCCTCTGGCTTACCGGCTATGATCTTGAAATAGGAATAAAGACCTCGATAGACGTAGTTTCCTCTGACAAGGCAGACCTTGTAGTCAACTCGAGGCTTTTCTCTGAGATAATCAAGAAGATGCCTACAGATGAAATATCCATCTCGGTGGACGAAAATCTCCAGATGACCATAACCGGAGGCAACACGGAATATTCTGTCCCGGTGCTGAGCGCTGACGAATACCCGGCTATCCCCGACTTTGAGACAGAGCTGAGCTTTACGATCCCTCAGTCGGTGCTCAAAGACATGATAAATCAGACCATTTTTGCCGTTTCAACCAACGATACAAAGCCTATACTCAAGGGAGAGCTTTTTGAGATAGCGGACAATGTATTGAACGTCGTCGCGATAGACGGCTTCAGACTCGCTGTAAGGACGGAGGCTGTCAAGGCGGAAAACGACTTTAAGTTCGTTGTTCCCTCAAAGACCCTTAACGAGGTCTCCAAGCTTCTTAAGGATGATGACGACCTCTCCTGCGAGATACTTGTCTCAAAGAAGCAGGTGGTCTTTGACTTTTCCGGCTACACTGTGTTCTCAAGGCTTTTGGAGGGCGAGTTCCACAACTATCGCGGCTCTATCCCCCAGACAAGCGTCACAGAGGTAATAATAGACAAAAAGGAGCTTATAAACTGCCTTGAAAGGGCGTCGCTCCTTATAAACGAGAAGATAAAGAGCCCGGTCAGGTGCCTGTTCGACGGCGAGAGCCTTAAAATCTCCTGCCGCACCCAGATAGGAAAAATAAACGACGAGCTCAGAGCCAATATAACCGGTCCGAAAATTGAAATAGGCTTCAACTGCCGGTATCTTTTGGACCCGCTTAAGGTGATACCTGACGAGAGCGTGAAGCTTCTGATGAACGGCGGCAATCTTCCCATGAAGATAGTTCCGCTCAACAGCGGCGAGTATACATTCCTTGTTCTGCCGGTAAGGCTCAAGAGGGATTAAGCCATGAAGGAAGAAAAAATAAAGGTGGAAATAACCGGCGAGTTCATAAAGCTTGATTCGCTTTTAAAATTTGCCGGAGTTACCGAGACAGGCGGAGTCGCCAAGGACATCATCCAGAGCGGCAAGGTCAAATATAACGGCGAGGTCTGCTATATGCGGGGCAAGAAGGTTTATAAAGGAGACCTCGTCTCTATAGATGAAATAGGCTTGACGATAGAAGTTGCGGGGTCATGAGGATAACAGACGTCAGAATCGACGGCTTCAGAAACCTTTCCAAGGTTGATCTGTCTCCCGGCGCAGGCGTAAACATACTCTTCGGCGAAAATGCCCAGGGAAAGACAAACCTTTTGGAGGCTGTGTGGCTCGCCAGCGGAGAAAAGAGCTTTCGCGGGGCTAAGGAGCGCGAGGAAATAGGGTTTGACTCTGAAAACGCCCAGATAAGCGTGGATTTTGAGAGCTCTGAGAGGACACAGAACATTTCGCTCACCATCTCCCGCCGCCGAGGCGAGAGAAAGATATTTTTAAACGGAGTAAGGCTCAGAAGCTATTCCGAGCTGACAGGAAAGCTCCTTCTGGTCATATTTAC
>CASDRM010000125.1 GCA_949283135.1 uncultured Ruminococcus sp.
CGCCGCTGTCGTTGACATCCTCGGAGCAACCGGCAAAAATCAGCAGGATTGCGAGTACCATAGGAAGAACCTTTTTCATAAAAACATCTCCTTTTCACAGTGATTTCCGTATTCAAATAGGGGAATGCTGCATCAGATAGGGGATTGCCGCATGTCTGTGACGTGCCGGGCACGAGAAGCAATCTATTCAAAATAAATCATTGTCTGAAATGTCGGCACGTCCACCAGTGGTTCTTTTCTCGCTTGACTTTACCAATTTCCCTTGAAAGACATAAGCGCTTTCACCTCAAATTGGCGATACATATTTTGGTGATTAAAATAGGTATCCGTCATGCGAAAAAATTCACACTGATGAACGTACTCTTACTTTTTTAACTTATCTCTACTGAATATTTACCTTACAGTTAGCACTTAAGTAGTAGTGAAGTTAAATCTTACATGTAACACGATGGATAATACAGCGTTACGTATCTGTCATCTCCTGATAAAAACACATGTTTACGTGAATGTGTGTGTGTAGTATTAGAGTATCCATACATTCTGGTTAAGTAAGCAATTGGTGCAAAGCACCTGTTACACTGACCGTCATTATAGTATATGACATCATAAATAACGCATTTTTCAACATGATTGTGGGCACTGAACGTGCAATCAAACGAAGCAAGGGTATCATCTGATTCCATGTTGTTGCTGCAGGTCAAAGCTATAAGACCTCCACACCCAGGTACCGGACATGAATCGAACGATAGTCTCAACTCTATCGGAGAGTCAGCTTCGTCATAACAGCATTGCTCGGAATGTTCAATAGAAGTGTTTTCAGTAGTATAAACCGGCGTTGCTGAAAGTACCATGATGAAAACAGTAATTATAATTAAAATTTTCTTCACATCATTTTCCTCCTTTCCTGAATATTATACTTATCCCAAATACAAAGTCAGCTGCCTTTATACCGGGCAAATACCATTTTTATATGTCAAGCAAAACGTTAATCGAGTCAGCAGAAATTATTTCATTTTTGAAAATATATTTATTAAATTAATAATATTATCAACAAACTATTCATTTACAACAAAGTAATCAATCATTCAATACATAAGTTCATCTGACAATCTGCAAACCATATGGTAAGCGTAAAGTAAAATAAATTGACTCTTATAAAAAACATTACCATAAATTACATTAAAAGTGTAGCATATAGTTGGCATTATGTCAACAACATTTATTCAACTTTCTCAATAAAATTTTAAAATGTTAACTATACTGCCTGAACAGCAACGATGGGCGACGTGTAACGAAGGAAGAGGTTTCAAATAATCGGTCTCAAAATAAAGAGTATCGTTTTTCAACCTTTTAATATCACATCTATTGTGACACTGCATTTTTCTTTACCTAATCTGTAAAATAATATTGACACATATACACAAATAAGTTATTCTGTTAAATAGAAGGAGTGACGTTATGAAAAATAAATTGTGTGTTATTATTTCAGTGATATTTATAATTGCTGCGTTATCCGTTGATATTTTCGCGATTTCGTCAATTCCTCAATATACTGATAGTTACGCTGACGGAAATACAAAACTAACGGAAATGACAACTCGGATAGCAAATAATTCCTCCGGCGAAGGTGCCGGATTATCTGAAGGTTCACCTGGGTGTGATTTGGGAGATATAGAGATATCTGATCCTATCGAGGATAAATCAGAGCTGCTTCCGGACAACACCGAGGTTGAAACTCCTGTTGAAGTCGAAGAGCAAACACCTGTATATGATAGGGTTACTGATCCCAACGGAAATTTTACGGAAGGATCTGACTTTACAGAATCTGAAAACCCCGATACAGGTTCATCGCCTGCGTTTCCTGCAATAATTTCTGCCGTGGCGCTCGTAATCTCAGCTTTTTTGCTAAGAAAGAAAAAATAACAATGGCGCATAGCGGCAGACTCTGGCTGTGTCTGGCTGTCAAATAAAAAATAAACGTATCAGACCGACTAAGCCCATTATAAAAAGCGCAGCCTACTTCTATTTACTCGCAAAAGCTAATATACATTAGTAAAACGCAAATAGGAGTGAGCTTATGACGGAAA
>CASDRM010000126.1 GCA_949283135.1 uncultured Ruminococcus sp.
CAATAGAAGAGCTTTCCCGCCTCGGCATAGAAACCGAGGTTTTTGTTCACGGTGCGCTGTGCATGTCCGTGTCCGGGCAATGCTACATGAGCGCGCTGATAGGCTCGCGTTCGGCAAACCGAGGAAGCTGCGCGGGAGCGTGCAGACTGCCCTTTTCCGCCTCGGGAAAAGCAGACTCGAAGTACGCCCTTTCCCTAAAGGACATGTCTCTTGCCGACTATGTCCAAGAATTGAATGAATGCGGAGTCTCATCGCTGAAAATCGAGGGCAGGATGAAAAGACCGGAGTATGTGGCCGCAGCAACCACGGCGATTAAAAACGCCTCCATCGGCAGACCGTGGGATCATGAGACGCTTAAAGCCGTGTTCTCAAGAAGCGGATTTACCGACGGGTACTACACCGGTAAGACCGGCGCGGATATGTTCGGCGCGAGGCAGAAGGAGGACGTCCTCTCTGCGTCCGGAGTTCTGCCCGGGCTCAGGGCTTTATACCGCAATGAGCCTCAGAAGTTTGAGGTGAGCTTCGAGCTATCTGCCTCAGGAGGCAGACCCTGCTCGCTCACAGCGTCTGACGGAACAGCCAAAGTCGCTCTGACCGGAGCCGCGCCTCAAGCAGCGGTCAACCGCGAGACAACTGCCCGCGAGATAAAAGCCCAGCTTTCAAAGCTGGGCGGTACGCTTTATCGCCTCAAAGACGCGTCGGTCGAAATAGACCCGGAGCTGATGCTACCCCTATCTGAAATAAACCGGCTGCGCAGGGAGGCTCTTAGGCTTCTCGACGAAAAAAGGATAGAGCGGCTTGACCGCGGCCGCGAATTTGACCGCTCCCGTCTCATACTCGACAGACCCAAGACGCACAAGAGCAAAATCCCCGAGCTATGGGTGAGCGCGCAGAGCCTTTCTCAGCTCAGCGAGCTGGATATATCCAGAATCCCAAAGCTCATACTCCCCCTTTCAAGCGCCAAAGAGGCTGCCGGCTCGGGCATACCCCTCGACAAGATAATCTTGTCCCTTCCGCGGTTCAGCTTTGACGAGGAGGCTCTTGAAAAAAAGCTTCTTAAGGCTCGCGGCACGGGGCTTTGGCAGGTGGAGTGCACGAACGCCGCTCACATCAGGCTCGCGAAATCGCTCGGGCTATCCGCCTACGGCGGCTTCGGGCTCAATATCACCAACTCCGTAGCCGCCCATATGTACGCCTCTGACGGTCTTAAGGCGCTCACCCTTTCCTTTGAGCTCAAGGCGTCGCAGGCGTCCGGGATCGCTTCTCCCGTCCCTACGGGCGCTGTGATCTACGGCAGGCTGCCGCTTATGTTGACGGTAAACTGCCCTATAAAAGCCGAGCTCGGCTGCCACGGCTGCACCCGCTCGGTGACCGACCGCACCGGCGCGAAATTCCCGGTGCTTTGCCGCAAAGCCGACGGATATGTCGAGATACTTAATTCCAAGGTGCTCAGGCTTTCGGACAAGCTCTCGGACTTCAGCCTCGACTACTGCATACTCAGCTTCACCCTTGAAACTCCTGACGAGGTGAAAAGCACGCTTGACGACTACCTCTGCGGCAGAGCCCCGCAGGGAGAATATACGAGAGGACTTTATTACCGGGGTATAATTTAGCCCGGAAATGAGATAAATATTATGGTACTGAAATTTAAAAAGCTTCGTGAAAACGCCGTTATCCCCCGCCCTGCCACCTCGCAGAGCGCAGGTCTTGACCTGTGCGCCTGCATAGACGAGCCGCTTACCCTGCACGTCGGGGAAATAGCCACTATCCCCTGCGGGATAGCCTGCTGCCCGGATAGACAGGATGTCGCGCTTCTGGTGTTTGTGCGCTCCTCGCTCGGCAGAAAGCACGGACTGACGCTTGCCAACTCGGTGGGCGTGGTGGACTCCGACTACCGGGGAGAAATAATGGTCCCGATAATCAATCACGGAGCCTCGGACTACACCTTCGAGCCGGGAGAAAGGTTCGCGCAGCTTGTTGTCACGCCGGTGATTTTCCCCGAGATCGAGGAAGCGCAGGAGCTTCCGGAATCCGACCGCGGCATGGGCGGCTTCGGTTCGACAGGAAGGCTGTGAGCCTCTGATAAAATCTCTTTGCGCAGCTTTATCAGCGCGAATGTGCAGGGAAAGACCATAAGCCCGTTGAATATGTCGCTCACAAGCCATACCCGCTCAAGGCTCATCACAGCACCCAAATACGCCGATAGGGCGTACAAAAGCTTATACGCGGTTATCAGGGGCTTTTTGCCCCTGAGGGCATAATCCGCCGCAGCAAGGCCTATCCTCGACCAGCCTATAACGGTCGCGATACCAAAGCCCGCTATGCTGACGGCGGCTAATTTTCCGGCAAGCCCGCCGTACACCCTGCCAAACGCCGTGGTGACGAGCTGAGCTCCGTCCGCGCCGCCCAAGAGCTCAACTCCTGAGGAGAGTATTCCCACCGCCGTGAGGCTGCATATAACAAAGGTGTCAACAATGAGCTCAAAAATATTCATCAGACCCTGCTCACAAGGCGTACGGCAGCCGGATTCGGCGTGTATTGCCGCTGTAGTCCCAAGCCCCGCCTCGTTTGAAAATATCCCGCGCCGGAAGCCGACGCTTACCGCTCTTCTCACAGCCGCTCCCGCCGTTCCGCCGAATACCGCTCTTATCCCGAACGCTCCGCCGAAGATGTCCGAAAACACCCCGGGCAGCGCAGAGCGGTTCATTATTATCAGAACAAGCATAGCAACGATATACCCTAAGGTCAGCAAAGGCAGAAATACTCCGCACAGTCTTCCCGCAAACTCAGAGCTTGAAAACAGACAGAACAAGGCTACCGCAGCCACGGCCGCTCCGCAGTACACCGGGTCAAGCGAGAATTCCTTGTAAAGAGCCTCCGCCGCGGAGTTTGACTGCACCATGCTTCCCATCCCGAAGGACGCGAGCATACAGAACAGGGCGTAAAGCATTCCCGCAAGCGGGTCCTTTAATCCGTCGCGAAGAGCATACATTATTCCGCCTTTTTTTCCGTCGCGGTACTTTATACTTAATATGCCCTCCGCGTACGCGACCGCCATTCCGAAAAAGCCGGAAACCCACAGCCAAAATATCCCGCCCGGTCCCCCGAGCGTAAGCGCAGTCGCGACTCCGGTAACGCTGCCGGTGCCTACTGTCGCCGCAAGCGCGGTGGAGATACACCCAAGCCTTGAGCCGTCGGAGGAAAACAGGTTCCTTTTGACGCAGCGGAATATATCGGCTATTCTAAGCTGCACAAGCCTTGTCCTGAAGCTGAAATACACCCCCACCGATATTATCCGAATAACCGACGGCATCCCCCAGACGGCGTCCCAAACCGCGGTAAGTATTTTAATTATCGCCACC
>CASDRM010000127.1 GCA_949283135.1 uncultured Ruminococcus sp.
ACCCCCGGACACGAGGCGTTTACGGCGATGAGGCTCCGCGGAGCAATGGTAACGGATATCGCCATACTCGTAGTCGCGGCTGACGACGGAATAATGCCCCAGACCATAGAGGCGATAAGCCACGCAAAGGCCGCGGGAGTTTCGATAATAGTAGCCATAAACAAAATAGACAAAGAGGGAGCAAACCCCGACAGGATAATGCAGCAGCTCACCGAGCATGAGCTTGTGCCTGAGGAGTGGGGCGGAGACGTAATATGCGTGCCCGTTTCCGCAAAGACAGGTCAGGGCATAGACGACCTGCTTGAAAACGTCATTCTTACAGCCGACGTGCTTGAGCTCAAGGCAAATCCCAGCAGGCTCGCAAAGGGCTCGATAATCGAGGCAAGGCTTGATAAGGGCAGAGGTCCTGTAGCGACTGTGCTTGTCCAGAACGGAACGCTCAAGCTCGGCGATGTAATTATCGCCGGAACCGCCGTCGGAAGAGTGAGGACGATGACCGACGACAAGGGCAGGGCTGTAAAGACCGCAGGACCCTCGGTGCCGGTCGAGATAACCGGACTTGCCGACGTTCCCTCGGCGGGAGACGTGTTTAACGCCGTAGCCGACGAGAAGCTCGCAAGAGAGCTTGTCGAGCAGCGCAAGCAGGAGGCTAAGGAGGAGGTATTCAAGCAGTACCAGAAGGTAACGCTTGACAACCTGTTCAGCCAGATATCCGAGGGCGAGGTCAAGGAGCTGCCTATAATAGTAAAGGCGGACGTCCAGGGCTCGGTCGAGGCTGTAAAGCAGTCCCTTGAAAAGATATCCAACGACGAGGTAAAGGTCAAGGTCATCCACGGCGGAGTCGGAGCTATTTCAGAGTCCGACGTCATGCTCGCCACCGCCTCGAACGCCATAATAGTAGGCTTTAACGTAAGACCCGACCCAGTCGCCAAGGAAAACGCCGAGCGCGAGGGAGTGGATCTGAGGACCTACAGGGTAATTTATGACGCCATTGAGGAGATCCAGACCGCTATGAAGGGAATGCTTGCTCCGAAGTTTGTTGAGACGGACACCGCGAGAGTAGAGGTAAGACAGGTCTACAAGATCTCTGGCGTAGGCTCGGTAGCGGGCTGCTATGTCGTGAGCGGAAAGATATCGAGGAACGACCTTGTAAGAGTTGTTCGTGACGGAATAGTTATAAGCGAGGACAAAATGTCCAGCTTGAAGAGATTCAAGGATAATGTCAAGGATGTCGCGGCAGGCTTTGAGTGCGGAATAACCCTTGAGAAGTTCAACGACTTCAAGGAGGGAGATATCTTCGAGGCGTACCAGATGACCGAGACGAGCAAATAATCTGAAAGGCGGGTAATTAGTGGCTGATTTCAAATCGGGACGTATGGCGTCCGACCTGCAAAGGATAATAAGCGGCATGATACCTGAGCTGAAGGATCCGAGAATAAAGGGTCAGATGCTCACCGTGGTCAGATGCGAGGTCACCCGTGACCGCTCCTCCGCAAGGGTATATATATCCAGCGTAGAGGGAATGGAGCGGGCAAAGGAGGCGGTGAAGGGTCTTGAGAGCGCTTCAGGGCTGATACGCCGTGAGGTATCAAACCTTCTTCACCTGCGCAAGGCGCCTGAGCTGAAGTTCATACCTGACGATTCCACCGAGTATTCCGCGAGAATATCAAGGATACTCAAGGAGCTCGACATTCCAAAGGACGACCCGACAGAGGACGGCGAGGGCGATCCAAAAAGCATGCCGGAGGAAGAATAAATGATAGATTACGAAGGACTGGCGGCGCTGTTGTCCGGCTGGGACAACATAACCATACTCACCCACAAGAGTCCGGACGGCGACTGCATCGGAGCGGGGCTCGCGCTCTGCTATTACCTGCGCGCCATGGGCAAAAGGGCGAATGTCCTTAACTCTGACGGGATACCGCAAAGATTCTCGTGTTTGTCCGATGGGTATACCCAGCAGGAGTTTGAGGAAAGGTATGTCGTCTCGGTGGACGTGGCGGACACTCAGCTTCTGGGAGAGAGGCTTGAGCACTACTCGGACAGGATAGACCTGTGCATAGACCACCACAGGACAAGTAAGAAGTTCGCCGCCCGCAATTTTATCGACCCGGACGCCAGCGCGACCTGCCTTGTTTTGTACGAGCTGTTTGAGCATATGGGGGGCACTCCGTCGGGGATAGTCGCTTCCTGCCTCTATACCGGCATCGCCACCGACACCGGCTGCTTC